>JANYBL010000038.1 GCA_025360815.1 Burkholderiales bacterium
CGTGGGCGCTGACTCAGCTCAACGCGAAGCCGATGCGGCACTGCAAAAAGCAGCCAGCAGATCGCGTCAGGCCCGATTCGCCATGGCGGATCAGTGGCTGGCCGCAAGCCGCTGGCCGGGCGCAGCTTTCTCCTTCGTGGAGGCGGCCGGATTGGGCTATCTCGGCAAGCTCGGGAATTGGTTGCTCCCGACCAAGAAAGAACGTGCCAGAGACGACTTGGATGGCTTGCCTGCTCGCTACCGCGCGATCTGCCGCCCACAACTGGTTGGGCTAGACATGGGGGCTAAAGTCAAGCTGGCCGCTGGGGTTCTACATGCCATGGGATTTGAGCAATACCTGGCACCGCTTGTGCTTTTTGTTGGGCATGGCAGTCAGTCAGCCAACAATGCCCACGCCGCGGCATTGGACTGTGGTGCCTGCTGTGGCCAGACCGGTGAAGTCAACGCGCGCAGTTTGGCACAGTTGCTCAATGATCCGGCGGTGCGCCAAGGCCTGCAATTACAAGGGTTGACCATCCCGGAGTCAACCGTGTTCGTCGCCGCTTTGCAC
The DNA here is from genome assembly GCA_025360815.1 of Burkholderiales bacterium. Taxonomy (GTDB): domain Bacteria; phylum Pseudomonadota; class Gammaproteobacteria; order Burkholderiales; family Usitatibacteraceae; genus UKL13-2. The sequence continues at coordinate 551 of JANYBL010000038.1, forward strand.
AACACCACTACCGATGAAATTGAGGGCTTTGATCTCGATCTGCTGCCGCAAACGGCGCGTACTCGATGGGAGCGGCTGCAGGCGGTGTTTTCCCACGCTTGCGATCAACTACGCCGCGAGCGAGCGCCCAGCCTTCGGCTCGATCCGCGTGCACCGCACGACGTGCTGTTGAGCCAACTGCGCCGTCGCGCCAACGATGGCGCGCAAACGCGGCCCGAATGGGGACTAGCGGGCAACGCGGCTTTTCTAATCGCCCCGCGGCACCGAAGCCGTGGCGTGGTACTGAACGGGCGGAGCTTTCTACATGATTATGATGCCAGCCAGGATGGTGATGGCAGCGTGCTGGAACTGCTAATGACCGCGCCCATGCTGGTCACGCACTGGATCAACTGGCAGTACCACGCGTCCACCTGCGATCCGCAGCGGCTGGGCAGTGGCAACAAAGTTCTGCACAACGTGGTGGGTGGCAGCCTCGGCGTATTCGAGGGCAACGGCGGCGATATGCGCATTGGCTTGTCGCGCCAGTCGCTCCATGACGGCGAGCGTTGGATGCACGAGCCACTGCGATTGACCGTGGTCATCGACGCTTCTCGGGCCGCCATTGAAGCGGTAATCGGCAAGCATGCTGTCGTCAGGCAACTGCTGGACAACAGTTGGCTTCACCTCTGGCGCTTCGAGCACGCTGGCTTGGAGCGCTATTCGCATGCTCTTTGGTACCCAGTGAATCTGGAGATTGCCTGATGTCGCAGCGGGCGCGCTATGCTGGCCGGAGCGTGGCGCTGCCGACTCAACACGGCAGGGAGCGAGTGATTAAACCGGTGCTTCAGTCGGGGCTGGATTGTTCCATCCTGGATCCGGCTGACGATCTGTTTCCTAAGGCATTCAATCAGTAGTGACTCTTACTTGGTTCCGCAAGTGATAATCCAGATAGCGAGTCACTCGAGGCTTTACGTTGAGATGCCGCTGACGCGAGAGGGATAAGGGATTGCCGACCAAATACCCTGAATTCACAAGCCAAGAAAAGATTCCGTTCAATATGATGATCGCTTGGCGTTGGCTGATAGGGGAGAGCGGTCCCGCGAAAGGTCGCCAGCCTGGTTCAAAGCGCGAAAGTTTTCTCTTAGTAGGGAGAACCCATCTGCCCGCAGGTTGCGGAGCCGCGAGGAATCGTTGATACAGCCGCATGTCTTCGTGCGTCGGCGATGGACAATGGCTTGCCGAGTTCGATCGTTGTCCAGAACAGCAAGCGCTCTGATTCTCGACGATTGCTATCGAATGTAGCGCGAGTGTCCGCGTACCTATCCAACCAAAACTTCAGCACGTGGATATCTGCCTGGGCGGCGATTTGGGGGAGATTTCCAACGGCGCGATTCGTTCTGCTGCACCACCCATTTTTGCATCGGAGCCCAGTAATTCAAGCGGAGCTATCAGCGGAGAAGGAGCCAGATTTGGGCTATTTATAGTCAAGCAATAGCTACATCGTTTTGTGGGACGCCATCCCATATTATTTGACATTAGGACAACTATTTATAATTTAACATAATATAAATTATACGCTCATTGTAGCTCGATATTTTTGCTCCCTATTGGCTGCTTTATTCATAAAAATCAATAATTTGTAGCGTATATTTAAAAATACACTCAACTATGGCTGAACGATGTCTAGCCTACTGCCTAAAGCGCTTTTTTGTGTTTGAGCGCAGCATTAGCGTTTGCAACTTCGACAATGTATGCAGTCACAACCGGGTCTGCAATCTCATAGCGCCCATCAAGGGCCTTATCTATCCACTCGCCTTTTTCCAGCTTTTCCACGGCAAGCTGGATTTTGCGGGCAGTAACTCTTTCCCCGGTAATGGCGGAAATCCGTTCGCGGGTCGACTCTGTATAAAGCTGATCTTTGCTGTAAATACACTGAACTATCGTCTGTTCAATATTGGAAAGCGCGACCCATTTTTCCTGAAGTCCAAGCTCGATATAAAGCTCCATGCCGACTTGTCTTGCACCCGTTTTTAGCGCAACACCTTTCAGAACTGCGAAATTGAGCGACTGTCGGAGAAAATAAGGGCTCTGATTGTGTAGTTCAAACACATGTGCCACATCCGCAACGGCGAAGGGTCGTTTGTAGGTTTCGTCGGCTTTTTGAGTGATGAATTCAATAAAATCATCGCCAAATCGAGGTAATGATATTTGACTGCCAGGCCCATAAAAAGCTGCCTTTGTGTCGTAGAACATCCGCGTGAGTCCAGCCTGTGATGATCCGGTAAAAACCGCTTTGATACAGTCTGCCGACCCTTCTAACGCAGTACGTAACGCGGCCGTGAAGTTTGTAAATTTGTCTGAGGTAGCAAGGTGTTGTACTTCATCAATCACCAACAGACCGATTTGCTTTTTTGACCGCAGCACTTCAGCCCAAATTCGAATCGCCGCCGCAACTGCCTCGACCGGGCCTTTAGCCGCTAGGTCATGTCCATATTCAGCCTGAAACTTGACAATAACCAGATCGATGCTCGTTGAAACTTTGCCTGATTTCTTGGCAGAAGCGCCCTTCAAGCCCTCAATATGCGCTCGTAGCGCCTCAATCATCACATTTTCAGGCGATGCCTTGTTTTCCCAAAGATTAAAGTAAAGTGCGTCTCCCCCGTTTTTAAAATGCGCTGGGAGTAAATCTCTCAAAACGAACTGAGTTTTACCCATTCGACGGGGCGCGAACAAGGCAAGTGAATTAACAAGCCCACCATTAAGGGAGGCCAAAATCTGATTAGCAAATTCTTTTCGCGGGAAATGCCAAGGATCCGGAAGCAAGCTAAGCATTATTACACCTGATTTTCGTTTATTTGATAATTACACTTTAAACGATAATTTATCAGCTGTAAACTGTTGGCGGGTGTTTTATGGATTTCAAGCCCTCCATCAAGCGCGTTGCGGACGCTTGAGCACATGACGATTGCGCAAAACAATTAAACGAACACGATATTCAATTGGCTGGATGATCATGCCATTTACTCGCCCACTAAATCAGCCCTCGCGCGCGAGTTTCGCGCATTGAAATCACTGCCACCCAAACTGTGTGATTTATGTACTTTAGGTTTGCTACATGGTTATTTAAACCTTAATATCGTTAAAATCCAAATATGACGTTGCACCGCATTAGCGCAAAATTCATTGCCCTCATTGCCTTCATTTTCTTTCCCCCTACTCATTCAAGCGATTACTATGCCTCTCAAAATAAGTCACCAATTCGACTCCGGTGCAATCGACGTTATTCAAGCGACTGACGCGTCAAACATCGAACTCAACATTCGCGCAGATTCGCATGCGTCAGACATTGCCCAATGGTTTCATTTTCGCTTGCAAAGTGTACGGGACGTGGAATGCACGATTCGCTTCCTGAACGCAGGCAAAGCGATGTATCCGGATGGTTTTGAAGGCTATCAAGTGGTGGCGAGTTATGACACCGAAAACTGGTTCCGTGTATCGACGACCTTTGACGGCACGGTCATGACGGTCCACCACGTGCCCGAATTTGATAGCGTCTATTACGCCTATTTCGAGCCGTATTCATGGGATCGGCATTTGCGGCTGCTGGGTGAAGTGGCCGATCATCCGCATGTTCGTGTGGTGGATATTGGCAGCACGGTTGAAGGCCGCGATATGAATATGGTTGCTGTTAGTGCAACCAACTTCCACGAAAACGAAGCGAACAATACACAACCAGACAGCAAACAAAAAATTTGGATCATCGCACGCCAGCATCCGGGTGAAACGATGGCGGAATGGTTTATCGAAGGATTGTTAGACGCCCTCCTCGACGATGCTGATCCCATTGCGGGCAAGCTTTTGCAACGCGCCGAGTTTTATATTGTGCCCAATATGAATCCGGACGGTGCTGTGCGCGGCAATCTGCGCACCAATGCCTCTGGTGCAAACCTAAACCGCGAATGGATGACGCCTACCCTCGCGCACAGCCCGGAAGTGCTCTGCGTCAGAACCAAAATGCAAGAAATCGGCTGCGATATGTTTTTCGATATTCATGGCGATGAAGCGCTACCGTATAACTTTGTGGCGGGCAATGAATCGCTGCCTAATTTCACCGCGGCTGATCTAGCGAAAGAGAAAAACTTTGTCGCGTATTACATGGCCGCTAGTCCGGATTTTCAAAACATCCACGGCTATCCTGTCGGCAAATTTGAAGACACCAAGCTGACCCTCGCGTCCGGCTATGTCGGCCATACCTTCAAATGCTTAGCACTAACGCTTGAAATGCCGTTCAAAGACAACGCTGATTTGCCAAATGCAGAGACCGGATGGAACGGTGCCCGCAGTCGGAAGCTGGGTGCTGCATTATTGCAACCGATTTTGCATTCGCTTTGACGGGACCGCAATTTACAGCGGATCGACACTGATAATTTTCGACAAAATCCGTTGGAATAGCACACACGAAGGCTGACCATTGTCTGGATTAGGCGCGTCATAGTGGTCGGCCACAATCACGACATTCAAATCAAGTGCTGGCACCAGAAGCAAGCGTTGCCCACCATTGCCAAAACCGCCAATCCAATGCCACGATTTGCCAGCAATAATGATGTCCCCAGTTCGCCATTGCTAGCCGTTGTACCAATTGAGCTCGGCTGAAACGTAGTTTTTTGTGCTTTCTTGAATCCAGCGCTGGGTCACGATTTGGCGGCCATTCCATTTTCCGCCGTCTAACACCATGCGCCCAATCTTGATTAAATCGCTGGGACGCAAACGTAAACCAGCATGGGCATCGCGTCCCATGCGCCACTCTAAATTGGAGATGCCCAGCGTCGCGAACAAAACCTGCCGCGCATAGCTTTCTAAGTCCATTGCCGTCACACGCTCTAACACGCGCCCTAGCAAGGCTGTATTGCCGCTGTTGTAGTGATAGCGTGCGCCGGGCGGCTCCGCTATGCCTCTCGCCAACACGTAGCCCGCTTGGTCGCTTGAAAATCCCATACGAGTTTGATTGCCGAACAATCCATCTTCCTGCCAAGTCAAACCCGACGTTATGGTCAGAAGGTGCCGTAAGTGAATACGTTCCCAGCCAAGTGAATACGTTCCCAGCCAAGCGCCAAGTGCTGAGGCAAATCACGCGTCGGTACATAGCCAATTGCAGGCGAATCAATCGAACGCAGTTTGCCTTGTGGTTCTCAGGTAGCGCAATACCAACCAAAAGGCTCACCACGCTCTTGCTGATGGAGCGCATATCGTGCAACGATTTCGGATCAAATACGGTGTCATGCGAAAAACATTCGCCAACAATTTTATCGCGGCCCAAAAAATAGCGTTCTGCTAAACGACGGCCTTTGTAATCGATCACAACGCCGTGGAGGACGCTGGCATCTCGTTCAATAGAACTAATGGTTTGGCACAGCGCAGCGCTAAGCGCGTGGTTCTTCGGTACTCACCTCGCTGACGCACAATGCTTGTGCACTATCGCAAGCCGCAAATGTACACATCGACCAAGCCAATACGAAGCTACGAACAACGTTGCAAAACACGTTGCAAAATGGATTCACGAACAGTTTCATGAACAAACGGATGAATGAGCGCAAAAACATTTTTGCTCTATCCCACAATTCATATAGCAAGCGGTTATCGCTACGCCGACGGCATGCGACGAGTGCCGCATTTTATTCAACTGCCGAGGCACATTATTAGCATAACGGGTGTTTGTAAAACAAAAAAATGACCCCTAAATTAGTTAACCATCATAAACGCGGCTAAACGTAGCCCAAGGTAGGATGTGGCCGCCTCGGATTGCTGAAGCTAGCTCTCGAGGATCCAACGGCTGTCGATGTTACGCATTGATCGCGCGTTGCCATTGCAGCACGATTAATTTCCGCTTCGTGCGGCGTATAAAAACTGCCCGACGCGACGCGCGCGTTCGCTTCGGATGGCTTTTCTAATCAACGGCTTGGAAAGGCAGTCCCAGAGCGGGGTTTGGGGGGTTGATGGCGACGGTGATTGCAATAACGGCGGCGTTAATTATCTGCGCCTTCAACAAGCTAGTTAAGTTTTAAATCCAACAAAACAAAAAGCCAATTAGCGCGCTAACTGGCTTCATTGGCTGTGAAACAAAACCGCAAAGACTAAATTGGTCGGGGCGAGAAGATTCGAACTTCCGACCCCTTGCACCCCATGCAAGTGCGCTACCAGGCTGCGCTACGCCCCGACCGAGGATAAATTATAGCTTGATTGCGCCTTAAGATGAGGCGCTGAGCATCGAAAGAATGCTTTTAATTTCGCTGCGAACTTGGCTGACGTCCATCGTACGGCCAAGCTTTGCGTCTGCTGTATTGGCAACCCCGCGGGCGGTTGGCCGCACTGCCTGGCTAGTGGGCATAGCTTCCGGACCGTCAAGCCGATTGCGGGCGCCATTGATCGTGAATCCGTGCTCGTACAACAACTCGCGAATGCGACGAATCAGCAAAACTTCATGGTGTTGGTAGTAGCGACGGTTGCCGCGACGCTTCAATGGTTTGAGCTGCGTGAATTCTTGCTCCCAATAGCGCAGCACATGCGGCTTTACCCCGCAAAGCTCACTCACTTCACCGATGGTGAAATATCGCTTGGCAGGGATGGCGGGCAAACTCGTTGTCGGCAAGACGTCCATTAATGCACGACGCTCCCTGTGCCGTTCCCGCTAAATGATTTTTCAACCAAACTTTTGAGTTTTTGGCTGGCATGAAAGGTGACGACACGGCGGGCGGTGATCGGGATTTCTTCGCCAGTCTTGGGGTTGCGGCCCGGCCGCTGCGGCTTATTGCGAAGCTGGAAATTGCCAAAGCCGGACAGCTTGACGCAATCGCCTTTTTCCAACGCCATGCGAATTTCTTCGAAGAAAGATTCGACCATATCCTTAGCCTCACGTTTATTGAGGCCCACTTTTTCGAACATTAAGTCCGCTAATTCAGCTTTAGTCAGTGTTAATGTCATTTTTGTGTTTATTTTCTGATAGTTGCGCCGTATTGCTCTGACATTACCTTAATAATTTTGCCCACGGTTTCATCTGAGGTCGCATCTGTTAAAGTAGACGCAGTATCCTGCATAACTATCCGGAACGCAAGGCTTTTTTGTCCGATGGCGAGGTTGGAACCACGGTATAAGTCAAAAATATTAAAATCGATCACGTGCGGTAATTTTAAGGCCAAAACAGCATCAACCATCGACTGCACCGCGACCTTTTCATTCACAATGACGGCCACATCGCGACGCACCGCTTGCATCCGCGAAATCGGTTGGTAGTGCGGCGATTGTTGTTTGGATAGCGCCGAAACGGCGAGTTCAAACATGACTGGCGCAATCGGCAATTCATAACGTTGTTGTAAACGTGGATGTAACTCGCCGAGGAACCCAACCGCTAGGCCATCAATAACGATAGCAGCGGAGCGCCCCGGGTGCAGCGCCGGATGCGGGCTTGTCAAGCCAAATGGCTCAAAACGGGCGTTCGAACCGGATAAGAGCGTTTCGAGATCACCTTTAACGGCAAAAAAATCAACTTTGGCTGCTTTGTCTTCGCCCCATTGCTCGGCGTGCAACGCACCGAAGGCCAAGCCGCCTAGACGTTCTGGCTGAGCTTCTAGCGTCGCCTCGGCGCTGTTAAAACAACGTCCAACCTCGAATAACCGAAGGCGGGATTCACCTCGGTTTAAATTGCTTTTGAGGGTTGATACCAAACCGCCGATCAAGCTGGTTCGCATCACGCTCATGTGGCTGGCAATCGGGTTGGACAGCTTGACGGGCGAGCTGTTGGCCGAAAAATCGACTTCCCATGATTCGGCAACGAAGCTGTAATTGATGACTTCCTGATAGCCAAAATCAGCTAATTGGTGGCGCAGTGCGGCGCGGCTGCGGCTACCTTCGGGGCTCGCCATGATGGCGACTGACGACTTTGGCGGGATCGCAGGAACTTTTTCGTAGCCATAAACACGAGCAACTTCTTCAATAAAATCAGCCTCAATGTTTAAGTCAAACCGATACGATGGCGGCGAAACCAGCAAGGACGCGCCGACTTCAACAACCGTACATTGTAGGCGCTGCAAAATGCTCACAATCTCAGCGCTCGCAATGGTCATACCGATGACGGCGCTCACGCGGCCGATACGAACCGACACCGGTGGCTTCGCCGGCGCGTCAATCTTGGCTTCGGTAATTGGGCCGACCTGCGTATCCGACGTGCCGCAAATTTGGATCGTCAAGGCTGTTGCGTATTCGATACCATCCCGTGGAGAATGAGGATCCACGCCCCTCTCAAAGCGATATGCCGCGTCAGAATTGATGCCGAGTTCACGGGTTTTCCCCTGGATTACATCAGGATCGAACGACGCAGCTTCGAAGAACACATTGGTGGTGGCATCCGTGACCATGCTCTCCAAACCACCCATCACGCCGCCCATCGCAATCGGGCCCGCGCTGTCGGCAATGAGCAACATGTCGGGCTTCAACAGCACATGCTGTTCGTTGAGCAGGTTCATTTCTTCGCCAACCGTGGCGAGGCGGACGTTAATTGCGCCTTGCAATTTATCGTTGTCAAAAGCGTGCATCGGTCGGCCACGTTCGAGCGTGAGGTAATTGGTGATATCGACTAACGGGGCAATAGTGCGAAAACCAGCGCGTTCCAATCGACGCTTCATCCATTCCGGCGTCGCCGCACGGGTGTTGATATTTTTGATGACACGGCCAAGATATTGGGTGCAGGCATCGCCCGCCGAAAGAGTTGCGAGACGAGTTTCAGAGATGGTGGCGGCAACAGGCGCGATAGCTGGAATATTTAGCTTGGCGCCGGTAACTGCCGCTAAATCGCGGGCGATGCCCACCATCGACAAGCAATCGCCACGATTAGGCGTGAGCTTGAGCGTCAGGTAAACATCGTTCAAATCGAGATATTCACGAATGTCTTGGCCAATTGGCGCGTCGCCTGCCAATGTCAACAAACCGGCATGCTCGTCTGAAATTCCCAATTCACGCGCCGAGCACAGCATGCCGTTGGAATCGATACCGCGCAGCGTAGCCGCCCTGATTTCGAGGCCTGGCAATTTTGCCCCGACCAAGGCGCAAGGAACCCGCATTCCAACCGCCACATTCGGCGCACCGCAAACGATTTGCAACAAAGTACCGGTGCCAACATCAACTTCAGTGACCCGCAGCTTATCGGCGTTCGGGTGCGGGCTGACGGTTTTGACTTCCGCCACCACGATATGCTCATAAGGGGGCGCGACTGGCTCGATTTCTTCAACTTCCAGGCCAGCCATTGTCAAGGTATGGGCTAAATCATCAATCGAGAGATCAACATCCACCAGCGATTTCAGCCAATTTACAGATACTTTCATGTTGCATTTCCTATGCGAATTTTTGGCTGATTTAGCGGAACTGATTTAGAAATTTCATATCATTTTCAAAGAATAAGCGCAGATCGTTCACACCATACTTTAACATTGCGAGGCGATCCAAACCCATGCCAAACGCGAATCCGGAATACTTTTCAGGATCGATACCACCCGCTTTTAGGACTTCGGGGTGCAACACCCCTGCACCGCCAATTTCTAGCCATTTGATCTTGTCGCCTTTGGCGGTTTTTACTCGTCCCCATTCCATATCGACCTCAACACCGGGCTCGACGAACGGAAAAAACGACGGACGAAAACGAATTTGCATATCATCGCGTTCAAAATAAGCGTTCAAAAATTGCGTTAAGGTGCCCTTCAAATCAGCCAGACTAATACCCTCGTCTACCCACAAACCTTCCAGCTGGTGGAACATGGGGGAATGCGTGGCATCGTGGTCGCAACGGTAAACACGGCCCGGACAAATAATGCGGATCGGCGGCTGATGATCAAGCATATGGCGAATCTGCACTGGCGAGGTGTGGGTGCGCAGCAAATTCTTCGAACCTTCGATGTAGAACGTGTCATGCATCGAGCGCGCCGGATGATTTTCCGGCGTATTAAGCGCCGTGAAATTGAAAAAATCGGTTTCGATTTCCGGGCCGTCTGCTACGGAGAAACCCATGGTAGCAAACAATGCTTCAATTCGCTCCAACGAGCGTGTTACCGGATGCAAACCGCCGACACCTGAGGTCCGGCCCGGTAGCGTGACATCAATCGCTTCTGCGGCCAGTTTGGCTTCGAGTTCGGTATTCAGAATGCGGGCTTTGGCATCGTTGATGAGCGCTTCAACTTGGCCTTTTATTTCATTGATCGCGGCGCCGGCCGATTTTTTGGCTTCCGGAGATAGTTTCCCCAAGCCTTTCAGTTGTTCGGTGAGAGATCCGGATTTACCGAGAAATCGCGCTTTGGTTTGTTCCAAATCAGGCATGTTTTTCAATGCCGACAGCGCGGCCTTTGCTTCATGCAGAATCGCTTTTAGATCGCTCATGGGGGCTCAACTTAATCGGGGCTGAAAGAGAAACAACGATAGGTAGACAAAGTACCTGAATAAAAAATATGAACAATAATATGTTCGACTGAGGACAAAAACGCAAAAATGATGCCGCTACAAAGCAAAAAGCCCGCTCATTTTCGGGAAGCAGGCCTTTTGCGATAGCACATGTTGCGGTTGTTGCTTATGCGCTACGAGCGGCCTTAGCTTGCTCGATAAACTGCGCAAAAGCGGGCTTGTCCTTAACGGCCAAGTCAGCCAACACTTTACGATCAACCAAAATATCGGCGCGCTTCAAGCCGTTCATAAAGGTTGAGTAGTTCATACCGCCGTTACGGGCAGCCGCATTGATACGAGCGATCCACAAGGCACGGAATACACGTTTCTTGGTGCGACGGTCGCGATAGGCGTATTGGCCTGCCTTCATTACCGCTTCTTTTGCGATACGGAAGACTTTACTACGGCGGCCGCGATAGCCTTTGGCTAGATCGAGGATTTTCTTGTGGCGGGCGCGGGCGGTAACACCACGTTTAACTCTTGGCATTTTTTCGCTCCTTTACGCGTAAGGCAACATCGCTCGGACGCTGACGATGTTGGTGGCATGGATTTCGGCTGTACCACGAAGCTGACGTTTGGATTTCGTCGTTTTCTTGGTCAGAATGTGGCGTTTGAACGCTTGCGAGCGCTTGATGGAGCCAGAACCGCGCACTTTAAATCGCTTGGCTGCTCCACTCTTAGTCTTCATTTTTGGCATGTTAATTCCTTAAGTTGCCTCACCGCAGCAGGTGGCGAAACGATTTCGCGCTTGATACCTGAAGACGGCTTGTTTGCTTAACTTTTCGTTGTCGTTGCTGTCAACGTCTGGCGTTAAGCGGCCAGTAAAATTCAAAAAACTAAATTTTTTTCTTTGGCGAAACCACCATAATCATCTGGCGGCCTTCCATTTTTGGGAACTGTTCAACCTGCCCCACCTCAGCTAAATCTGCTTGCACACGCTTCAAAAGCTCCATACCAAGCTCCTGATGCGCCATTTCACGACCGCGAAAACGCAGTGTGATTTTCGTTTTATCGCCCTCTTCCAAAAACCGCTTCAGGTTATGGACTTTGATGTTGTAATCACCATCATCTGTGCCGGGACGGAATTTGATTTCCTTTACCTGAACTTGTTTTTGTTTCAGTTTGGCTTCGTGCGCTTTTTTGGCCTCGCGGTATTTGAATTTGCCGTAATCCATGATTCGGCAAACCGGTGGTTTTGCTGTCGGGGCAATTTCCACCAAATCCAACTCCGCAACTTCAGCTTGCCGAATGGCATCCGCAAAACTCGCGATTCCCAATGGCTCACTTTCCGGGCCTATCAGTCGAACCTCAGTGACACCGGTGATCTCACTGTTGATTCGAACGTCTTTTTCAGTAGCGATAAAACTCTCCTAATCGTTCACAAAATCTTGGGCGAAAATATCGATTTCGCCTCAAGGGCTTTAATTCATCAATACAATATTTCAAGCGAAAATAAAAAAACGCCGCTTCATTCGCGTTTTCCTCGCGTTCTTACTCGCGTTCTTACTCGCGTTTAAATTTTCGCGGATATTTCAGCTTTTACACGAGAAATAAATTCATTTAATGGCATTACGGGAAGGCTTTCACCGCCACCTTTGCCATCGCGTACTCGGGCTGTTACCGTGCCTGCTTCTTTTTCCTTATCGCCTAAGACCAACAAATAAGGGACTTTTTGTACGCTATATTCACGGATTTTATAGGAAATCTTCTCATTTCGCAAATCGGCGTGAACTCTGATGCCCGCCGCTTTCAATGCCTGCGTCGCTTCCGCCACATAAGCGTCTTGATGTTCGGTCACATTCATCGCTACAACCTGCACGGGAGCCAACCAAAGCGGCAGCGCGCCAGTGTAATTCTCGATCAAAATGCCGATGAAACGCTCAAGCGAGCCAACGATCGCGCGATGCAGCATGACGGGCGGCTTTTTGGTGCTGGTTTCATCGATATATTCAGCGCCCAAGCGGTTCGGCGTATTGAAATCGACCTGCATCGTGCCGCATTGCCAGACACGACCCACCGCATCTTTCAGAGAATACTCAATCTTTGGCCCATAAAAAGCGCCTTCGCCTTTCAGTTCTTCCCAGGCCACACCGCAGACGTTGAGCGAATCGGCCAGCGCTTTTTCAGATTTATCCCAAACCTCGTCAGAGCCGACGCGCTTTTCGGGGCGAGTCGAGAGTTTGTAAATAATCTCTATAAAGCCAAAATCGGCATAAACTTCTTGCAGCAATTTTGTGAAATCCAAGCATTCTTTTTGGATTTGATCTTCGGTGCAAAAAATATGTCCATCGTCTTGCACAAAGCCGCGAACGCGCATGATACCGTGCAATGCGCCGGATGATTCATTGCGGTGGCATGAGCCGAATTCACCATAGCGCAGCGGCAAATCACGGTAGGAGCGTAGGTCTGAGTTGAACACCTGAATATGACCGGGACAATTCATCGGCTTGATCGCGTAGTCATGCTTTTCTGATTCGGTCGTAAACATGCTGTCTTTGTAATTTTCCCAATGGCCAGAACGCTCCCATAACGAGCGATTCAAAATCATCGGGCAGCGAATTTCTTGGTAGCCGTTATCAACATAGACTTGGCGCAAATATTGCTCAACCTGCTGCCAAATCATCCAGCCTTTCGGGTGCCAAAACACCATGCCCGGCGCTTCTTCTTGCATGTGGAATAAATCAAGCAGCTTGCCGATTTTGCGGTGATCACGTTTCTCGGCCTCCTCAAGCATTGTCAGGTACTGTTCTTGGTCTTCTTTTTTGGCCCATGCGGTGCCGTAGATACGTGTCAACATTTCGTTTTTGCTGTCGCCGCGCCAATAGGCACCGGCAACTTTCATTAACTTGAACACCTTTAATTTACCGGTTGATGGCACATGAGGGCCCCGGCATAAGTCAGTGAAAGTGCCTTCGGTATAGAGTGAAACATCCTGATCCGCCGGGATCGATTCGATGATCTCCGCCTTATAGGCCTCACCAATGCCCTTGAAATAAGCGACCGCCTCATCGCGTGGCAAAACCTCGCGCGTGACCGGCGTATCGAGTTTAGCCAGCTCGGCCATTTTCTTTTCAATGATCGCCAGATCTTCAGGTGTAAACGGGCGTTTATACGAAAAATCGTAATAAAAGCCGTTTTCAATCACCGGCCCGATCGTCACTTGTGCGTCGGGGAATAGCGTTTTGACGGCGTAGGCCAGCAAGTGCGCGGTTGAATGGCGAATAACGTCCAAACCATCGGCGTCTTTATCCGTCACGATGGCGAGCTTGGCATCTTGGGCAATCACAAAGCTGGTGTCGACCAATTTGCCATCGACTTTGCCCGCAAGGGCCGCCTTGGCAAGACCCGTGCCGATACTGGCGGCAACAGCTGCGACGCTAACGGGGGAATCGAATTGGCGAACGGAATTGTCGGGCAATGTAATGGAAACCATATTGAAACCTTTAAGAATAGAAATAAAAAAGCGCGGCTGTTGCTAGCCGCGCTTTCTTTGAATTTGGTGTTTGGCTTGCATTTGCAATGACAAACGAAACGGGCAGGAAAGATCGACTAGGCAGTGAAAGCTCCGAGCGTCGTAGTCGGCGGTACCATAACCATTGTCTTATCCGCGCTGTACCCAGAATGACTGAGCGCCGCACGGCCCTTTCGTCTGAGCGCTGCGATTGAAAATAATCTATCCCAATACAAGAGTGTACCAAATCCGCCGCGGAATGCCACCGTCTTTCCAACTAGCGCCATCAACCAACACCCACGCCAACGCGCCAGAGACAGCCGTTGAAATAGCAATGTCGCCCGCGAAAATACGGCGAATGAGAGAAGCGGCCATTGGGCGTCGTTGTTGAGTGCGGTTGTTAGGTGAATCAGCAACTCGTATAAAATACGGTATGACTTTATTCTCTGCCGCCTATCCCCTCGCCCGCGCCGCCCTCTTTCAGCTTGACCCCGAAACCGCCCACGATCTCGCCCTCCACAGCCTCAAAAAGCTTGAAAAGGCGCATCTGGCGGGCATCTTGGGGCATCGGGTATCGGCACCGCGGGAGGTTTTTGGCCTCAAATTTGATAACGCCGTCGGTTTGGCGGCGGGCTTGGATAAAAACGGCGAATATATTGACGCGTTGGCGGCAGTCGGTTTTGGCTTTATCGAAGTCGGCACCGTCACCCCGCGCCCACAGCCAGGCAACCCAAAGCCACGCATGTTCAGGCTCACCGAATATGATGCACTGATCAATCGGTTGGGATTCAACAATGGTGGGCTGGACGCGTTTTTAGCCAATGTGCAGCGGGCAAAATACAAGGGTGTGTTGGGCCTCAACATCGGTAAGAATTTCGATACACCCATCGAAAATGCCGTTGACGACTATCTGGAATGCTTACGCGGCGTATTCCCGCACGCAAGCTACATCACGGTCAATATATCGTCCCCCAATACCAAAGGCTTGCGCGGTTTACAGGCCGCCGAGCAGTTAGAAATATTGCTATCGACCTTAAAAGCCGAGCAAGCCAAGCTGGCCAAAAAACACAAAAAAACCACGCCTCTGGTTCTAAAAATCGCGCCTGATCTCGATTTGAAATCGATCAAAGATATCGCCAAACTCACGCTGGACAATGGCTTTGAGGGCATCATCGCCACCAACACTACCATTTCGCGCGACGCCGTGCGCGGCAACAAGCATGCGAATGAAATGGGCGGGTTATCCGGCCGGCCGCTATTTTCACCGTCGACCGAAGTGCTGCGTGAATTTGCCAAACACGTGAAGGGCAACATCCCCATTATCGGTGTCGGCGGCATCATGAGCGGTGAAGACGCCAAGCTGAAAATCAACGCCGGTGCTGCCTTGGTGCAGATTTACACTGGCTTTATCTACAAAGGTCCCGCGTTGGTTCGGGAATGTGCGTTGGCATTGAAATAGATGTTGTTGATTTGAAAGCAAGCCCGATGCAATTTTCATGCAAACACTGACCCTAAAAATCGATGCAATCGATGCGCTGTTGCCGCAAACCCAATGCACCCAATGCGGTTATCAGGGCTGTAGGCCCTATGCCGAAGCAATCGCGACCAGAGAGGCGCCCATCAACCGCTGCCCGCCAGGTGGCGATGCAGGGATCCATGCTCTCGCCGCCCTTCTGGATCGCCCATTGATGGCACTGGATGCTGATTGCGGAACACATTTGCCGCATCGGGTTGCGATCATTATTGAGGCCGAATGTATTGGCTGCGCAAAATGTTTAAAGGCCTGCCCGACGGATGCGATTATCGGCGCGAATAAATTTATGCATTCAGTGATCGCCGAACTTTGCACCGGCTGTGATTTATGCATCCCGCCCTGCCCAGTGGATTGTATTGAAATGATTGCAGACGCGCGCTATCCGGCGCTAGCGGATAAAGATGATTCACGTGAGCGTTTCAACTTCCATCAATTTCGCTTGGCGCGGGATTTTCAAGAGCGCCAAGCGTTATTGGCTGAAAAAGAACGTGCCGTGTTGAGTACTCCTTTAAGGGAGCTCTGATTAAGTCCATTTCGTCACCATACGTCGTTGCGAGTGTAAATTTTTTTTCGTCTATCAACGCTATATGACGTTGAAATTTTTATAATCGCGCCTGGTCTGGTTTAGAACGAGACTTAATGAGAGCTTCTTTAAGTAACAATGAAGCAACAATTAAGCAGCGGTTAAGGAAACCAATGGCATTAATGAAACCTCCGCAACGTCACGAATTTTTTCGGCGCATGCAAGAAATCAACCCGCATCCGAAATCGGATTTGGAATATTCCTCGCCGTTTGAATTATTGATCGCCGTTATTTTGTCTGCACAAGCGACCGACAAAGGCGTCAATGTCGCCACCCGCAAGCTCTTTAAAGTCGCTAACACACCAAAAAAAATTCTCAAGCTCGGTCTTGAAAGCTTAACCGAACACATCCAAACCATCGGGCTGTTTCGCATGAAAGCAAAGAATGTTTTTGCAACCTGCAAAATATTGGTGGACGAACACGACAGCCAAGTACCCAACAACCGCGAAGCCTTGGAAGCATTGCCCGGCGTCGGGCGTAAGACCGCGAATGTGGTGCTTAATATCGCATTTGGCGAGCCTACGATGGCGGTTGATACGCATATTTTTCGCATCGCAAATCGCATGGGTTTGGCCCCGGGCAAAGACGTGGTGGCGGTTGAAATGAAGCTTTATAAAAACGTACCCGAAGCATTCATGCAACATGCACACCATTGGCTCATTTTGCATGGCCGCTACACCTGTGTGGCACGCAGGCCAAAGTGTGGAGCCTGTGCGGTTTATGATATTTGCGGATTTAAAGACCGCGCAAAGTATGTTGAAGCTTAGTTTGCGAAGGTCACATATTGTGAAAGCCAAGTTTGTCAGAACCGTGTTTGTCAAAACATAGATGCCATGTTTAACCCCAGCCGCGACGAATCGCGCGATTTTTTATTTGAAGCCTGGCGTAAATACAGCGCATTCGAACCGTTGACGGCGTTGGAATCAATCGCCGTCGGCGTCATCGCCGAACACCCCGAATACCATGCGTTGCTCACCAACCGCGATAAAACCATCGCCCGCAATTACGTGCCAGAGGCTGCCGAAACCAATCCGTTTTTGCATATCAGCATGCATATCGCGATCCGCGAACAACTCGCCATTGATCAGCCGCGCGGCGTGCAAAAAGCTCACACAACGCTCGCGCAACAGCTTGATTCTGCCATGCTGGCCGAACACGAAATGATGGATTGTCTCGCCGAGATGATCTGGCAAGCGCAGCGAAATCGCACCGCGCCGGATGCGGAAATCTATTTGCAATGTTTGGTCGCAAAGGTGAATCGTTGAGTGGGCCAAGCGTAGTGGGCAACTGGTAGCGGCCAAGTGGCGGTGCGGATCAGGATCTGGATGCAGATTCGCCGGATGCAAAGCCGATGCGGATTGTTGGATGCACAGGGCTTTCCCCAAGTTACCAATTTTGCTTCAGGCGCAATTAAATCTGAAGCACATTTGAAGCTGATCTACAAAACACGCAAACAAAAACCGCCCAACAAGGCGGTTTTTTGTTTTAAAAATATTGTGAAATCTTAAATCTTAAAATACAAAGCTCAATACTTCATTTTCAATTCAGATGGCTGGCTCGAAAAATAAGCTGCCAGATCGCGAATGTCCTCGGGTTTCAACGCACCCGCAAAACCGTTCATTAGTGCGTTTTTACGTTTGCCGGATTTGTATTGCTGTAATGCAGCAGCAAGGTAGTCTTCATGTTGCCCCGCGAGAACAGGATACTCCGCCTGAATCGGCTTGGCACCGCCTTCGCCGTGGCAGGCTTTGCAGGTTTCGGCCTTTTTGGCGCCAGCGTCAGCATTGCCACTGGCTTGCGCTGAGAATGACATTACGGCAATCGCAGCGCTTGCTGCAGCCAAAATCGAAATTGTTTTAATTTTCATGAAAAGTCCTTACTTGGCGGCGGTTTGCGCGTTGGGTTGGCTGGCGCTTTTGCCATAATATGCGGCTAAATCGGCCATTTCTTTGTCTGATAGCGCCGATGCCTGCGCTTTCATGGTCGAATTGTAGCGGGTACCAGCTTTATAGGACTTCAACGCAGAATATAAATAGCCCGGTTGTTGATTGCCTAATTTTGGCACCAAATAGACCTCGGGGTATGATGATTTGGTGCCTGGTACGCCATGGCAGCCTGAGCAAATCGCAACCGCTTTGACCTTGCCGGCAGTGGCATCACCTTTGGGCGCATCTTGCGCGGCCGCAGCAAAAACCGAAACTGCGAATACGCCGGAGAGTGCAACTTGAATGAGTTTTTTCATGATTTTTCTAACGTTATTGCTGACTTTTTTGAATTTGCACAAACTGTGCACGAACATCTAAAAACGAATGAAAGTGTAGCATGAGAGCAGGCATTCCCCAAGTAAAACGCGGCAGTTGTAGTACGAGAAATGAGCGAAAGCATCGATACTCAACGACAAATCTAACGCCGCGAGTTAGCGACTCTTGGGCAACGATTCCAACATAGGTAAGCGGCTAAACCAACTTCCAAACCGCCTTGCCCTGGCTCACCTTGTCGAGCCTTCCGATATGTTCGCCGTGTTGGCGCAGCTCCTCGGCATCGGCGCGAATCACTTTCAGCTTGGCCGGACGGGCAGCGAGAATAATACGGCCATCTGCTCCAGATGCCTTGCCAGATGCGGCTTCCAGGCCAATCGCCAAGCTGTCTTGGCCGCGCGTCATGGCCATGTAGACCTCGGCCAGCAGCTCGGTATCAAGCAACGCACCGTGGAAGGTGCGAGCGCTGTTGTCGATCTCGAAACGCTCACAGAGTGCATCAAGCGAGTTTTTCTTGCCGGGAAAAATATCGCGAGCCATCGCGAGTGTGTCCGTGATGGTGCAAATCTCGTTGATCGGCGGGCGGTTCAGCCGTTTTAATTCGGCATTGATAAAGCCCACATCAAACGGCGCGTTATGGATAATGACCTCTGCACCATGGATGTATTCCAGAAAGCCGTCAACGATGTCGACAAATTTTGGCTCATGTTCCAAATCTTCGAGCGAGATACCGTGAATCTGGGTAGCCCCTTCATCGATCTCACGCTCGGGGTTGATGCGTTTGTAAAACGTATTTTTGGGTTCACGACTCACGCGGCGGCTGATCATTTCGAGGCAGGCGATCTCGATAATCCGATGACCTTGCCGTGGGTCGAGGCCGGTCGTTTCAGTATCAAGAATGACTTGGCGACCTGCCGGGGCAATTACGGCTTTGCTCACGTTGTAGCCTTTGCCGGATTTGACGCGAGCGCCACGCCACGGTTCGCCAACACGTCCGCACGTTCATTCTCCACATGCCCCGAATGGCCCCGCACCCAGCGCCAATCAACCTTATGCTGGGCTGCAAGTTTATCTAAAATTTTCCACAAGTCCTCGTTCTTTACCGGCTCTTTTGCAGCCGTCCGCCAACCACGCGCCTTCCAACCGTGAATCCATTCACTGATGCCTTTTTGAACGTACTGTGAATCGGTATGTACCACCACATTGCAAGAGCGCGTCAGCGATTGCAATGCAGAAATAACGGCCTGCATTTCCATGCGGTTATTGGTGGTGTTTGCTTCGCCGCCGAAAATCTCTTTTTCGGCGCCATTCATTCGCAGAATTGCGCCCCAACCGCCAAGGCCAGGATTACCTTTACATGCGCCGTCGGTAAAAATTTCGACCAATGTTGTTTCAGTTTTTGCTGCTTCGGTTTTTGCTGCTTCAGCTTTTGTTGCTTTGGCTGCCGCATTATTTTTCGCACCATCCATCGTTACTTCACCAATCTCAAATGATTTTCTGCCGATTTATTTTTTAGCAATTGTTGCCGACGATCTCGAAGTTGGTCCCGCTGTTCCTCTCTCCGCACCGAGGTTGCAAATTTTCGTTCCCTTACTTTTTGTTCCGCCCATTTTGGCGTGATCAACCGTGCGCCCTGCACCCGTTTGATCGCCTCCAGCATATACACGCCGCCCGACACCCCCCACCAGCGATCACCCGCGCGTTCTAAAAACTGATAACGCCGCTGCCATTCCGGCGTTTCGCAAGGCGGAATGTAGCAAGTTAATTTGCCCGATGACGGCTCAAAACCTAGCAATTGCAGCCAGTCTTTCATACGTATCAGCGACACAAACTGCCCCTGCCACGGATACCTGCCACCGTTTCCACCACGGCCGCCGCCCGCCCACAGTTTTTTCACGCCAAACAAACTCCAGGGGTTAAAACCGATGATCAAAATCCGCCCCTCCGGGCGCATCACGCGATCAATCTCGCGCAAGATTTCATGCGGACTTTCGGTGAATTCCAACACATGCGGCAGCACACAAAGATCAATCGATTGCGGCTCAAACGGCAGTTCATGAAACTGTGCCCGCAATGTGGGCTCATTGCCGTTCACTGCCTCGGGTGCGACGGTTAAGCGATGCACAATCCGCGACTCGCGCAGCAAATCAAGCTCCGGACAGCCGAGTTGGATCGCGTGAAAACCAAAAATATCCGGCGTTACCGTGTCCAACCAGGCTCGCTCGCGCGCGAGCACGTATTCGCCCAGCGGGGTGTTTAGCCAATCATGCCAGTCCTGTAAACTTGGTTGCTTCATGATTCAATTTTAAACGACAGGACACCCATGTTGGCAACAAAGTTGGAAAATTTATACAAGGGTGACCTCAACATTGGCCGTATCCCTGCGTTTAGCGATAATTATCTTTGGGTGGTACACAACGAGACGCACGCCATCGCGATTGATCCGGGCGACGCCAATCCAATCATTGCCTATCTGGCCGAACATGATCTAACGCTCTCCGCGATTCTATGCACCCATCACCACAACGACCACGTGGGCGGCGTTGCGGCGTTGCTCGATTTTTACGGTTTAGAAGGGAAAATCCCGGTTTACGGCCCCACCAACGATGTGATTCCAAAGCGAACCGTCAGCTTGGCAGGCGGCGATGAAGTAAAGGTAACCGCCCTGCCGGGATTAACGTTAAAGGTCATTGATGTCCCCGGCCACACCGCCGGCCATATTGCCTATTACGCGGCAGAACAAGGCTGGTTGTTTTGCGGCGATACCCTATTCGCCTGCGGCTGCGGGCGATTGTTTGAAGGCACCGCCGCGATGATGCAGGCGTCTCTGGCGAAACTCAAAGCGTTACCACCTTCCACACTGGTTTTTTGCGCGCATGAATATACGCTATCAAATATTCGTTTTGCCGAAGCGGTTGAACCTAACAATTTAGATTTGCAGAAGCGCAAAGCGCGCGATGTGGCAAGGCGTGAATGCGACGACGCAACAGTGCCGTTTACGATGGCCGACGAGCTGGCTTGCAACCCGTTTTTGCGTTGGGATTCGGCCGCGGTGATTGCCGCGGCGAAGGCCACGATGCCGAATATGCCGAATGAAAAAAGCCGCTCTGGGAGCGGCGATCAAAGCGAAAATGGCTCAATAACCGCATCAGCGCTTGTGTTTGGCGCGATTCGCGAATGGAAGAACCGCTTTTGATTCGTGACACGTCCTTTTAATCGGCCATCCCAAAACTGGCCTGATCATGTGCCGGATCTGCCGTTAGCCGATCCTGCGAATGTAAACGGAAAAGGAAATGATCGCAGATAGCGCGACCATGGGAAGCGGACCGGCTGCGGTCGCGTCATCAGCTCAACTCGTTCCCGCCATTCAGAGCGCATTGTCTCAACGGCGGGCACGCCTAGCCGGGGATGGTCGAGAAATTTTGCAACACCAAATTTTCTCGAACTCGCTTACGATATTGAATGACTTCAAAAATTCTTCTTGGCTAATGCCGCATTCATTTTATCCGGCGACAGCGGATTCAGTGTGCATGCTGCGCAAGAGCCAATGATTCCCAAACTGTAGCTCCCACTCGGCGACAAACGTACCTTGCACCGTAACGGTTTGGCCGCCAGGAACGGTGACGACTTGACGATACGTGCCCGTCTGGGTGGCCGCATTGCTGCCGACTTGCGCCGATGTTACTTTGAGCTCGTATTCAATGATCTTATAACTTGAAAACGTGGCCATGAAAGCGCGAATGGCTTCGCGACCGACCACCGGGGCCTGGTCTCCGTGGGACACAGCGCCTTGCTCGGTGAAGGCTGATGCGACGGCGGCTGGTTCCATACGGACGATGAGTTCTCGGTAGCGAGATAGCGCAATACTGATTTGTTCTTCGGCTGCTGGTGCAGTGCCGGTCTGCGCTACGCCATTTTTCGCTATTAAACTACAACCCGCGACAAAAATAACGGCGATCAAACAGAGGCACGCAACGG
Organism: Burkholderiales bacterium; assembly: GCA_025360815.1. Taxonomy (GTDB): domain Bacteria; phylum Pseudomonadota; class Gammaproteobacteria; order Burkholderiales; family Usitatibacteraceae; genus UKL13-2. Next base: position 22,810 of record JANYBL010000038.1, read on the forward strand.
TTCGGGATCGGAAATTTTTCATATTTGGCCTGGTGTTCACCAACACTAGAGTCAGCTCTTTGTCTACAAAATGAGGGGCCATCATTAACTTTTCTCCAATTCAATTGCCATTCGGATAACTTCGCCGCCCAAACTAAGCGGCCGCTTTAGGCGCACTTAAGGCTTTACTGTAATAGCCAGACGGATCGAAACAGCATACTCGCTGCTTTCCAGACGCGAGCATGTCACAAGCGTCGCTCACCCGTTTTGTACGTGTCTTCGCTTGCTTGGCTGAGCTAATCCAGTGAATCCAGTCTAGTCGGGCGATGGTGGTTGTGTCGTCCCAAACAGCCCGCGCTTGGGGCGAGCCCATCAACGCTGCATCGAGCTCCGACGGAACGTCCGGTTCAGGTTCTTGTTCTACCGACATGATGTTAAACGCAACAGTGTCGCCGATTTGCGCGCCTGCCGCTTTGATTAGCGGATCGCTTATTTTGAGCCAGTGACTCAATTGTCCATCCGGCTCAAGCGTAGCGCGGAAAGCGTAGTCGTTGATCGTGCCCTCCACCGTTGTCCTTCCGCGTCTGGGTAGTTTTTTGCTCGCATTCTTGGGAAGGATGACGAAAGCCCACGGCGCATCGCTTTCCGATTCCAACGGCCGACGCAGCGTTGCGCTAAATTGAGATTCAGTGTCCGTATTGATCATATGTAATGAAGCCGAATCGTGGGCTTGGCTTCTGACATGATTGACGAGCTCATCAGGGCTTAGCCTCGGGCTCGTGGCAAACGGCTTCGATGTTATGCCCATCGGGACCAATAACGAAAGCAGCGTAGTACTTCCCCGAGTATTGCGGGCGCAGGCCAGGCGGACCATTGTCTTTGGCGCCGGACGCGAGTGCCGCGCGATAGAAAGCATCGACCTCGCTTCGATTCGCGGCGGTGAAGGCCAAATGAAGGTGCGCGGGCTTCTCATGCGTTTGGAACAGGCACAACGAAACATCACCCTTCGCGCAAAGTTCAATCCCGTAGGATGGCAGCCCTTCCGAAATAGCAACTACGCCGAGCGGCGCAAGTGCATTGACGAAAAATGCTTTGCTCGCCGCATAGTCGCTGACGCCGAATTTGATGTGGTCAAACATGTTTTTTTCCTCAGATTTGTAAGCCCACGTTGGGCGCTATGCATCATTGGCCGCTGCAGGGTGCTCTACGAACCACTCAGCAATGCTTGGCATATTCGGCTTGAACCTGACGGGCACAGACAAGTTCAAGACGCCGACGCGTACCTCAGTTCGATTCTCGACGTTGCGTGTCACGCCGCTGGGGACAGGCACAAATCATACCGCTGCATTGAACGGTGCGCATTTTAAGTTGCGGCGTCACTTTATTCGGTTACTTTATCCAATCTGCATGTCGCGTCCAATTTTGCGTTATGCCGATGCGTTTTTTAGGCGCCCAGCGACCTTGTAAGTGCTGAAGATAATACCGGACGGGAATGCTTGCGTGCTGACAAGCTCGAACGCGCGCGCCTGAGTTTCCGGCGCAAACAAACGTTTTCCCGTTCCCAAAAGAACCGGCGAGACGATCAACAGGACTTCATCCGCAAGCCCATGTTCGAGCAGGGTTGATGTCAGCGTAGCGCTACCCGAGAGGATAAGTTCTGGACCGTCCTGTGCTTTGATGCGGCGTATCGCTTCGATGATGTCGGGTCCAATCCCCTCGAACGGGCCCCATTCAAGACTTTCCGGGCGGTGGGTCGCGACATATTTTTGGGCCGCATTGAGGCGGTCCGCCATCGGACTGCTTGGCGCCTTCGGCCAGAAGCCAGACCAGATATCGTAAGTGCGCCGCCCAAGCAGCAGATCGAAATTTTCGCCATACGCAGCGAGGATTGCATCGCGGCCGGCGGGCCCCCGATATGGCGCGGTCCAGTCGCTGTAGGGGAATGGAAAATCGTCATCATCATCGGCAGAGTGCTGGATCACGCCGTCCAGCGAGATGTGTTCCATGATTTTGAGTTTTCTCATTTGATCCTTAGTGTTTTGGCTTCATAGCGCATGTTGTCATCGCTGATCAGGCCTGGACGATCATTTGAAAGCCGCCGTAGATCATGCGTTTGCCGTCGAAAGGCATCGGGTTATTGTCAGCTTGCGTGCGTGAATCCGCCATGACCGCCTTCCAACCCTCGTCGCGCGCCTCCTTGGTCGGCCACGTTACCCACGAAAACACCACCGCTTCCGTTGGCTCACGCTTGACGGCCATCGAGAAGGAGGTGAGTTTTCCTTCCGGCACATCATCACCCCAGCATTCCACGACGTTGAGCGCGCCGTGCTCTTTGAAAATAATCGCAGCCCACTCTGCATGTTTCAAATAGGCGTCGCGATTCGCGGTTGGTACTGCAATGACGAATCCGTCTACGTAGTTCATGGTTGTCCCCTTCCTCATTTATTGGCGCGCATTGCGGGCGGTTTGCTGCCTTACGTTCGTTATCTTGCGTTTGCTGCAAGCTCAATTAAGTCGTTGCGGGCGTCTGCGACATCAACATGAGTTCCCACACATGACCATCAAGGTCATCGAAAAAGCTGCCGTCAGATGGTGCCGAAGTTATTTCATGCATAAAAATAAGGTGAAATCGAGTACGTCTAATCTGTCCTATTTTTAGTTTTGCCGCTAGCGCGCTCGCACGAGCAAAGTGATCAACGTCAATATAGCCTAAATGCATAACTCGACCAAGTTACGAACGCGGCTTGCAAAACGGGCTGCTATGCATTTCTTTTGTGCAGCGCACCAAAAATCACCAACGATCCTTTACGAAATGTAGTCTCAGCACGTTAAGTAACGTTGCCGCGATCACGGCGTAAAATAGTGGTTTTGCGCAATCGACATCACAACAATCAGTATCAATCTCACTATCTTGTCATTACACGCCCGCCCTCACCTACCCTTTAAAAAATGAATTTCCAAATCCGCCCCGCCACTCCAGCCGACACTGAAACCATCTTTAGTCTCATCACCCAACTTGGTGTTTATGAAAAACTCGAACACATGATCTCAGGCACGCCGGAAATGCTCAACGACGCGTTGTTCGGCCCCCGCCCGTGTTGCGCATGCGTGATTGCTACGGAGGATAGCCAACCCATCGGCTTCGCCCTCACCTTCACGACCTTTTCGACCTTCCTCTGCAAACCAAGTCTCTACCTCGAAGACTTATTTATCATCCCCTCGGCGCGTGGCCACGGCTATGGAAAGTCCATCCTTAAATACCTCGCAACACAAGCACTGGCGGGGGGTTTCGGGCGATTTGAGTGGCGGGTTTTGGATTGGAATACGCCTTCGATTGAGTTTTACAAGTCGCTCGGGGCGGCAATTCTCCCGGAATGGCACTTGGTACGAATGACGAACCCAGAAATGCTGGCACTGGTAAAATAGCCGATAGCCTATTTGAGCTCCCCCTATCGATTTCCCTTTCTTCAATCACGACAAAACAATGACCGCCTCCTTCGAATCCATTTTTAAACGCGTTGCGCCTGCCGTCGATTTTTGCTCTTTCCGATTTGTGGAAGAAACCACTGAAAAATGCTCGGTCCAGCAAAACATCGCCGAGCCGCCAATGACCTCAATTGATCGCGGCGTCATGATTACGGTGATCGATAAAGGCGGCTACGGTTACGCTGCCACATCTGATATCTCCGAATCGGGTCTTCGTACCGCCGCGGCGCGTGCGCATGATTGGGCCAAACTCACCGCTGGGCGCGGGGTTTGGGACTATTCCAAGATAGCAATGCCTAAATTAGATGTGGCTAAACATTATCAAAGTGTGGTTACCCAAAGCCCCAGCGCGATTAGCAAACGGGAAAAGTTTGAGATGCTGCAAGCAGAGTCGGCGAAATCGAAAATTGATGATCGTATTGTTGATTGGGGTGCGAGCTTCTGGACGACGCATACCAAGCAGCTCTACATCACCGCTGACGGCGGCATGGTGCACCAAGAATTTGACTACATGGTGCCTGCGTTGTCAGTCACGGCGTTTGATAAAGGCGACGCGCAAACGCGATCATTCGGTGGACGCTACAACGGGTTTTGCCAGCAAGGCGGATTTGAGATTTTGGCGCGCTCTGGCTTTCACGGCGCTGGGCTCACGACGGCGGAAGAAGCGTTGGCATTATTGGCTGCGCCTAATTGCCCATCCGGCAAGATGGACGTGATTTTGATGCCTGATCAAATGATGCTGCAGATTCATGAATCCATCGGTCATCCACTGGAGCTGGATCGTATTTTGGGCGACGAGCGCAACTATGCGGGGACCAGTTTTGTCACGCTCGATATGTTTGGCCATTACCAATACGGCTCGCCACTCCTGAACGTGACTTACGACCCAACTATGCAGCATCAGTTCGCCTCGTTTGCATTCGATGACGACGGCACGAAAGCCGAGAAACAATTCGTGATCGAAGCCGGGGTATTGAAGCGCCCGCTCGGCGGGACGATCTCCCAAGCGCGCGCGGGCATGGACGGCGTGGCGAATTCACGTGCGTGTTCCTGGAACCGTGCGCCGATTGATCGTATGGCGAATTTGAATATCGAGCCCGGCACAGCCTCGCTGGACGAGATGATTGCCTCGATTGATGACGGCGTGTTGATGCGCACCAATGTTTCGTGGTCGATTGATGATTCACGCAATAAATTCCAGTTTGGCTGCGAGCTGGGCAACGTGATTAAAAACGGCAAGCTTGGTGGGGTGGTGAAAAACCCCAACTATCGCGGTATTTCAGCAACTTTCTGGCGCTCGTTAGCGATGGTTGGAAATGTCGATTGCCAAGAAGTGATGGGAACGCCCTACTGCGGCAAGGGTGAGCCGAATCAAGTGATTCGCGTCGGGCATGCCAGCCCGGCTTGTAAGTTTTCCGGGATTGATGTGTTTGGTGGGGAAAATTAAGAGCGCCTCGATGCGAAAAACGAAGTGCGCAAGTTTCCAAAATGAATTTTACTCATGACAAATAATCAAAAAACCATGCAAACCTATTTCTACCAACTCGCCGATTTTATTCAAACGCTTTTGCACGCTGACGAGACCACACTCGCCAATCTTTCCGCTGAGGAATCAAACTTCGTGCGTTTCAATAAAAGCGCTGTTCGGCAAGCGGGTTCGATCAAGCAGATTGGTTTAACGATTGCGCTGATCGCCAAACAACGCCGCGCTGAGTCGCGGCTCACGCTTTCCGGCAACCGCGAGAGCGATGAAGGTTTGGTCCGGGCAGCCATCGACACTCTACGGCGTGATCTGGGCGATCTGCCCGAAGACCCATATTTGCTATACAACACCAACCCGCAATCAACCGAAAAAATCGGCGAATCATCGTTGCCAACCGACGCTGAAATGCTCGATCAAATTTTGGCGGCCGGTCGTGGCAAAGATTTGGTTGGCTTATTTGCGTCGGGTGCGATTTACAAGGGCTTTGCGAATTCATTGGGGCAGCGCAACTGGCATCGCGTGGATAATTTTAATTGCGAATGGTGCCTGTATCACACCACCGACAAAGCCGTGAAATCAGGCTACGCAGGCACACACTGGGTCGCGGCTGAATTTGAAAAGAAGATGACGCAGGCGGCAACACAGCTGGCCATTTTGCAGCGCCCGGCGAAATCGCTGACGCCCGGCCAATATCGCTCCTACCTTTCGCCGTCGGCATTATACGAAATTGTCGGCCTGCTGTCCTGGGGTGGATTCGGCGTTAAATCACAGCGCAATAAACAAAGCCCGCTGCTAAAATTAGAAGACGGTAGCGAATCACTGCATGCCTCGGTTTCGCTGGTCGAAAACGCCAAGAATGGCGTGGCTGCTGGGTTTCAGGGCGATGGCTTTATTAAAGCGCCGACTGTCTCGTTGATCGAAAACGGCAAACACGCTGGTGCGCTCATCAGCCCCCGCTCAGCGCGTGAGTTCGGTATTGAAACCAATGGTGCGAACGGCAGCGAATCACCTGAATCGCTTGACATGGCCGCAGGCACGCTTGCGCAAGAGGATGTGCTCAAAACGCTCGGAACCGGCATTATGATCGGTAATCTTTGGTATCTGAATTACTCAGACCGCGCCGGTTGCCGGATGACGGGCATGACGCGCTTTGCGACATTCTGGGTGGAACAAGGGGAAATCATTGCGCCGCTGAACGTGATGCGCTTCGATGATTCGGCTTATCGGGTACTGGGACAAAACTTATTGGACTTAACGACCGAACGCGATTGGCTGATCGATTCAAGTAGCTATGGCGAGCGCTCAACTGGCTCGGCGCGCATGCCAGGTGCGTTGGTAAACGATTTTTCGTTAACGTTATGACGCGGTCAGTGATGCGGCAGATGGTGCAGCTTGTGATGCGGGTTGTGGACAATTGGTTGCAGATGGCCATGGCCAACAAAACGAAATTCTTAGTGCTGAAACCGTGGCTGGCATTGTATGTTGTTGCATTCATCTTCGGCGCAAGCATGTATCCGGCGCTTGCGCAAAATGCGCCACAGCCCGTTTCACCAGCCATCAACGCGAATCCATCGGTGTCTGCGAACGCGACTGCCCTCGCATTGGCAAATGCATCTGTCATTGCAAATGCAGCCGCTGCTGCGCATGCGGCCAATTCAGCGAATCCAGCGAATTCATTGGATGCACCATCCGTTTCCGTCGACGCCCACGCCAGTTCGTTTACTGAATCGCTTAGCACCTTCGTGGCTGAAAAAACCGCGCCGATTCCGCAAGACGATGCCGACCTTTGGCAGCGCATCCGTCGCGGTTTTGCGATGGAGCCGTTGGCCTCACCACTAGTGCAAGATCAGGAGCAGTGGTATGCGACCCGGCAGGATTATATTCGCCGTTTTGTTGAACGCGGCTCGAAGTATATGTATCACATTGTGGAAGAAGTCGAGCGCCGCAAAATGCCGACAGAGATTGTGTTGCTGCCGATTATCGAGAGCGCATTCAATCCGCAAGCTTATTCCCGCGCGGCGGCATCGGGCATGTGGCAGTTCATCCCATCCACGGGAACGCATTTTGGTTTGAAGCAGGATTATTTGACCGATCATCGCCGCGATGTGCTGCTCTCCACTGATGCCGCGCTCGACTATTTGCAAAAACTGTATGGCATGTTTAATTCGTGGGAGCTGGCGTTTGCCGCCTACAACTGCGGCGAAGGCTGCGTCGGGCGTGCGATTGCCGCCAATCAACGCAAAGGGCTGCCAACAGATTTCGTCAATTTAAATTTGCCCAATGAGACGCGCAGCTATGTGCCAAAACTTATTGCGGTGAAAAATATCATTCTCTCACCCGCCACCTACGGGATTGAGCTCAATAATGTGCTCAATCAACCGTATTTTATTAAAGTCGCCGCGCCGGAAAAAATTGATGTGAAGCTCGCAGCGCGACTAGCCGAAATGCCTGAAGCCGATTTTTCAGCACTCAATCCCGCGTTTAACAAACCGGTTGCTGCCAACACGAATTATTTTTTGGTGCCGACCGCGCAAGCCGAGGTGTTTAAAACGAATCTCGATTTATACCGCTCGCTGAACGGGCCGATGGTTTCATGGCAAACCGTTACTGCCAAACGCGGCGAATCGATTGACCGCATTGCCAAGCGCTACGGCATGACGGGTTCGTATTTGCGTGCGACCAATATCGGCATAAAAGAACGCAAAGGCAAAATCACCGCACCCGCATCATTCATGGTGCCAATGGCCAAAGAAGCCAAAATTATTGATGCAACCTTAGACATGAAAGAATCGTTGCGCGCCTCAGCACCACCGCCCGCGAACCTTGCTTCCCCATCCCGCCTAACCGCTGCAGTTGCCCTTGCCTCGTCGGCCCCGGTAGCATTGATTCCGGCACCCCAAGCCGGTGTAGAACCGCCGACTGTACTAAGCAATGCATCTATTCCTTACAGTTACCAGGTTCAGGCAGGAGACACACTGTTCTCTATTTCCAAACGCTTCGGCATTACCGTTACGGCATTGAAACAGCTAAACGGCATACCCGAGAATAGTTTGCAGTCGGGGCAGATTTTGAAGCTGCTATCCGATGAGAAACTACCGCCGAATGAGACTTTGAGCAATCTCGTTGCCGCACCTGTTGTCGTACCCACTGTTGCAGCGGTTCGTGCCCAGCCACGTGCATCTCTCATCAAAGTCAAAGCGCCGCCGATCCAAAAATATACGGTAAAGCGCGGCGATTCATTATTCGCGATTGCACAAAAATTTGATGTCAGCATCGACGAGTTGCGCCAGTGGAACAAACTCACTACCAAGGCGGTGTTACGGCCGGGCGTGAGGTTGCGGGTCTCTTGAACCAGCAATGGGTGTTAAGATCGCCAACAGACGGGGGTTTTGAGCCTAAAGTTGCTGGAAACGCCCGCCCAGCAAGGTATTCCGCGCAGGTCGCCCCTGGCGAAGCTGCCCAAGGCACAAAATCATGGGCACCATCAAACTACGAATTTCAAAATTGCGAAATAGTGAATCACCGCCCCGCCTAGTACAAACAAATGCCAGATGCCGTGCCAATGTTTAAATTTTTCATCGAAAAAATAAAACACGGTGCCAAGCGTATAAACCACGCCGCCTGCGGCCACCCATATAAAGCCGGTCCAGGTTAGCGCATCAATCATTGGCACAACACCGATGACGGCTAGCCAGCCCATGACGACGTAAAGTACCAACGATGGGTAGCGCTGGCCGCGCGCCAACGTGAGCTCTTGCACAATGCCGATTGCGGCCAAGCCCCACACCACGCCGAACAACGACCAGCCCCACGGCCCGTGCAAGGTCACAAGCGTGAATGGCGTGTATGTTCCGGCGATGAGCAGATAAATGGCGCTGTGATCAAGCTTTCGAAAGACCGCTTTGGTTTTGCCACGTGTGCTGTGATAAAGCGTGGAAATACTAAACAATAAAATCAGCGTTGCACCATAAATGGCAAAGCTCACAATATGCAACGCGTCGCCATGCAATGCGCCCTGCACAATCAGCACAGTTGCCCCCGCGATGGCCAAGAGCGCACCGAGCAGATGGGTAAAGCCGTTAAATCGTTCACCGTGGTACATGACATCCTTTATCGTTTGATCGAACGTTCAGTTCTGCTTGGGCTGAACCTGCACGTTGGTTTTAGGGCTGGTGCGTTGGCTCCTGCGCTGGCTCGCGCCTAAGCGCCTACGTTTGCGCTTGCATGAGCTGGTGTCTGAACTGGTACCGGCCTGACTGGCGTGCTGGTTTTGGGTTTGGATTGCGTCACTGTTTTGAGGCGCGAATTCAGGAACGAATCCGACATCGCTTATCAGCTCGAAGCCGCAGGATACGCGATCAAAATAACAGCCAGATGTCAGTTTTTTATGAACAATGCGATCAGCCGAATCGTTTTTCCATCCGCGCCAATTGTAATGCCTGCGCTTTGGGGAGCCACAGCCTGGGATTCACCGGAAATGGTTTGATCTTGCCAGTAAGTCGATAGCCACGCCGCTCATAGAACGCAATGAGCTCATAACGCACAGGAATCACCTCCATCATCATTTTGTTGGCGTTCCATTCGCTTTGGACGAACAATTCAGCCTCGCGAATCATTTGTTTGCCAATCCCGCCCGCTTGCAGATCCGGGTTGATGGCGAACATCGCGAAGTAGCCCGCACATTCCCCGTTATCGTCGGTTTTAGCGAGATGAATGCTGCCGATGATAGTAGGCGCCTTACTTGGATTGGTGGCGGTATCGGTAGCGTCCTTCGCATTGCTGCCGGCATTGGCGTTGGCGCTGGCAATGGCAATGGTATCGGCATTAGCCTCAGCCAGCAAAATCACCGAGCCTTGGGTGTTGATAAGGTCGATGATTTCTGCCGCATCCGTTCGTGCGCCGGTTAGCAAATCCGCTTCCGTTGTCCAACCTTTACGGCTTGATTCGCCCCGATAGGCGGAATTGACGATGGCAACAATCGTATCCGCATCCGCCGGCACGGCTTTGCGGAATGATAAATTCAGATCCACGACGTTCATCAACAAATTTGTCGGCACGGCAAGAATCGCGTTACTGCGGCGGCAAAAATTTCAGCGGATCAACCGGTTTACCGTTTTTACGAATCTCGAAATGCAGCTTGACGCTATCGGTATCGCTCGATCCCATTTCGGCAATTTTTTGCCCTTTTTTAACAATCTCATCTTCGGCCACTAGCACCTTCTCGTTGTGCGCGTAGGCCGATAACCATGTTTCACTGTGACGGATAATGACCAATCGCCCGTAACCGCGGAGGCCGGATTTGTTGTAAATCACTTTCCCCGGCGCTGCTGCCAACACGGGTGCGTTGCGGACTCCTGGAATATCAATACCTTTGGTCGTATCGGTAAACGTGACCGTTACTTTGCCTTTTGTTGGCCAGGCCCAATCGATATTTTCGTTGGCAGGCGTTGGCGCTGTTGAAACAGCACCGGTAACAGCGGTTGTTGCTGCCGCGCCTGCGGGTAGCGCCGGTGTTGATGTTGCCGCTGATGTTGCCGGTGATGTTGAGGCTGGCAGCATGGTTGCCGCTTCGTTGCTGAGTCGGGTATAAGTCTGGTCTGTATATGGCACACGCCCCGCTTTCGGCTCTACTTTAAGCTGCCCGCTATTCTGGGGACGCGCTTCCAGATCGGCGCTTGGTCCTATTGACGGTGTTAAAACCAGTGGTGCGGTGACAGGTTCGCCCGGCTTGGCGGTTGTGCTGAGATTTGTGTTTCCGTCGGGCGCGGTGAGGCGTAAGTTGTCGCCAATGCGGAGTAGATTGGGGTTTTCAATATTGTTCCAGGCTGCCAATTCGCGGCGATCCAAGCCGTGCTGAAACGCAATGGAATATAGCGTGTCGCCTTTTTGCACCGCATAAAACTTGGTGGGGTCAACAGGCTGGGGGGGCGCGGCCAATGAAGTCGGTGCCGTAGATGCGCTGGACGGCTTGGCAGCGTCGGCCGTCAGGCTTGTTTCGCCGGGCTTGGCAGCAGGTGTCGTAAGCGGTGGGGTAGCAGTGGTTAATGGTGGCCGCGCATCGCTGACCGGTGCGGGAAGCTTTGATGCACAGCCGGTGAATAGCGCTACCGCAAACGCTGCCAACGCAGCAATGCCCCGGTGACCGCCTAATGTAAATGAAGATGTAAATGAAGATGTCAAAACAATGTTCATACGGTTCCTGAAACAAGAGGGACGAACCGCACATCGTGGACTATTTTTTCGACATAGCCGTCCTCGGTGCGGTCGATGACATAAAGCTTTTGTGATTCTATGCCAACGGGCAAGACCATGCGCCCGCCTACTGCCAATTGCTGTTTTAATTCCGGCGGCACATGGGTGGCGGCAGCAGTCATTAAAATCGCATCGTAGGGGCCGCCTTCTGCATAACCAAAATGGCCGTCGGCATGCTTAAAAATAATATTGAAATAGCGCAAATCGCGCAGGGTTCGGCGTGCCTTGTCCATTAGCGGTGCGATGCGCTCGACGGTATAAACCTGCTTCGCCAATTTGGCGAGAATCGCTGTCTGGTAGCCACAACCTGTTCCGATTTCGAGCGCTTTGTTCGGCAAGCCTGGTTCGCAGATAAGTTGAGTCATGATCGCCACAATTTCAGGCGTCGAGATGGTTTGCCCCAAGCCAATCGGCAACGCTTTATCGAGCTCATACGCCCTCGCCTCAAGCGCACCCTCGACAAAAGCATGGCGCGGCACATCCGACATGACCTTCAATACCCGCTCGTCCTTGACACCCTTGGCACGCAACGCATCGACCATCCGCGCACGGGTTCGGTCAGAGGTCATGCCAGAACCTTGGAACTTGGTGGCGAATTTTTCGGTGGTGGAGTTCATCACGTCTGATTTAATAATTTAGGCTCTAGTTGCGTGACACTAGGTGTTAAGCCAATCCGCCGCTTGCTTCATTTGCGCGTAGTGGGTCAGATCCATCTGCAACGGCGTGATCGAAACGCGATTGTTCTCGGTGCTATAAAAATCAGTTCCCGGCCCTGCATCCGCTGCGCCACCTGCAGCACCCACCCAGTACATCGTCTCACCACGGGGGTTGATGGTTTTGATCGATGGCTCGGCCTTATGCCGTTTGCCGAGGCGGGTTACTTCAAAGCCCTGCAACTGATCGCGTGGAATATCGGGCACGTTCACGTTAAGCAATGTCGGCGTTTTTAGCGGCGAGCGAATATGGCGCTTCACGAGTTCTGCGGCCACCCAGGCGGCGGTTTCAAAATGCCGATGCTCGCGCGTGACCATCGACACGGCAATCGCCGGAATGCCGAGCAAAAACCCCTCGGTTGCGGCTGCTACTGTGCCCGAATAAATGGTGTCGTCACCCATATTCGCGCCGTGATTAATGCCCGATACCACCATATCCGGCACAAAATCGAGCACGCCTGTCACCGCCATATGTACACAGTCTGTTGGCGTGCCGTTCAGAAACAAGAATCCATTGGGTGCCTTGCGCAACGACAGCGGGCGATCAAGCGTGAGGGAATTGGAAGCGCCACTTTTATCGCGTTCCGGCGCAACGACCGTAATTTCTGCAAGTTCAGATAGTGCGGCAGCGAGGGCGGCTAGGCCGGGGGCGAAATAGCCATCGTCGTTTGAGAGGAGAATTCGCATCATTTTTTCTTAAAAGATTAACCCAAATTATGCCACATTGGCACCATGCCAGGCACTACATTTCCCGAGAAACTGTTCTCGGCGGGTGGCTCGCAGGCTTGGCAATAAAGAATCGTTTCAAGTTCAAAAAATGCTTTTCAAACAAGTGATAAGACAGCAGCGCCAGCGCGTGAAGCACCACCACGCTTCCGGCGATATACAAAAGCTCAGCGAGTAGCGAATGCGCCATATCTACGCGCAACTTCACCAACAACGGCCTTCCTAGCAAATCGTGCAGCGGTTTATGAAATACATACATCGCATAACTGTATTTACCGAGGCTGCGCAGTGGCGCGAGCCGCAGCAGTTGGAACACGCCATCGATTGATCGCAAATCAGCGCAGGCAGCTGCCATAATCACCAACCCAAACGCCAATGCCAGAAGGGTGAACCCAATCGTTTCGCCCAAAAAATTTTCGAACGAAAACCCGTGCGTTACCAACACGCCCACGATCGCCACGCTAAACCCCGCGATCAAACTTTGCGTCGGTTTGGCCACGATTCGCCGCCAAACGTTGGGTAATTCTGGCATTCGCATCAACGCGGCAAACGCGGCGCCAATCACGAGCGCATCTATGCGGCAAATCGTTAACAAATAAATCTCGTCGCGCCCATCGCCATTCCAGGCAAAAATAAAGCGCGCAGCCAAGCTGATGACGGCAACCATGACGCAAAGTCGAATACACGCTGCGACACTGGCGCGGTAAATGGGCAGTGCCAGCAATAACGGCCACAACAAATAAAATTGTTCCTCCACCGCCAACGACCAAAAATGCGGAAAAGTATGACTCCCGATGCCGACTGGCTCGACCCAATTCACCAGATAAGTCCATAGCCAGATTTGCTGGTTCCAGTCTTTTTCGACTCCGGAGGAAACAATTCCGAACGCGGGCAACACAATGAAGGCCAATGCCAGCGCGCCATAGTAAAGCGGGAAAATCCGCAGCGTACGCCGGGCGTAAAAGCCGGAAAAATAATTCGTGCTTTTTTGTGTATCGAGCAAGATCCCGGTAATTAAAAATCCGCTTAAGACAAAAAATAATTGCACACCAGCCCAGCCCGTCCCGATTGCGTAGCCGAATAAATAATTTAGGATGGTCGAGCGATCGTCGAGCATGCCGAGTTGGTGGACCAAGACCATCAAAATAGCGATGCCACGCAGGCCGTCAAGGGCTGGAAAGTGGCGTGGATGCCGGGGGTTGGCATCGCTCGCCCCAGTTAAGGTGGTCATTGAGGCTGTATTGGCGGCCGACATTGCGGGCGCGGCGGACGAGTCGGTCATCACGACGCACCGTCGGTCTTAAGGATGAGCTTGCCCTGCTTTCGGCAAATCAAAAAATCATGTCCGCCGGCTTGATGGGGCTTGCTTTCAGGCGCATCGCGAAAAATTTGTCCCGCCCAGGTTTCCAATTGTGCGTGCGACGGGAGCGCCACGTTTTGCCATCGCAGCCAATAGTAGAGCGCGTTGCATTGCCTGGCCATCGGTAGCGCATCAAGTGCATCCGCAAACGCATCGCGACCGTTCCATTGTACGTCGAGCATCGCCAATGCCTCGTTGAGTTCGGCGCTCTCGGCGGCATGTTGCGCAGTACGAGCGAGGGAATCGGCATAATGCGGGAAACGCGCCGCGATGACGGGGATCACCTCGTGGCGCAAGAAGTTTCGAGTATGGCGGGTGTCATTGTTCGATTCATCTTCGATCCATTGAAGGTCGCGGCCAGCGGCGTACGATTCAATCTGGGCACGGGTGATTTTGAGCAGAGGGCGCAACAAAGTTTGTGATGTTGAGAGCGCCCTGCTCTCGCCCATGCCAGCCAGTCCATTCAGGCCGGTGCCGCGCAACAGTTGGTGCAAAACGGTTTCGGCTTGGTCGTCTTGGTGTTGCGCGGTAAAAATAAACCGGGCGCTCGATTTAGCAAGCGCGGCGTAGCGGGCAGCGCGGGCTGCGGCTTCCAAGCCCGCACCAGAATTTCTGTCCACCGTAACCGATTCAACTGTAATGGGAAGACTGCGTTTTTCGCATTCCGCCACACAAAAAGCCGCCCAATGTTGCGCGTTTGGGCTGATATTATGATTGACATGAATAGCCTCAAAAACAAGGCTGGGAGCGGCTTTTGAAAGATTTAGCGTGTGCAGAATATCCAGCAAAACCATGGAATCAATGCCGCCGGATAGCGCAACCGCAATTTTATGTTCAATTGCGTGGTGACGACCCAAGAAATCGGCAACGTGGGTTGATAGTAGCGATTCAATTGAAGAATTCATGGGTTGATTGACTGCCGCTGATTGACGCTGTTTCACGCAGCCGACGGAGAGCGGCGATTGAAAGCAGAGCTCGTTTAAGTTCATCTAAAATAGCAGCGCTAATTAACCCGTCACTTCCTTAAACTTCCCCAACTCTAGCAATTTTTTTTGCCGCGCGAGCACCAGCTTGTCAGTCGGCGTTTCTTGCAATTGTTTGAGCGAATCGGCAATCGCTTTTTTAAGCGACAACGCCATCACCGCCGGATCGCGGTGCGCGCCGCCGAGCGGTTCGCTGATGACCTTGTCGATCAAGCCAAGCGCTTTTAGCTTTGGTGCCGTAATCGCCATGATTTCGGCCGCTTCGGATGCTTTGGTTGAGTCTTTCCATAAAATCGACGCACAGCCCTCGGGCGAGATCACGGAATAGGTCGAATATTGCAGCATGAAGGTGAGATCGCCGACGGCAATCGCCAAGGCACCACCTGAACCGCCCTCGCCGATGACAGTGCAGATGATCGGTATCCGCAGCCCGGCAAGCACGTACAAATTGTGGCCAATTGCTTCGGATTGGCCGCGCTCTTCAGCGCCCACGCCGGGGTAAGCACCGGGAGTATCGATAAAGGTTAATAGTGGTACGCCAAACTTTTCAGCCAGTTTCATCAGGCGCAGTGCTTTGCGATAGCCTTCGGGGCGCGGCATACCGAAATTGCGGAATTGGCGTTCTTTGGTATCGCGGCCTTTTTGATGGCCGATCACCATCACACTCTGCCCGTTAAAGCGCGCCATGCCGCCGACAATCGCGGCGTCGTCGGCGTAAGACCGATCGCCGTGCAGTTCTTCAAATTCGGTGGTCATCGCGGCAATATAGTCAAGCGAATAGGGCCGTTGCGGATGGCGGGCCACTTGGCTAATTTGCCATGCATTGAGTTTCGAATAAATATCTTTGGTTAGCCCCTGGCTTTTTTTGGCCAGCTTTTCAATCTCGGCTGAAATATCGACGGCGGAGTCATCCTGCCCGAAACGCAGCGCCTCGATCTTACCTTCGAGTTCGGCGATCGGGGCTTCGAAATCCAGAAAATTGGGTTTGGTTGTACTCATGGATGCTTATTCAATATTGCTCGCTGTTGAGAAGGCGATGATGAGAGCGGTGCGACGTAAGTGATGCGAGGTAAGCGGTGCGATGTAAGTGATGCGACGTAAGTGATGCGATGTAAGCGATGCGACGTAAGCGATGCGGTGCAAGCGATGCGATGTAAGCCGTGCGATGTAAGCCGTGCGATGCACGCACCGGATAACGATAAAAACAGCACTTAGTCCTTGTTTAGTCCTGAAATCGCGGCGCGCCACATAAGTTAACAATGGGAATGATACCAATTTGTGCCGGTATAATCGTCTTCAGTAAAAAATAGCGCTAGAACCATCGACCCAAACCTCGACACCATCGGATCAACATGGGCAACCGCCTGAGTAAAATAACCACTCGCACCGGCGACGACGGCACGACCGGCCTCGGCGATGGCGCGCGCGTCCCCAAATCAGCGCTGCGAGTAAGGGTGATGGGTGAAGTCGATGAACTCAATTCTCAGATCGGCCTGTTATTGACTGAACCGTTGCCGTCTACCGCCGCGGCAATGCTGACGCAGATTCAAAATCAATTATTCGATCTGGGCGGCGAAATCTGTATTCCCGGCTATGTCGTGCTGACGGCTGCGCATGTCTTGTTTTTAGACGAGGCAATCGCCGCCTTGAATGCCGATTTGGCACCACTTAAAGAGTTTATTTTGCCTGGCGGTTCGCGGGCGGCCGCGCTTTCACATGTGGCGCGTACCGTGGCGCGCCGCGCCGAACGGGGGCTTACAAAGCTAGCGAGCAACGAATCGGAAAAAATTACGATCCATGCGCTGCAATACTTGAATCGCCTGTCCGATTTACTGTTTATCCTTGCCCGCACACTAAACCGGCATGGCGGCGTTGCTGATGTGTGTTGGTCGCGCGATGTTCCGTCTTAGCACTTTCTAATTTTCAGTACCGTCCACCGAAAATATATCAAAACCTCTCCAAAATATGGCCGATCCTGACTTCAATGAAAAACTAGCCAGCTTGCTCGCCAGATGCGGTTTGGGCGATAAGAATGCGTTTGCCACACTTTATGACATGACCAAATCGAAACTGTTTGCGGTTTCGCTGCGTATAGTCAGGGAGCGGCATGTTGCCGAAGAAGTTTTGCAGGATAGTTTTGTGAATATATGGAATAACGCTGCAAATTATGCCATTGCCAAAGCAGCACCGATGACCTGGATGTCGGCCATCGTGCGTAACCGCAGCCTTGATATCGTGCGCCGCCCGCGTCTTGAGATTCAGGATGAGGAAGAGTTTTTTACGCTCAATTTGGAGGACCCAAGCTTGGGGCCACAAGATCAGTTAACGCAAGGCCGTGATGTCGCGCAAGTGGAAGTGTGCCTGAAGGGCTTAGAGGCCGATCAGCGCCAGACGATCTCGTTGGCGTTTTTTCACGGGCTCTCGCACTCTGAATTGTCCATGCATTTGAACAAACCGTTGGGTACGATCAAAACCCATATCCGGCGAGGGCTATTGAAACTCAAAGATTGCCTGAACGATCATATTGAGTACTCGCCCCGAGACGGGGGACGCGTATGAAACACGTTACCCCTGAACTACGCAGCGCGTTGGCGGCTGAGTATGTGCTTGGCACGATGCGTGGCGGTGCGCGGCGTCGGTTTGAACAATTTTTACGGTCCGACTATGAACTCCGTGCCGAAGTGGCCAAATGGGAGGCCGATCTCACACCGATGGCCGAGCGGCTAAAGCCAGTCAGGCCACCCGACCATGTTTGGGCGAATATTCAGGCTCGCATCGGCGGCACGAATTTAGAATCGGCGGCAAGAAAACCCGCCGCAAGTTGGTTTGATAGCGTGAAATTTTGGCGTATGCTCGGCACGGGGTTCGCTGCGCTGGCTACTGTTTTGCTGGCGACGCTGGTCACATTAAGAGCGAACGTCGGACCAGCCAATAATGAACCCCAAGCCCCGATGATGCTCGCGGTTCTCGAAGACCAAGGCGATCCGCGGATGGTGGTTGAGCAACCAAAATCGGGACTGCTGATGGTAAAAATGGTGAAGCCGTGGAAAACCATGTCCGATCAAAGCTTGGAATTATGGGTGATCCCGAAAGACGGGCCGCCGCGCTCGTTGGGTGTGATCAGCCAGGACAAAGACTCGACCATCGTCATGGCGGATATGGACCTCAGGCTGCTCGACGGCAATATGTTTGCGCTCTCCAAGGAGCCAATGGGCGGCTCACCAACTGGCACGCCAACCGGCAAAGTAGTGTGTAAAGGGATGATCGCCCACATGCCGCCGAAACCCATCAAAAAATCGCCGGCACAGATTTAGTTCCTAAGGTTTCTAAGGTTTCTAAGGTTTCTAAGGCTTTGGATATTTGCGTTTGCGTTTGAGTTTGCGTTTGCAATTACACCGGCGACGTTTAGCTGATCCGCCAAGCTAGTCTAGCAACACCCGCTCAATGCGTCGATCAGGAATAAACCACATCAGCGCGACGGAACCGTACAGCGCAAGCGAAATGCCGACATGCACAAACGCCAGCGGAATGGCGATTGCATAGAGGATGAGCGAAACTCTTCCTTTTACATCGCTGCCGACCGCCTTGGCAATAGCGGAATCTTTGCCGTGATGCCGGACTAGTGTGAGACATAAAATATAATACGCCACACCCGCCATCAACAAAATAAACCCGTAAACCGCGACCGGGGTGGGCGCAAAATGGTTCTCGCCCATCCAGCCGGTGACAAATGGCAGCAGCGATAGCCAAAAAAGCAGATGCATATTTGCCCACAAGATCGGCCCGTTTACCTGCTTAATAACATGCAACAAATGGTGATGGTTGTTCCAGTAGATACCGACGTTCGTAAAACTCAGTGTGTAGCTCACGAACACGGCCAGCAGGGGCTTTAGCGCCTCCAAACCCTCGCCGTGCGGCACCTTCATCTCGAGCACCATGATGGTGATAATGATGGCGATCACGCCATCACTGAATGCCTCCAATCGTCCTTTTCCCATCGGGCTGTCCTCTTTTTCGCGCTATTGCGACGAATCGTATGCGCAACGGATTCATTGGTCAATGCCATGCTGTTGTATGCTGCAACGTCCTTGGTTGAGAATATTAAAAACCGGAACAGCGCTGCAACTCACGTAAAATCCGTACTCCATAATTCACAAAAACCACATACTAATGACTAATATCATTCATCGCGCTGTTCTCATTCAACGGTCAAAATTGATGTCCGTAGCCCTTACGCTTTCTGCCTTGTTCGGATGCGCCGCACCCGATACCAATGTAAATCAGCCAGCCAACGAAGAAAAACAAATTGTCACCGGCAGCAACATCCCGCGCAAAGACCGGACGTTGATTGGAACCAAAACAGTCGACAAGGCTGAATTGGAGAGAGTCGCCAATAATCCTACCGGTGGCGGCGCCTCTCCATCCGGTAAATAACGAAGTAGCAAAGTAACGAAATAGCAAAGTAACGAAATACTGAAATATCGAAATAGCGATTTCACAATTTCACAATTACACGATTACACGATTTCACGATTTCACGATTGCGCAATTACACAATTGCGCGATTGCGCGATTGCATCATGACGCTATTTCGATACTTTCTTCCAAACGCTCGCTAGCCACCGCTGCTGCTCTCGCGGCAGGCCGTCTGGGCGGAAGTAGTGCGTCAATTCAATGAAGTTTGCCGCGACCATCATGCGCCGCCATTGTGCGAGATTGTAATAAGTGCCATAGCGATCGTCGTACCAGCCCTCTTCGATGGGTTGGGCGGGGCCTTCATCTGCGTCTTCATTAGGGTCCTCGTTGGGGTCTTCATCGGGGTCCTCATTAAAGCTCCGCGGGTTGGAGGAAAACAGCACCCCGCCCGGCTTTAAGGTGGCATAAAGTTCTTGCAACACCTTGGGTAACACTTGGCTCGGGACATGAAACAGCGCGGCGTTCGCGAATACACCATCGAACGTTGATAGCGGCAAATCGAGCTGACAGAAATCTTGTTGCCAGACTTCGCAGTCGCTGAACGCCCGCGCCATCGCCACAAAGCTGGTCGCGCCATCGAGACCGATCGCAACATGACCAAGCTCACGAAATGTTTTTAAATCCCGTCCGGGACCGCAACCAAAATCCAAAATATGAAAAGGTGCACGACCATCAATGTATTGCAGCAATTTGCGGATATTGGCCGTCACATCGTGGTCACGTGTGCCCTCCCAAAAATCGACCGCGCGGCTCTCATAATGATTGATCGTGGAATCGGAGATTTGTTTAAGGTCTGTTGCGTCGGGAGGCATTTTGGAAGCTTTGCAGTATGTGATGTTGTGCTGGTAAGTTGCGCGTGCGGCTATTGCGAATAGTGTGAAACATCACCCCAGGCCTCGATACGCCAAACGCCATCGGTCTGAACAATACGGTTGTAGCCAACATTGGGAATATCAATTTTGTGCGGGCTAGAAATCGGCAGTTGATGCAGCCACCGGTTAATCGCGCCAAGCACACCGCCATGCGTCACCATCAATACGCGCTTGCCAGCATGATCGGCGGCAATCGTCTCAACCGCGCCCACCACACGTTGGTGAAACATCGCCCGGCTCTCGGCACCCTCGACGGCATAGTGCTGATCTACTTCACGCACGCGCGAGAATAACTCGGGATAGGTTGTCTCCAACTCGGCATAGGTGCTGCCTTCAGCAATGCCAAAGCAGCGTTCGCGCAGCGCGGCATGATATTGGACCGGAAGTTGAAGATGCGTGTTTAACAGCGTGGCAGTATGTTGTGCCCGGCCTAGATCGCTCGAAATAACCTGATCGATTCCATCATCTTTGAGCCGCACTGCACAAGCCTCTGCCTGGGCAATACCGTCCGCGGTTAGCGCGGAATCGGTATGCCCCTGAATTCGGCCTGCGCGATTCCATTCAGTTTCGCCGTGACGGATGATGATCAGCGTGGTTGATGCGGGGTGGGCCAACATATCGTCAACCCGCAACAGCTAACTTCGTCATACCACCCATATATGGAACCAGCACGTTCGGAATCGTCACGCTGCCATCTGCGTTTTGATAGTTCTCCAACACCGCGACCAACGTACGCCCGACCGCCAAACCTGAACCGTTGATGGTGTGCAAGTATTCGGTTTTGCCCTGTGCATTTTTGAATCGCGCCATCATGCGACGGGCTTGAAAGGCTTCAAATAACGAGCACGATGAAATTTCACGATAAGTATTTTGCGCGGGTAGCCACACCTCAAGGTCGTAAGTCTTAGCGCTCGAAAAACCCATGTCGCCGGTGCAAAGCAACATCGTACGGTACGGCAATCCCAGCGCCTGCAAAATCGCTTCGGCATGCCGTGTCAATTCTTCATGCGCCTCAGCCGAATGTTCCGGCGCGACGATTTGCACGACCTCAACCTTATCGAATTGATGCTGCCGAATCATGCCGCGCGTGTCTTTGCCGTAGCTGCCCGCTTCGGACCGGAAGCATGGCGAATGACAGGCGAATTTCATCGGCAAGCTTTTCGCGTCCACAATTTCATCTCTTACAAAATTGGTGACCGGATATTCCGCCGTCGGGATCAGATACAAATCACGACCTTCGATTTTGAACAGATCGTCTTTAAACTTCGCCAAGCTCGACACCCCGTCTGCCGATTCGCCGCCGACCATGTACGGCACATAAACCTCGGTATAGCCATGCTCCAGAGTATGTTTATTCAACATGAATTGCGCCAAGGCACGATGCAGCCGCGCCACACCACCACGAAGCACCGAGAACCGCGCCCCGCTTAGCTTTGCAGCCGTTTCGAAGTCAATTCCACCTAGCGCTTCGCCGATATCTGTATGGTCTTTGGGTGCGAAATCAAAGGTCTTTGGCGTGCCCCATTTGCGAACTTCCACGTTATCGAGTTCCGATTTGCCCGGTGGCACGTCGGCGCGGGGGATGTTGGGGATTTGGCGGAGGAAGTTGTTGAGCTTTTCTTGCAATTCGCCCAATGCGGTTTCATTTGCCTTTAAGCCATCGCCCAAGCCGGCCACGTCGGCCATGATCGCGGTGGTGTCCTCGCCCTTGCCTTTCATCATGCCGATCATTTTTGACGCGGCGTTGCGTTTGGCTTGCAGCTCCTCAGTTTGCATTTGGATAATGCGGCGCTCATCTTCAAGCGCGCGAAAGCTGACTTCATCAAAGACAAAGTTGCGCCGTGCCAGGCCCGCGACGGCGGTGGGTAAGTCTTTGCGGAGTTGTTGGAGGTCTAGCATGGTGATTCCTTTTTAATTCAGAAAAAATTTAATCGCAGTATGCCGATGCCAGTATGGATGCGAATACGGACGCAAAATAAGCATCAGCCGTCGGAAAAGTTTTTTAAAGCGCACGCCTTAAAAGGGTTTTAAGGGGATTTAAAGCACGTTTAAAGGGCATTTAAAGCACGTTTAAATAGCATTTAAATGGCATTTAAAGGCGTTTAAGGCGTTAAAAGCACGTTGAACAGGGCGTCAAGCAGGGGCGGCGCTACCGAGATCGCGGCAAGTTGCGAGAGGAGCGGCTGGAGGGATTGCAGCCGGCAGTGTGAGCGCGCAAATGGACGCACGTTTGGACGCACACAGTGGCGCATACATGGGCAAACAATCGAAATGTGAAGTATTTATTCATTTTCAGTATTTTGAATCAAGCTCACGACGTTCCGCAAGTTTTTCTGCAATTTTTTTCAGCTAGCTCTTGATCTACCGGGCATTGACCGCACTAGCAGTGGTGCTTCAATTCACCGCAGCAATGGCAATCCAAGCTCCTTCAAAAACGCGTTGTGCTTCGCCGTCGCCGCCAGAATTTCCTTCTCGATCTTCATCAACTTCGCATGGTTCACAGCGAGGTCAATTTCTTCCTCGGCAGTCGCGGTACTGATGTAGTGCGAGATGTTGAGGTTGAAGTCATTCTTCTCGATCTCCGCCATGCCTACGCGGCGCGAGTAGCGCGGCGCTTCTGTACGGAACTGATACGTGTCGATGATCTTCTGAATGTGCTCGGGCTTCAGCTGATTCTGGCGTTTGCCTTTCTCAAAATTCTCGGCCGCGTTGATGAACAGCACATCGTCCGGCTTCTTGCATTTCTTCAGCACCAGAATGCACACCGGAATACCCGTGGAATAAAAAAGATTCGCGGGCAAACCAATGACGGTATCAATATGGCCGTCCTTCAGCAGCTTGGTGCGGATACGCTCTTCCGCGCCGCCGCGAAACAGCACGCCGTGGGGCAGGATGATCGCCATCACGCCTTCATGTTTCAGAAAATGAAAGCCGTGCAACAGAAACGCAAAATCCGCCGCCGACTTCGGTGCAAGGCCGTGGCTCTTAAAGCGTACGTCATCGGCAATCGCATCGGTCGGCTCCCAGCGATAGCTGAAAGGCGGATTGGCGACAATGGCATCGAAGCCCGGCCTCTTGGCTGGGTTCTGCTCGCGCATCATGTCCCATTCGTTGAGCAGGGTATCGCCGTGGAAGATATCGAATTCCGTGTCCTTCACGCCGTGCAGCAGCATGTTCATGCGCGCGAGGTTATAGGTGGTGATGTTTTTCTCTTGCCCATAAATCTTGCCGATAGCGCCGCCGCCCTGGGCCACTTTCTTGCGCACGTTGAGCAGCAAGGAGCCCGAGCCGCAGGCGAAATCCATCACGCTCTCTAGCCGCTTCTTGGTGCCCGTCCTCGGTTCCTGGCTGTCCAACGTGACGATGGCGGAGAGAATGTCGGAAATCTGCTGCGGGGTGTAGAACTCGCCCGCCTTCTTGCCGGAGCCTGCCGCGAATTGGCCGATCAGGTAT
Organism: Burkholderiales bacterium; assembly: GCA_025360815.1. GTDB lineage: Bacteria > Pseudomonadota > Gammaproteobacteria > Burkholderiales > Usitatibacteraceae > UKL13-2. Next base: position 46,593 of record JANYBL010000038.1, read on the forward strand.
TCATAGGCATCGCCCAGCGCGTCGATGTCGGTCGAGAATTCGGCCAGCCCTTCGGCGATCTTCTGGATGATGGTGCAGAGCTTGGCGTTGCGGTCTTCATACTTCCGCCCCAGCTTGGGCGAACTCAAATCGATCTCGGAAAACAGCCCCTGAAAAGTGCTCTCAAAAGATTCCGTCTCGATGTATTTGAAGCCCGCTTGCAGCGTGTTGAGCAACTCCGCGTTCTGGGTGCGGGCCATGTTGGCAATGCTGTTCCACAAATGCGCGGGTTGGATCACGTAATGCACCTTGCGCCGCATCTGCTTCTCAAATGCGGGGATGTCATCCACATTGTTGGCATACCACAGCGCCAGCGGCACTTTGCGGGTGTGGTTGCCACCGTTGTTGCCAACGTGGTTGCCACCCTCGCCCTCCACATCGGGGTAATCCTTGCCGAGTTCTTTCTTCGCCGCCGTCTCATAGTTGTCTGAAAGGTAGCGCAGAAAAAGAAACGACAGCATGTAATCGCGAAAATCGTCCGCATCCATCGCGCCGCGCAGTTGATCGGCGATGCTCCAGAGGGTGTTGCCCAGTTGTTTTTGGTTTTGTTCAGTCATGGCTTTGGGGGCTTTTTGGTCTTTGTGGATGCTCGCGGTTTGCGGGCAGCGGATACCTTCGTGGGGGCCGACAGTTGCGCAACCGCACGGTCGAAGTCGGTCGGTGCCGCATCTGATAGCTCGATGCGTGCGGCGTGGTAGGCATCGTATTGATTCTCCGCGTGTGACTTCGCCAGTTCGTGGGACATTTTTCCAGCATGGGTCAGAATTTCGCGGTCGTTGATCGCGAGAAAACCGTGCAGCTTGGCAATCCAGTCGCTCATGTGCATGGGCACGCGGCGCATGGCCTGCCCTTCGGAGAACACCAAATACTGTTCCACCAAATTGTTCAACGCAGCCAGCTCGTCAGCATTCAGATAATTCTTGGCGATACCCACATCGGCCTTGCGAACTTTCACTCCGCGCCAGTTGGTCAAGCCCATGTTCGGCTGGCTTTTATCGGCGCGGCGGTAAACAATTTCGGCAGCGGTTTGCTCGGTAATGGCCCAGTGCATCTTGTTTTGCACGGTTTGAAAAAACTCGATGCTGGGTGGCTGCGTGGGATCGTAGTCGATGCTGGTGGCGTAGATGTCGGTGATCTTTTGATAAAAGCGCCGCTCGCTAGTGCGAATATCCTGAATGCGTCGCAGCAGCTCGTCGAAATAGTCAAATGGCTGATCGGGATTCTTCAGCCGCTCATCGTCCAACACAAAACCTTTGACGATGTAATCTCGCAGCGTCTGCGTCGCCCACATGCGAAAGCGCGTTGCCACCGCACTTTTCACCCGGTAGCCCACCGAGAGCACCATGTCTAGGTTGAAGTGCGGCATGTCGCGCGCCACTTCCCGCTTACCTTCGGTGCGAATCTGTCGGAAATTCCGACAGGTTGCCGCGGCGTCCAGTTCACCTTCCTCATAAACGTGCTGAATGTGCTCCACCACATTGCTGCGGGCAGTCTGAAACAACTCCGCCATCTGGCTCTGCGTGAGCCACAGCGTTTCATCCTGCAAACGCGCCTCGACCTTGATGCGGCCGTTCTCGGTTTGATAGATCAGCATCTGGCCGGCGGGTGATGAGACGGGTGGCGAGACACTGGCGGCAGGCGGCTTGCGCGGGGTCATGCGGATGCGCCCTTCGCAGATGGGGAACGTTGATATATCATCCTGTTCTCGTCGAGCTTGAGGGCGTCCAGATTGTAGAACGATGTTGCGTAGCGCTTGCCGTCGACGGCAGTTGTCAAGGATTTCTTGACAACTGAACCCTCGTCAAGCTCCCCGTCCTCGAATACGTTTTTCAGGTGCAGGGAGATGTTCTGTTTCGTGGCATCGAACAGTTCCGCTATCTCCAGCTGCGTCAGCCAGACGGTCTGCTCCTGCGCCCGCAGCTTGATCTGGCTGCGACCGTCTTCGGTGGTGTAGAGAATCAGGTCGTTCATGCCGCCCTTGCTTCCGGCGACGGGAAAAGCTGCTGCATCAGGCCTTTTTTGTGGGTCTTGAGGGCTTCGAGCTTTTGGGTTTCGGCGGTGATGAGGTCGTCAAGGGTGGTGAGGCAGTTGGCGATGCGTTGTTGTTCGGCGGATGCGGGGCACCACAACGGAATGCGCGCAAAATCATCGTAATAGAGGCGCAGGCGATCCTTTGTAAGGCCCCGTGAGTGCGCTGTGAGTATTACGAGTGTCGCGGGCAGCTTGAACATGTATTCGAAAAACGCCGGGACGACGCCTTTCACCGGCGCAAGCACGATGTAAGCAGGACTTACCAGACAGTCCTTCGGCGCAACTCCCAGCGCGCCCTGCCACATTCGCATCATGTTGTAAGCGATGTCATTCCTACACACTTTCTTGTTACCCGTAGCATCCTCGATGTCGTAAAAGTTTCGATCAAACGACTCGCGTTTAACCATTCCGTCATGCGTCGTCACTGAGTAGATAGGAAGGCCTGGCTCGCCTTTTGTGACACGATTCGCGAATAACGATCCCGCTTTCTGTACAGCCCACTCCCAG
>JANYBL010000055.1 GCA_025360815.1 Burkholderiales bacterium
GTGACTCCAGCAACAATTTTTGATGTGTAGTCTATGCCATTGAGATAGGGGGAGCCCAAGACCGTAAAGGTTAGCCACTTTAGAGCATTTTTCAAAATGCCAAGAAGCGGCTCATTCAAAGTGCCGTTAGAAATATATGCAATAACAAAGAACAGCAACACCATCGCAAACAGATACAAGGGCACAAGACGCAAAAGCCGAGAAACAAAGAATTTTCCCCAATCAATACCAAATTCTCTTGCGTCAATCAATTTTGAGAAAAATAAAAAACCGGTAATCATGAAGAAAAGTACGACACTACTCTGGCCCAGATGGACATAGAAGTTGGACGGTAGTGTCCCCCATTGCCCTGTCCGCAAATAAAAGTACCAAATACTGGAGTGGTGCAGAAATACGAAAAACGCGAGATAACCGCGCAGGCCATCAATCGTTAAAAAACGCCCATGATCAGGTGGCGCTCCATAATATTTGGAGAGCAAAAAAGCTACAGCCACTGCAGCCAGCACGCAAACTATCGCAGGTATTGGACTAACGATGTCCATAAGATTCCTGTGCGTCGCTGATTGCGCAATGCTGGCCACTAAGGTCACGTACTTTTTGACTAGGCACCTTTTTTGTTGCGACAGCGTTCATGCCATAGCCTACTAAATTAAGGTTGATATCAGACGAAGATTACGCGCGCAGTATTATTCTGAATTGGAGAGCAAACGTAAATCCCGCGATTGTGTCAATGGTAATACCTTCAAAAGTCAGAGTTAGCTTGAAGCATGCTAGCAAAGTCTATATTTAACCTGGCGCTGCGCAACATTTTGGTTGAAAGCACTTTTTTGAGTTGGCAATTGACGTTAAAAATATCGTCGTCTTAGGCTCAAGAAGAATGCCAGCCCATACCGACACTCAATAAAGCGAAGGCGTTGTAAACAAATGCGGTGCGCTTATGCATCGCGCATGATCACATCCAGCTCCGGAACCAGCCGCATCATTTCGTTTTGCCGATACGGAATCGCCCCGATCCGTAATTTCCCTTTTGCGTTCCATCGCTGCCACCAGTATTCGGCAAAATCGCGTAGTGATTGGGTTTGCCCTGAGCCCAGATTGGAGACTTGCGGGGATCCTGCCGCTACATTATCGAACGCAAGAGCGCCTACAAGCTGATGAGCGACATCGCTCACTTCAGTAAAGTCACGAAGCTGCGCGCCCGATGTCATCGGAAAATCCTCACCCGCTAATGCTGCACGGCGAAGCGAAGGCCATAGCCGCGTTTCCAGCTCGCCCTCTCCGTACACTTGAAACAGGCGCAATATTTTTAGCTTTAGGCGATGTTCTTGCGCAAAACTTTGAAACGCCAACGATGCGGCAGCTTTTGAAGCGGGATAGGATGAGATAGGCTCAAGTGGAGCTGTCGGCGGAATGTGCTCGTAACGAGCTGCCGATAAACCGTATTCGAAGCAAGAACCCGCAATCAAATACTGGGTAATACCGCATTCGCGTAACTGCTCCGCAAGGCGAAGGCTGGCGCATACGTTCCAGTAGAGGCATTGCGCATAGCTGTCGTAAGGCGGATTGGCTGAATGGGTGGCGAGGTGTACAAACACATCGCATCCGCTGAGCTCGTTGCGTAAATCAGGGCGTAAATCAGAGCGTAAATCAATATCAAGATCCCCTATGATCCAACGCGGCTCCTGCTGCAATTTGATACGGATGCTACTGCCCGCTCTGCGCAGTGCCACTACCTCATGGTTTGCAGCCAATGCTGCCTTCAGAAAATATCCCCCCACAAATCCAGTTGCGCCAGTGACAAATAATTTCATGTGAATTGACCATTTTTATCACTTGCAGAAAATGGCGAGATGAATTTATCGAAGGGGGGAAGCGCTGCATCGCGCGCTGACAATATAGGCTGCTCACATCCCCACGCCATCCCGAACGAATCCCAGCGTATGCCAGCATCATGCGATGGCTGGTGCGTGGTGGAGGTGTGGTATTCGATGGTTGCAGATTCACTTAATGTTAAAAAGCCATGCGCTAATCCGTGCGGAATATAAAGGCATTGCGGCGTGGCACTATCGAGCGTGAACGCGACATGCTGACCATAGGTTGATGCGCTGCTGCGAAGATCGAGCACCACGTCGAGGATGCTGCCGGTCTGGCAACGCACCAGCTTGACATGATCGTGCGGGGGCGTCTGGAAATGCATGCCGCGAATAACATGGCGGTAGGATAGCGAGACGAATGATTCCGGAAAATCAGTGCTCAGGCCCGCTGCCGCGAAGCTCGGCACATGAAAAGTTTTAAGAAACCAGCCGCGCGCATCCGCTATTGGTTTGAGCGTGATGAGTTTGAGGCCCTCGATTTTGGTATCACTGAAATTAAACTGCATGTTCGCCTAAAACCGGATACCAAAAAATACTTCAATCTGCTCAGCCGTGTAGTCCAGCATATCCATGCTCAACCCCGGATATACGCCTAACCAAAACGTATTGTTCATCACCCTATCGGTACGCGCAAGGCTGCCTGAGATGCGGTAAGTTTGGTTGGCAAAGTAGGGTTGGCGGGTGATATTGCCCGCGAACAACAGCCTTGTGCCGATGTTGTGTTGGTCGAGATATTTCAGCAGATCTACCCGGCTCACTGGTGCGGTATCGCGTAGCGTGACCGGGAAGCCGAACCATGATGGGTCGCTATTGGGGGTGGGCTCAGGCAGGATTAAAAACTCTTCAAGTGTGGCGAGGCGCGCTTTCAGAAACCGGAAATTGGCTTTACGCGCAGCAATAAAGTCATGGGCACGAGCAAGCTGGGCAAGGCCGCAGGCGGCTTGCATGTCGGTGATCTTGAGGTTATAGCCGACGTGGCTGTAGGTGTATTTATGGTCGTAGCCTGCTGGCAGATCACCGAGCTGCCAGCCAAAGCGCTTGCCGCAGGTATTGTCTTTGCCGGGGCCGCAGTAGCAATCACGCCCCCAATCGCGCAACGATTCGATGATGCGGCGCAGGTCACGATTATTGGTAAATATCGCGCCACCTTCGCCCATGGTGATGTGGTGCGCTGGATAAAAGCTCAAGGTGCCGATATCGCCAAAGGTGCCGACCATCTGCGGTTTATTGGCGGTGTTGCGCTGGGGTGCCCCCTCTGCCCGACCCTCTCCCGCTTGGGGTGCGGGGCTTGCGGTGTTGGGCATCGTGTAAGTGGCGCCCAGCGCATCACAGCAATCTTCGATCAGCCATAGCCGATGTTTCTTGCAAATATCGGTGATTACTTTCAGGTTGTAGGGATTGCCCAACGTGTGGGCGAGCATGATGGCGCGGGTGCGATCAGACAGCGCCTCTTCAATCTTGTCGGCATCAATGTTGTAGGTGGGAATATCCACATCCACAAACACGGGCACGCAGCCGCACTGAATAATCGGGTTGACCGTGGTGGGAAACCCCGCCGCCACGCTGATCACTTCATCGCCCGGCTGTAGCGCACGCACGCCCAAGCTTGGCGACGTAAGCGCCGTGAACGCGAGCAGATTGGCGGACGAACCCGAGTTGGTGGTGAGGACGTATTTCACGCCGAGGAAGGTGGCGAGCTTTTTCTCAAACGCATCGTTAAAACGTCCGGTGGTGAGCCAGCCATCGAGTGATGCTTCCACCATATTCTGAATTTCGGAAACGCCGAGCACTTTGCCAGCAGCGGGAATCACCGTCAACCCCGGAACGAACGGCTGATGCGCCAAACTTTGCGCCGCATATTGCTCGACAAGCAGCAAAATTTGCTGGCGCAATTCGTCTTTGGTTGATGGGGCATTCATGGCTTATTTTTCGTGGGCGCGTGACAAAATATAAAAATATGAAAGAAATATTGTGAACTTAAAAGACTGGAAAGAGGATACCGCAAACCAAGATGCAATTTAGATTCCTGCTGTTTAGCCGCTAAGGCCAAGTACGGTAGCGGTTTCCCATCGACAAATGCCTGGAAACACCCGCCCAGACTGGCGTTTGGTAATATTTCCCTCAACCATGTGGCTCATCTGCATCAAAAAACCTCGCATTCACCTCGCATTAAAAACGCCGCAGTTAAAACCCGCTGCCAATGCAAAATTGCAAACTTGTTTTCAGAAAGCTTCAAGTAATCGTGGGCATCCTGATACAGCATTTATTGTTGTGTTTTTTTCAAACCATTTGAATTGCGCTACAGTGTTTTTATTGAAACGCCAACGTTATCGGGCCTGCTTGCCATGAAAAATTTGATACCGCTGAGCATGACCGCTACTGCAAAACCGGCGACGGCAATCGCTGGCACAAGCGCGAGCTGGCTTTAGTGCGAATTGCTGTCATCTCCAACACGGCCTGGTACCTGTTCAATTTTCGTTTGAACCTCATGCTTGCTTTGCAAACTGCAGGGCATACCGTGGTCGCGGTCGCGCCGGTTGACCAGTATGCAGATCGTATTTCATCAGCAGGCGTTAAATTTATCAATGTGCCAATTTCTGGCGGCGGCACGAACCCGCTGGTGGAGCTTAAATCGGTGCTGGCGATTCGGCGGTTGCTCAAGGTTGAGCGCATGGATTTAGTGTTTAGCTATACGCCAAAAGGCAATTTATATTCATCGTTGGCGTGTATCGCACTGAAGACGCCGTTCGTCCCGAATGTATCTGGCCTCGGACGTGCGTTTATTCGCCGCTCGGTGATAACGTTCATCGCGCAAACAATGTATCGGCTCACCTTCCGGCGGGCGCACCGCGTGTTTTTTCAGAACTTGGACGACATGTCTGTATTTATAAACGGCGGCCTAGTCTCAGCCGCGCTAGCCGAGCGGGTACCGGGTTCTGGAGTAGATTTGAATCGATTCGCCCCCACAGCCATGGTGGTGCGCCCGCCCGATGCGCCCGTGTTCTTGCTCGTTGCGCGGATGCTGTGGGATAAAGGCGTAGGCGAATACATCGAGGCTGCTCGACAGGTGCGTGCCCGATATCCGCTGGCACGGTTTCAGTTACTGGGTTTTTTGGATGTAGCCAATCCGTCCGCAATTTCACGTGCGCAGATGGATGCTTGGGTCGCCGAGGGCGTCGTTGAATATTTTCCGCCGACCGACGACGTGCGGCCATTTATAACCTGTGCCGATTGTGTGGTGCTGCCCTCATACCGGGAAGGCGTACCGCGCTCTTTACTGGAAGCAGCAGCCATGGCACGCCCCGTTATCACCACCGATGCGCCGGGCTGCCGTGACACCGTCGTTGACGGCAAGACTGGTTATTTGTGTAGCCTTGCTGACGCAAACGACTTGGCTGAAAAAATGCTTCGCATTATCGCATTGGCGCCTGGCGAACGCGCCGAAATGGGCTTGCAAGGGCGCGCACTGGTGGCGCGGGTTTTTGATGAAACACGAGTACTGGCGCGGTATTTGACGGTGGTGGATGCGTTAAATCAAGCAAGGAGTAATCGGCCATGACATCCTTAGCTACCATTTTATACGCCATCGCGGTGACCGTTCTGGCAATCGTCATCCTGATCAAACTCGCCCCAAGCCTGCACCTACTCGACTACCCGGGCGGCCGTAAGGATCATGCGGCCGCCACACCGGTTGTGGGCGGAATCGCAATTGCGTTGTCCCTGATATTGAGTTTGCAGCTGCTCGCACCGGCTTATGCACGAGCGATGGCGATTGCGGTGGCGCTGTTGATGGCAATTGGGGTAGCTGATGATATTCGTGAGGTGCCGCCGTTTCCAAAATTTATGGTGCAGGCGATCGCTTGTTTGGTGATGATTTATGTTGGCCATGTTGAACTCAAAAACGTGGGCAATTTAATCTGGACCGGCGATATTGGGCTTTGGGTTTTGTCCGTCCCAATGACCGTCTTCGCAGCAATCGGCGTGATCAACGCGATCAACATGGCCGATGGGATGGACGGTCAATCGGGCATCATTATTTTGGTCGCCTTAACGGCTTATGCCTTGGTGGCAAGCGAATCAAGTTTGTGGGATCAATACAAAACACTACTGGTCCTGATCGGGGGAACGTTTGCCTTCTTGATTTTCAATTTACGCATCCCAAGGCGCAAACATGCCGACGTATTTTTCGGCGATGCCGGCAGCATGTTGATGGGATTTTTGCTGGCCTGGTTTGCGATTGATCTTTCAAGCGGCATGGGCAGCCTTCAAAGTACCGCTGCGGGAACGCCGCTGCGCACCTTCCCGCCGATTTGCGCGCTCTGGGTAGTCGTGATCCCGCTGTGCGATTGCGTATCGCTGATGCTCCGCCGGCGCAAATCAGGGAGCAGCCCGTTTGCGGCCGATCGCCAACATTTGCATCACTTTTTACTGGCGCGCGGGCTGCGCGTAGGCCAAGCAAATTTGTTGATGTTGGTGGGATCGATTCTCTGCGCCTCCGTTGGCATTGGCGGCTGGAAACTGGGAATCGCCCAGCCGATCCTGTTTGCCGGCTTTGTGGCGCTGTTTGTCGGCTATCACAAAGCGATGTCAGGCTACTTTAAGGGGCGAGATGTGATGACAGAAGGGATGGGTTGACAAGAATACGCTGACGGAAAAATATTTTTCATTGATAGCCTCGGAACTTGGCCCGTCAAGTGGGCCCACTTCATTTTGCCTAGCCTACCGCAGCGGCAGATCCTGCGGAAGCTTGAATGAGCCGTATTCTAGAGGCGCGCAATTAAACCCTGATATTCTGTCAATGATGGCGGTCGGTTGCGGCTATCAACTGCGCGAAAGCCTCACTCCTCACTCCTCTATCTTTACGCATCACCTAAACATGATCCTCGTCGTCTACTCCCATCCCTACCCCAGCCGATCGCGCGCTTCGCGCCGTCTTGCAGAGGCGGTGCGCGATTTGCCAGGGCTTGCGATGCATTCGCTTTATGATCGCTACCCGGATTTTGATATCGATATTGCTGCCGAGCAGGCCGCAATTGCACAGGCAAAGCTCATCGTTTGGCTGCATCCGATTTATTGGTACAGCCCGCCAGGTTTGTTTAAGCTTTGGCTGGACAAGGTGTTCGCTTATGGCTGGGCATATGGGCCGAATGGCGTGATGTTACGTGGCAAGCATTGCCTCTGGGTGCCAACCACCGGCGGCGAGGTTGAAACCTACAGTGCAGCCGGCATCCACGAGCAGCCCTTTCATCATTTTGCAGCACCACTGGCGGAGACCGCGCGGTTTTGCGGCATGCATTGGCAGCCACCAATGCCGTTGCACGGCGCACATTCATTGAGCGATGCCGCGCTCGATGAGGCCGCGCAACAATTGCGAACGCATTTGATCGCGTTCTCCGCTGCCAACCAAACTCCGCCACGTGCGCCCACGCTTGCAGCTGCGCCCACACCCATGCCACCACCAACGCCGCAAGGGGCGACGCGATGATGGTCGATGCGCTCATCTATTTGCTGGCCGCTGTGATCGCCGTGCCCATCGCCAAGAAGTTTGGCCTCGGCTCGGTATTAGGCTATTTGATCGCCGGCGCGGCCATTGGCCCGTGGGGGTTGCGGCTCGTCTCCGACGTCGAATCGATCATGCATTTTTCTGAATTCGGAGTGGTGCTGATGTTGTTTGTGATCGGCTTGGAATTAGAACCAAAGCGGCTGTGGTCGATGCGGCGCGAGGTGTTTGGCGGCGGCAGCTTGCAGCTCTTGATTTGCGGCTTAACCCTTGCTGGATGCGGCTTGGCAGCCCATTTGCCTTGGCAAGCCGCGTTGGTAGCGGGGCTTGCGTTGGCGCTTTCGTCGACGGCGATTGCAGTAGCGACGATGACCGAACGCAATTTTTTGCCGACACCGACTGGTCGCGCCAGCTTTGCGATCTTGTTGTTTCAAGATGTGGCGGCGATTCCTTTACTGGCGGTGATCCCGTTGTTGGCGGTTGGGGCGGCGGCTAGCCCGGAGCCGTTTTGGTTCAATGCGCTCAAGGCGACTGGTGCAATTCTCAGCGTTGTGTTTATTGGCCGCTACTTGACACGGCCTGCATTGCGGATTGTTGCTGCAACCGATTTGCGCGAGGTCTTCACTGCCTTCGCGTTGTTGCTCGTCATCGGCATTGCGCAGCTGATGACCATGGCAGGGTTATCCATGGCATTGGGCGCATTTCTAGCGGGCGTGTTACTAGCAAGCTCTGAGTATCGTCACGCGCTGGAAAGCGATATCGAACCCTTCAAAGGATTGCTGCTCGGATTATTTTTTATCTCGGTCGGCATGTCGATTGATTTTGGCTTGCTCGTGAACGAACCGGCCACGGTTGCGCTGCTGGTTGCGGGTTTTTTGGCGATTAAAATTGCCGCACTTTGGATCGTAGCGCGGCTGATCGGTATCACCTCAAAACAACGCTTTTTGTTTGCGCTGTTGCTCTCGCAAGGCGGCGAATTCGCGTTTGTCGTGTTTGGCGCTGCGCAGCTTGCGGGGGTGATTCCGGCGGATTGGATTGCGCTACTCACGATGACTGTCGCGTTGTCGATGGTGGCCACGCCATTGTTGCTGCTCATCCACGACAAGGTATTGGCAAACAAGGCTGAAGCCGAGCGCGAAGCCGACGCGATCGACGAAACCGGCAGCGTGATCATCGCGGGCTTCGGGCGGTTTGGGCAGATCATCGGGCGGTTGCTGCTCGCAAACGGCATCAACGTGGTGGTGCTCGACCACGATCCCGATCAGATCGAGCTGTTGCGAAAATTTGGCTACAAAGTCTATTACGGTGATGCGACAAGGCTTGATCTATTAGAAGCCGCCGGCGCGAAAAGCGCGACCCTCATTATCAACGCCATCGACGATGTCGAAGACAGTTTGGCACTGACTGATCGTGTGCGGGAGCATTTTCCCGATACGCAAATGATCGCCCGTGCGCGTAACGTCACCCATTACATCGCGCTGCACCAACGCGGCGTAAAAGTAATCGAGCGCGAGACCTTTGAAGCGGCCGTCAAAACGGGGCGCCATGCTCTCGAGATGCTCGGTACTGATCGTTTCCGCGCCCGCGAAATCGCCGATATATTTAGAAGGCACAACATCAAAGCGTTGTTCGACATGATGCCAATGTTCGGCGATGCCGCGCGGGTGCAGTCACGCGCCAGGACGGGGCGGGAAGAGTTGGAAAAGCAATTGGCAGACGACCAAATTCGGTTTGATGAAGAGCACGGCAAGGGTTGGAAATAAGAATTTTCGTCGCTTCTTTTCAAACGCGGACTCACGCTACCGGGGAACTGGCTCGGTTAGCGCGCTAACCGCCGCCCTTACCTGTTCACCGACTCACACACCCACCTACTCGGCCACCCAACTCCCCACCTCATCACCTCATCACCGAAACCAAAGGAGCCGCATCATGGCAGGCCTACCCGAAATTACCAACATGGCTTTGTTCTGCGATTTTGAGAACGTAGCGCTGGGCGTGCGCGACGCTAAATTCGCGCCTTTTGACATTAAAAAGGTGCTTGAACGCCTGCTGCTCAAAGGCAGCATCGTCGTTAAAAAAGCTTATTGCGATTGGGATCGCTATAAAGAATTTAAGGCCACGATGCACGAGGCCGCATTTGAGCTCATCGAGATTCCGCATGTGCGCCAATCAGGTAAAAACTCCGCCGACATCCGCATGGTGGTTGATGCGCTTGATCTTTGCTACACCAAAGCGCATGTCGATGCCTTCGTGATTATCAGCGGCGATTCTGATTTCTCACCGCTTGTTTCCAAGCTCCGTGAAAACAATAAATTTGTCATTGGCGTCGGTGTAAAAAGCTCAACCTCCGAGCTGCTCAGCGCCAATTGTGATGAATTTATTTATTACGATGATTTGGTCCGGGCACAAGAGGCGAAGAAGAAGCAAGCATTGAAAAGGGCAACCGATAAGGCAACCGCAAAAGCAACTGAAAATGCAACTGAAAATGCCAACGATAAATCAGTTGCCAAATCAAGCGCAAAACAAACCTCTAAAAAAGCGACGCTCGCTGAACCCGTTGAATTTATTGAATTCACATCGGACGACGATAAGCGCCAAGAAGCGATGGAATTTTTAATCGAAACCGTTGAAGCGCTGATCACCGAGCGCGGCTCTGATGAGAAAATCTGGGGCTCAATGGTGAAGCCGACGATGCAGCGCCGCAAGCCGGGATTTAACGAATCCTATTACGGCTACCGCTCGTTCAAAGAGCTGGTTGAAGATGCTGAGAAGCGAAAGTTATTGACCATCACAAAAGATGAAAAATCAGGACAATATACGATTCGACTGCCTGCGGTAAGTTAACGTTTCGGTCGATGTCGATAGCCGTAACACTAGCACTGGGGCGGGTTTTGAAGGGTTTTACGCTTGGGCACCGAGGACGCGCATTATTTTGCCGCCGAGCCACTGACCACTAACCACTAACCCGATTCCGCCCGGCCGACTTCGCGTTATACAGCTGCGCATCTGCTGCATCAAGCAGCTTGTCGTGATCCATCGCGGGTTCGCCATCCATCGGTAAATTAGTGGCCAGACCGAAACTCATGGTGACGACAAGCCCCGGCCGGATTGTTTGCCAATCGTATTGTGCAACAGCGTGACGTAGCCGCTCGCACAACCCCCGCGCCGCCTCAATTTCTGTCTCGGGCAAAACAATGGCAAATTCTTCACCGCCGTAGCGGGCGACCATATCGATTGTTCGGCAACCGTCATTCAACACGCGCGCGACCACCCGCAGAACATCGTCCCCCGCCGCATGCGAGAAATGATCGTTGACTGCTTTAAACCCGTCCAAATCGGCCAGTACCACGCACAACGGCCGCTGGCTGCGCCAGGCACGCTCGAACTCGTTGGACAAGAATCGGGTTAGCTCGCGCCGGTTCGCTAGCCCTGTCAAAGAATCTTCTTTGGAGAGTTTTTCGTAAGCCTCAGATTGCTGCTGGACTTGCGCCAAGAGGCTCGCCTTTTCCCGGTTTGTGCGTTCGAGTTTTTCTGTTTCAATGGCCAAATCGCGAGTGCGATCATCCACCAGCAATAACAACGAATCCGCTTGTCGCCGCAACAGTCTGACCCGTGCAAAGTAGGCAAGAAATCCCAATGCGACGATTAGCAATGCCCCACCCCACCGGAATGTGGCACGCTGAAAAAACTGTGGCTGATACTCGATGGCGATAGCGGCACCTTCATCGCTCCAAGCACCGCCGTTGTTGCTTGCGACGACCTGGAATTGATAATGACCGGGCTCCAAATTGGTGTAAACGGCGCGGCGCTCCGTACCCGCGTCAATCCAATCTTGATCAAGTCCTTGCAAACGGTAACGATAGTGAACTTTGTTGGGATCCGCAAAATTAAGACCGGCGTACATTATTTCCAACCGATGCCGCCCTGGCGCTAACGCCAACTTGCTCGTCATTGGTGCAACTTCTGAATCGACCAGCAAACCGGTAATATGCACCGGCGGCGGGGGCGCACTAAGCTTGGGTTGCTTGCTGGCATCAACAACCGCCAGCCCGCGCGCGGTGGCAAACATGAGCCGGCCATCACGTGTTCGCCACACCGCCGGTGCCGAGCCGCCGTTGCACTGCGCGGTCGCCATGCCATCAGAACGACCAAATGAAACCGGTTCCACCCGGGTCCGCTTGCCCGCCATGAAATCCGTCAATTGCTGATTGGCAATTCTGACAATACCCCGAGCGGAACAAAGCCAGAGATAACCTTTGCCGTCATCAATTGCGCTTAAAAATGCCCGCGACGGCACCCCCTGAGCGGCCCGAAACTGATGGAATGTGCCAGCAACGATCAATGCAAAGCCGTTGCCCGTCGTAACAACCATACTGCCCTCAGGCTCAATGGCGCTGGCGTTAATAGACAAAATTGATCCGCTGTTGGAGAGCTCAGGATATTTTTTGACCACCAATTTATCGATTGTCGCCAAACCTTCACGTGTCCCTGCCCATACGACCCCGTCGCGATCTTCATACAGTGAAATAACCTGATCACCGGCCAAACCATCGATACCGCGGTAGCGTTTAACGGCACGCTCGCCAGAACCTTCTGGCGCCGTCCGATAAAGTCCGGTATTCGTTGCTAACCAGAGCGCGCCATCGCTTGTTTCAAGAATCGCCCGCACAGATGAGGCACCCAGTCCCCATTTTGGCCCAAGATTCTCAAAACGGTTCTCGCGCAACAGGTGCAGCCCGCCGGCCGTGGTACCGACCCAAATCGAGCCGTCTTTCCTCTCGGCCAAGGATAATATCGCCGAGTTCAGAAGGCCATCGTTCCGGCCATAACGCCGCACCGTTTTTCCGGCGAAACGGTAAAGGCCGTCACTGGTGCCAACCCAGATAGTGCCCGATCTGTCTTCCATCACTGTTCTGGTAAATTCTTCGGACATACCCCGCTGCAGGCCCCAAGTGGTGAAAAGACCGTCCCTAAAACGGTCAATGCCGCGATCCGTCCCAAACCATAAATTGCCTTCGGTGTCTTCAAGAATATCGCGTACGTAGTTGTTTGATAGACCATTCAATGTGTTGTAGGTCTCGAAGGCGACGTGAGTACCTACCGCGCGGTCGGTATGCACACGCTGAATGCCCTCCAGCGAACCAAGCCAGATATTGCCCGCGCGGTCCTCAAATAATTTGGTTAGCGTGTCGCTCACCAGGCCATCTTTGCGGGAGTAGGCT
Source organism: Burkholderiales bacterium (assembly GCA_025360815.1). Classification (GTDB taxonomy): domain Bacteria; phylum Pseudomonadota; class Gammaproteobacteria; order Burkholderiales; family Usitatibacteraceae; genus UKL13-2. The sequence continues at coordinate 12,597 of JANYBL010000055.1, forward strand.
TGGAATTTGGCGCGATTTTCCGTTACCGATCCGCGCGGTACTTCAATCGCATTTGCTGCGGTATCGCTAGCAGCGGCGCGGCGGTAAAGCCCATTTCCAAAAGTAGCAATCCACAATTGGCCGCGACTATCCTCAAGAATGGAGGAAATGTAAATTGAGTCAAGCTTTACGCCCGTCGGGTTTGCCACGACTGCACCGTTTCGAATCAAACTCAAACCACCGACGGTGCCGATCCACAAATCACCCGAGGCGGCCGGATAAATGGCGGTTACCACATTGTCCGGCAGTCCCTCCGCCGTGGTAAAAATACGGCAGTTATTGTTGATCAACATGGCCAAGCCACCCCCATCGGTGCCCATCCATAGCGCCCCGGCGGCATCCTCTTCCAAAACCGACATGGCCCCCTTGGGCAGCCCGCCCACGGGCGTAACGGATTCGAATCGCCCGCTCTGGTATCGCACCAGCCCTCCATCGCGGAGCCCCATATAAAAGCTCCCATCGCGGGTTTCTCGCAGTGCAACAACGCCGTTGCCACGCAATACCGGCGTATTGGACTCATCAAACACGGTAAATTTCCGGCCATCAAAACGCGCGACGCCTTCATGCGTGGCGAACCACACATAGCCGTCGCGGGTTTGGGCGATACTGCGTATCGTGCTTTGCGGCAAACCGTCATCGACGGACCAAGACTCGTGGATGAAGTCACCGATGGCTTTGGCAGGATCTAGCGCCAGCGCTGGAAACGCGGTCAGTGCCCAGCAAAGCAAAATCGCCAATGGCGGCGTGATGACCCGTTTGGAAATATATTTTTTAGTTTGCTGAAGCCAAGTCGAGCGCATCTGCATTAGCGGGCTAACATTTGAGCGGAAAATTTAAGAATTTTTAGTTATCGCATTATGCAACAGGTTCACGCTTGGGTTTCATCGTTTAGCGGGGAATCTCCGCATTCGCACCTACCATTTCGTCAACACTTGTAAAACCCGTGTTGATTGCGAAAAATGCCACCGCCTCTACGGCCTCGCGGGTTCGCTTCATCGGCGGCAGCGACTGCCAAATCCGTTTCCCATAGGGTTTATCGACCAGCCTGTTGTCGCCTATCAACAACACGCCGCGATCGTGCTCGTCCCGGATCAGGCGCCCTGCGCCCTGCTTCAATTTAATCGCAGCATGCGGAACTTGATAGTGCATGAAAGCGTTCCCACCGCCTTGGTTGATGGCATCGATTCGTGCGGCCAGCACCGGATCATCAGGGGCGGCGAACGGCAGCTTATCGATCACAACTAAGGACAAAGCTTCTCCCTTCACATCAACCCCTTCCCAAAATGAATGGCTCGCGACCAGTACTGCATTGCCAAGCTTGCGGAAGCGTTCCAACAGCTCCGTTCGTGTCCCCTCGCCCTGCACCATCAGCGGAAAGGCGAGTTTTTTCTGCTCGAATAGGTCTTTGAGCAAACCGTGGGCCCGGTCCATCGCTTTGAGGGAGGTAAAGAGCAAAAACGCGCGGCCGCCAGCGGCCTCAATCAGCGGCAGCGAAGCATTAACAATCGCCTCAGTGTGCTCAGGGGTATTGGGCGCTGGCAGGCCTTTGGGCAGATATAGCAGCGCTTGACAGGGATAATCAAAGGGCGAAGGCCAAGTGGCTGTTTCGACCTTTTTTTGTGGTTTATCGTCGAATCCATCGTCGTTAATTGCGCCACTTTCTCCCTCGGGATTCATCAAGCCCATTTCAGTTTGGTAATGCCCAAACTTACCGTTCACAGCGAGCGTTGCTGAGGTAAAAATCCATGCACGCTTTTGGCTAAAAACCTGGGCACTAAAAATATCGGCAATCGACAATGGCGTGAGATGAAATGACAGCGATTGCGAAAAGGCTTCCGCCCAGCGAATATAGCCTTCCAGGCCGCCATCTTTACCCGCGCCCTGCCATTGCGTCATTTTTTGCGCAAGCTCATCGGCGCGGTCTAGGCAATTCGCGATTTCTGGCGCGCGGGCGGATTGGCTTTCCAGCATTTCACGCAGCGCGCCGATGGCTTCTTGCGCTTTGGTAAAGGCATCGCCAAAGCCTTCTCGCTCGGTCACCGCTGCGCCCGGCATCCGGCCAAAATCCTCACGAACCGTGAGCCGCAAATCGCGTGCCGCTTTGTCGAGCACCAGCGCGGCTTCCTGCAAATTTTTAAAGTCGCCCGCATGCGCAATACCCGCCAGCCGCGCATCGCGTGCAAGCTCGATCATCTGCGAGGTCGAAACGGCCTCACCAAAAAACATCGTCGCGGTGTCGGGTAGCTGGTGCGCTTCGTCAAACACCACCGTATTACAGGCAGGCAATAAATCCTGCGCACCATCGTCTTTTAACACCAGGTCTGCGAAAAAAAGATGATGGTTCACCACCACAACCTCCGCATCCAGCGCGGCTTTCCGGGCTTTCATGACAAAACAATCGGCGTACTGGCTGCATTGCGAGCCGAGGCAATTTTCGCGTGTTGAGACCGCGCTAGCCCATGCGCTGGAACGCTCCGGCACGTCGGGCAATTCTGCCTTGTCACCCGTTCCTCCGCTTTTCAAACTACGATCCGCGAACCGGCGAATCACTTGGATATGCTTCACATCGTCACGGTTCATAAAGCGGCCGTCTGCGACCGCCTCGTCTAAATGATGCAAGCAAACATAGTTGGCGCGGCCTTTGAGCAAGGCCGTCGAAACGGGAATACCCAACGCCGCAATGACGGTCGGAATATCGCGATGGAAAAGCTGGTCTTGCAGGGTCTTGGTGCCCGTCGAGATAATGACTTTTCCACCGGAGCGCAATGCGGGAACAAGGTATGCAAACGTCTTACCGGTGCCGGTCCCCGCTTCAGCAATTAAGACGCCGGCGCGATCAATCGCCGACTCAATTTGTTCGGCCATTTCAATCTGGCTTTGGCGATGGCGAAACCCGTCGATTCGCTTCGCTAACGGCCCATCAGGCCCAAAAATATGGGGGAGTTCACTGGATTTACGCATGCTGAGATGATACCTTGCCATGAGCCTCGCATCCTGGCCGAGACGGCAATTTTGCGGCTAACATCGCACCACAATAGCCGCCGAAAGGCTCAACGATACCGTCAACGTCTAGGCTAGATGCGGCTTTCGGGAGATTTATCGCGTGAGAACGCTATGCCGGTTTGGCGAATTCGCTTTCAATCCAAGCAAGTGCCGTCGCGTCCGTTAATTTGAACGATGCCGACACGCGCACCTCAGCTAACGGCGGGCTTTCACGGTCGCGTCCGGTTCTCGCCGTTAGCGTTGCATACGGCGCATCTTCGTCGGGCACAATATTGAGCGTAACGACAACATCGCTATCTCCCACCCGCACCACGACTTTTTTGTGCAACGTCGATTGCAATTGATGCTCATGCCGCATCCGGATCTCCCTCGCGGCGCGCAACAACACATGAAATGCGGCGACGTCCAGCGGCTTGGGGTTTTTCTTATCGCGGCCCATTGTCCAAGGCACGACTAATCCCGGCTCCGGTTCGCCATCTTTTGTCATCGCGACCGCCCAGCCGTCATCGTCTTCGTTTTTTATGACCCGCGCCTCCCAGCCATCATCGTGCCAATGGCGGGGCTCCATGACCGGCGTCGGCGTGGAGGCGCTATCGGTTGCGTTTGCGGTTGCGGTTGCGCTGGATATATTGGTGCTGTCAGACATAGAAATGTTTTTAATTGATGTTGTTGAAAAAAAGACGATACGGCTTCTGCGGTTGTCACTGCGCGTGGATAACGATACAAACTTTCCGGGATGCGTTTAAGGGCACGTAGTTTAAGGGCACGTGGTTTAAGGGCGCATCGTTTCGCAGTGCTAAACGGAGTTGAGTATACGAGATTAATGTCTGAATTATTGCTGCGTAGCGCCTATCAGGGTATCTACAACTCTATAATTGACGATTACATTTTGCGTTTGCCTTCAATCCCATCCAGTCTTCACGCCAACTTTGAGAACACTCACTCATGAAAATTATTAACGGACAATTCGCCCCCCTCATTGTTGGAATTCTGCTCGCAACGGGATCAGGCTTGGTGCATGCACAAAGAAGCGGCATGACACCACCAGCCAACCCGCCATCAGTAGTACCAACATTACCCGCCACCCAAATCATCAAAGTCGCAGGTCTACAAGAACCCGTAAAGGTTATATTGGATAGATGGGGAGTGCCGCATATTTATGCAATGAATCAAGATGATGTTTTTTTCGCGCAAGGTTTTAACGCCGCGCGTGACCGGTTGTTTCAGATTGATTTGTGGCGACGGCGCGGCTTGGGCAAGTTGTCGTCCGTGTTCGGCGCGGGCTTTGTGGAGCAAGACAAAGCAACGCGACAATTTTTGTATCGCGGCGGAATGGAGAAAGAATGGCTCTCCTACGGTAAAAATGCGAATCGCGTTGCGACCAGTTTTGTCGCAGGCATAAATGCGTATATTGATTTAATCGCGATTGATCCCAAGCGGATGCCCCTCGAATTTGGCTATTTCGGCTATACACCTGAAAAATGGGCAGCCGAAGATGTGGTGCGAATCCGTAGCCATGGCCTGACGCGCAATGTGCTATCAGAAGTGGCGCGGGCCAACGTGGCCTGTCGGGCAGATCTGAAATCCGATGAAATTCGCGCCCCGCTTTCGCCGAAATGGGAAACAAAAATACCAGAGGGTCTTGACCCGTGTTTGCCGAAGGATTTGCTCAAGGTATTTAGTTTGGCCACGCAAGGGGTCATCGTCGCGGAAAAATCATCAGCCACCGGCACAGGCCCGCGTGCCGACGCGGGGCAGGAACTTCACCTTGCGATGATCAATGCTGACCCCAGCAACGAAACCACGGAAGGCAGCAACGCCTGGGTGATCGCCCCGTCAAAATCCGCCACCGGACGTGCGATTTTAGCCAATGATCCGCATCGCGCGTTTTCGACGCCATCGCTGCGATACATCGCGCATTTGAGTGCACCAGGGTTAGATGTGATCGGCGCGGGCGAGCCGGCGCTACCGGGCATTTCTATCGGTCACAACGGTACCATTGCTTTCGGTCTGACCATTTTCAGCATTGATCAAGAAGACCTCTACGTTTACGAAATTAATCCTGCCAACCCGATGGAGTACAGGTATCAAGGGGCTTGGGAAAAAATGCGGTCCATCAAAGAGACGATTCAGGTGAAAGGCGGCGAGCCGGTCAATGTTGAGCTACTGTTCACGCGCCACGGGCCGATGATTTTTATCGAGAAGGAAAAAAATCGCGCGTTTGCCGTGCGCGCTGGTTGGCTTGAAGCGGGTATGGCGCCCTACTTCGGCAGCATTGACTATATGTACGCCAAAAATTTCACCGAATTCAAACGGGCGATGTTGAATTGGGGCGCACCGTCAGAAAATCAGGTTTATGCGGACACGGCGGGCAATATCGGCTGGGCACCTGGCGGCCTCACGCCGATTCGCGCCAACTGGGATGGGCTACTCCCCGTGCCCGGCGACGGACGATATGAGTGGGCCGGATTTTTGTCAGGCGATAAGTTACCGTCTGTTTATAACCCCAAGCGGGGATGGTTTGCATCTTCTAACGAGATGAATTTACCGCCGGCCTATTCATATCGATATCGCGAACGTAAATTGGGTTTTGAATGGGCCAACACGGCACGCATCCAACGCGCCAGCGAACTGCTCGCCAAACCCGGAAAATTTTCGCTTGAAGCCATGATGCAGATGCAAAGCGATGTCTTGTCGGTTCACGCTCGTCGCGTCATTGCACTGCTGAAACCCCTACGTTCCACTGATGCAAACACAACGGCAGCGCTATCGTTGCTAACGCGGTGGGACGCCAGAGAAACACCAGAATCCGCTGCGACTGCATTGTTTGAAGTGTGGATGGCAAGGCATTTGGGCGTCGCGTTCAAAGACGCGGTGCTAAGTGCGGCTGCGGCTGGCATTATCGCGCAGCCCAATATTGAGGCAGTCATTAACGGCTTGGAAAATCCGTCGGTCCACTTTGGCAAAAACGCCATGAAGAAGCGTGACCAAGTGATGCTTGTCAGCCTCAAGGCGGCGTTTGAGAGCTTGCAACAACTTTATCGCATGAACGGTAGAAGTGCCGACTCGAGTCTGTGGCACTGGTCTGATCTGCATTACGCCTTGCTTGAGCACCCGTTAGCCAATGCAGTCGATACCGCGACAAAAGCCAAACTCAATGTCGGACCGATGGCAAAAGCCGGCGGCGCCAATACGCTCAATGTATCGAGCTACAACGCGGCGACATTCCAACAAACGGGCGGCGCGTCATTTCGCATTGTTGTCGATGTTGGCAATTGGGACCAGTCGCGCGCCGTCAATACGCCTGGTCAATCCGGCAACGTTGACAGCCCGCATTACCGCGATCTCGCTGAAAAATGGTCAAAGGGCGAATACTTCCCGCTGCTCTATTCGCGGAAAATGATCGACGATGCGGCCGAACAGCGCTTTGAATTGCAGCCCGCGAAATAAATTGGCTTCGTTTTATTCGCAAGTAAAGTGCAATAAAAGCGGCATCAAGCAATGCTTGATGCCGCTGACTTTTGTCAACGCATATCGCCTATCTGCGCTAATCCGCACCAATCGGCAAAATCCCTAGAACCTAGGTTGCTGCACGCGACGGCATCGCAGCATCTCTGTCAATGACGAACTTAGGCATTTGTCGGTAGGTGAACCCGCGCCATAGCCACTCCATTGGGCCGTATTTGAACCGCGACAACCACCAGTGGCTGAACACAATTTGAAGGCTATACACAACGACCACAAACAGGAGCTGCTGGCCGCGCGGCATGCCCCAATGGCCAAGGCCGTAGCCATAGAAATAAATCGCGCAAATTAGCGATTGCATCAAATAATTCGTCAGCGCCATCCGTCCTGGCGCAGCGAGGATACTGATTTTAGCGAACACCGTTTTGCTATGCAGCATTAACACGACCAGCCCGACATAGCCTAAGCACGCCGGCAAATTTCCCAGCATCTGAATGCCGTGCGCCAAGCTAAAGCCATCCGTCGTGTTACCCGGTACATGCGAAACGGCAAAGAGGCTGCCAAGCAAGCCCAAGCCAACCCCGAGCGGAATGCCGATCAACGCCAGTTTGCGGAAAAACGGCAGATGCCCAGCTGTATTTTCCATCACACCGGACCGGACAAACCAAACTCCCAGCAAGAACATGCCAATCAGCACAGTAGCAAATCCCGCATCACCGGCAACCTTACCCGGGAATTCAAGCGCGCGCATTTCCACACCTTCAAGGTATGTTCCCCGCGCGAACACGCGCTCCTCGTTGCGCTTTTCCTCAGCTTGCGCCGCAAGGCGCTTGGCCTTTTCGGCTTTCTTTTCAGCCTTCTTTTCAGCTTCGGTTTTTTCAGGTTCGGCCTTTTCGGACTTCGTGTTGGACGTTGTGTTGGACGCTGTGTTGGACTTTCTCTCCGCCACTTTTTCGGCCGCTTTTTCCACTTTGACGGCAGGCGGGGTTTCAGCTGGTTTGTCAACTGCGCCGCTGGCGGCTGCAGTGGCAATCGCGTTCCCAGTTGCCGTCATCGTTGTTGTTGTCGAGCCGGTTGTCGCGCCTGTTGTCGTGCCGGTTGTCGCGGCTGTCTCTGCGGTTGTAGCGTTGGCTGCTGGTGTTGTCACCGCCACGACTGCAGCAGGCACATCGGGATCTACCGGCGCTAAATATTGCGAAAGACCACCGACAAACATCATCGAAGCCATAAATAAATAGGCTGTTACACCAAGGCGCACGCCGCGTTTGGCGAAGGGGTTGTGGTATTTCGCTGACAGCCATCCCGTCACCACCACCAAGGGGCCGATCAATGACAAGGGAATACGAGGCTCTTTAGGTCCATGCGGCAGCACCCAAAACACGATGGCGGCAATGGACACCAAGATGCCAATGCTCAACAACACAACGGCGATGATCGGCAGCTGATGCCCGCGAATCGATATCAGACGTTCATTGCGCATGTAAAGCGCCATTAAGCCAACCATCGCAAGCCCGGCCACAAAGGCAAAAAATTCATTGAATAAAAAGCCCAGTCCGAAGGCAATAACCATTGCACCAACGATGTAACGCCACGTGCCATGCATCAAAATCAACAGCGCACCAGCAGCTACCGCATAGCTAAATAAAATATCGCCCGGCCATAGAAAAATAAAGTGAACCGCGCCAAACACTGCCAGCGCCAGGATGCGCCGCAAATACGGCATCAGAAACGGTCGTCCCGCCCGCTCGGCACGGGTCATCATGACGGCAAATCCCATGCCGAAGAGAAGGGAAAAAATTGTCCAAAATTTGCCCTGAACAAAATAATTAACAAACCAGGTTGCAACCCAATCAATGCCCGTTGCGGTCAGCGGTATGCCCTCGCCCATCGCCTGCATCGCGCGGTTGAAGTACTCAATATTCATCATAAAAATACCGATCAACGCAAAACCGCGTACTACGTCAAGCGCTTCGATACGCTGATCGGTGGGAATGGGGACAAAAGGTAGCGCAGGCAGTATGGGAATCGATGCGGGAGAGCCCGCGAGAAGCGCGCCCGTGTCAGTCGAGCTGGATAGATGAGGATCAATCTGCATGTTAGGACACCCTTTAATTTGAAAATAATCAAAACAAAACTGTTTTCCGCTAGCCCTGCAATCAAACTTGCGGTGTGTAATGGCTCACGCTGACTGACGTTCTCGGTAACCCGCCAAATCATCGATCAGACTATATCAGTGGTATTGATCACGCATCATACGCGCCTGACGAATTGCAGAATGGCCGGCTTGTAGCGTCAAAAAACGCGATGAACGCACTGACTGTGAACGTTCAAATTTCGTGTCAAATATCACCCCTGCGCCGGAAAGCCGAGGATCACCGAAGCGAGGCGGTGCTTTTCCATTAAATTTTCCGCCGACATCCCGCCCATATTCATGCATGCATAGCGGTAGCTTTGCAGCCATTTGATCTCACGCTTAAGTTGGTTGCCGCTTTTCTTAAACAGCAGCACTTGTGCATCGGGATCAAATTGACGCAGTTTTTCGATTTCGGCCGTGCCCGGGAAATGTGGTTGCGGCAGCCCGTCGAATCGGCGGTATACGAAGCTGGTAGCACATTTATATTTTCCCTTGCGGGTGGCTTTTAGGCGCTCAATATCGACTGTTTCGCCTAGCGCAAATTTGATGGCGACATCGTGTAAATTAATGCCGTCAACCATCTCATATACGTCTGAGAACTGCGCGGCCATCCGCGGATTGACCTCAATAATTTTACAATCGCCCGAATGTGAACAAACGCGCAATTCAACATTAAACAGTCCAGAATCTAGCTGCAAGGCCTTGGCCACTGCAATCGTGGTTTCACGGATGTTGGTCTGCCATTCGGCCGGCAGACGGCTCGGATACTCCCAGCGCATGAAAGCATCAGTACCCGGATACATGACGGCATCGACAATGCCGATAACGCTCGTTTTTCCATTCTCAACAATGCCATCGACATTGACTTGAAAACCATCAATCAGTTGCTCAGCGAGCATGTAATGGCCGTTGATGTCAGTTGCGCCGAAGTGTTCAACGACGTCATTGAACGGCCGCACCAAGCGCTTGATGATATATTTTTCCCACGGACGGAAATTAAGATGATCTTTGAGGTCAGGAAAATCTTCCACCCGCCGCGCCAAAACCGAGTAAGCGGCTTTGACGGGCTTTACAAAAAACGGGAAGGGTAAATCAATTTCGGATGCGCTGGCGACTGTATACGGAAAAGTGGCAAACGCAACGTTGGCATGTGGCATCGCGCGCGCTAGCAGCGTGCGCGCCAGGGCTTTGTGCTGGGCGTTCATCACGCCGTTAACACTTTGGGACGGCAACCCCAAACGCTGCGCCAACAACGCCGCCGTGATCGCACCAAATTGCTCGTGGCTGGAAATAATGCCATCAATCTTTCGGTCCGCGGCGCCTCGGCCTTTTCCGCTACCGCCGTACTTTTCGACCAGCTTGTCGACAAAGCGAAAAATATCAAAAAACAACAATTTTGCGTTGCTTGGAAACTCGAACAAATCAAAGCCTTCATGGAAAAAGCGAGTATCGCTCCCCGTTTGAAAAACAGCACGGTTAAGTTGCGCGCGATCCCATTCCTGGTCGAAAAGTACGAGAATATTTTTCACAGAGGGGTATTTATAATTGGCATTCGAGAGTCGGCATGAAATTGATGAAGAAGGTCGTCATAACCGTAACGGTCATAATGCGCATTGCGGCGCGGTCGCGGCCTGCCGACAGGAATACGATGATGCGGCTGATACATATTGATCCACGCCTTGGATTTTAGCAGCCCAACGGCAGAAAATTCGTTATGCTTATGCTCTGGTCTTGTTTCCTTGATTGTCGGCATTTCACGGCAGTGAATCGGCAAACGATCCAAATTTTAAATGCGGCGACGGCGATTTCATCGCGTAAGATAGGGAAATCAAATCGTTGAACCGAATAACTTCAGAGGATTGCTAATGGCCAAACCCAACTACGACTTTGCAAAACGCCAACGCGAGCTGGCCAAAAAAGCCAAAAAAGAAGAAAAATTACGCAAGAAAGCCGCTGGCATCGCCGATGATGGCGTCGAGGACGCCACCGATGATGCTGACAGTGACGCGCCCGAGACAATTGATGGGGCCGCGAATACAACGACGGATAAACCAGCCGCGCAATAGTTCTGGTATGCAGCAACTGTTCGGGACAGCAAACCGTAGTCGCGAATCTGCACCTGCAAAGCCATCGTTGCAATCCCGTCTAGACTTTTGAATCTGGGCTTGAATCTGGGGCGCCACCTGAGGCTGCTGTCAGCTGCATATAAGCCAATCTCGACGAACCAATACAATAAACAGCTGGATTAAAGTTTTTTTCGAAATGAACACGTTGAAAGCAAACCGTGAACGCTCCTAACACCCCCACCGCAAACGGTGCGCTAAAGGCTGTCTGCATATACTGCGGCTCAAGCCCCGGTGAGAACATTGCTTATCGCGAAGCAGCTGCCCTGTTGGGTCGCACCTTTGCTGAGCGTGGCATTCGTTTGATTTATGGCGGCGGCAGCGTGGGGCTCATGGGTGTGGCGGCGGACGCATGCTTGGCTGGCGGCGGGGAAGTGATCGGGGTGATACCTCAATTGCTGGTGGAGAAAGAAGTTGGACACAAGCACTTAACGAAAATGCACGTGGTCGAAAATATGCACGAACGTAAAGCGCTGATGACCGATTTGGCTGATGGTTTTATCGCGTTGCCCGGCGGATACGGCACGCTCGATGAACTATTTGAGGCACTAACTTGGCTCCAGCTTGGCTACCATGTCAAACCTGTCGGCATTTTGAATGTGGCGGGGTTTTTTGACCACTTGTTGAAATTTATCGACCACGCCCGCGATGAACGATTTTTACGACCGCAGCATCATGCTTCGCTGTCTATAGACGTTGATTTAACAAAGTTGTTGGAAAAAATGCAGGCGGCGGAAGCGCCCGATACCGCAAAATGGTTGGATGGGCATAAGCGTGAAATGACAGTGTAGTCCGCTTGCGCAGCTCGGCACGAGGACAACGCGCTGGAAGGCCAGTCTGGATGCGGATCTTCGAAATTGATGCGATCGCAAAGTTGCTGCTTCTTGCCTCGCTACAATGTATGCGTCGTGCGATCCGATTTGGCGACCGGCGCCAAAATACCCTCAATTTTTTTCTTCAATTCTTTGCCAATTTCATTGTCTGGCAATTGAATCGCGACACCTTGCGGGCGATTTCCAGTCGCGTGCGCCGGATTGACCCATACGACTTTCCCCGCCATCGGCAATTTCGCGGGCTCATCGAGAAACGTAAGCACCACCAAAACTTCATCACCCAACTGGTGGTTTTTAGTGGTCTGCATGAAAAGCCCGCCGCCTTTAAGCAGTGGCAGCCACGAGGCGTAGAGCGCACTTTTGCCCTTCAAGTTGAGCGAAATCACGTCGGGACGCTTGATCGGCGTGACGTTTGATGCACCCATCGTGGTGGTTGGTGGCGAGGCCGACACAGTTAACTCCTCAGTCAATGAAATTTTGCTTGCTCTTCATTTTACAGCGCGTTGGTACGATATTAGCAATTGTTCGAGCAGAAGTCTCACGTTCAGCGGGTGATGGATTGAGCGACGCGCTTGGCGCAGCGCCGATTCATAGCGGAATAATTTTGTCAGCTGTACATGGCGCGCAATGTTCGCAATGGATTGTTTCTCATCAACATGATGACGCACATTGCCTGACATCTTGCTCAGTACCACATCGCTTACCCAAGTTTGCAACCACGTGACGATGTGATTGAGATCGGATTTTTCGAACGACTGCGCAGCGGCCATATAGTCCGCGGCAGGATCGGACAGCGCCGCTACAAACGCTTTGCGGGCTGTTTGATATTCTGCGGCCGCGAATGTTACTGCATCAAGCGGCGACCCGCCGGCCATTGCAAGTGCCGATTCGGCTTGCGCCGCGTTTAACCCAGTACCATGCTGCTGTAGCCAAGTAACCGCTTCCAAATTCTCAGGTGCGGGCAACAACACGCGTTGGCATCGGCTGCGAATGGTGGCCATCAGGCGAGCCATTTGATCGGTCACCAGCAAGATTACGGTTCGCGCGGATGGCTCCTCCAGCGTTTTAAGTAGCGCATTGGCTGCCGACATATTCATTGCTTCCGCAGGATGAATTACCAACACGCGAAAACCATCGCGGTGGGTGGATAGCGTCATGAAATCGGCGATGGCACGGATTTGATCAATCTTAATTTCCTTACTTTTTTTCTTGTCTTTGACATCCGGGTCGGAAAGGCCTTCCGCTTCAACGTCGTCGTCCACTAAAATTTCTGGCAATAGCTCGCGGTAATCGGGATGATTACCGTCGCGAAACCAATTACAGGCATCACAAACGCCGCAGGCAATGCCGCCCGCTCTTGCTTCGCCGCTGATCGGCGCTTCGCATAACAGCGATTGCGCCATCGCCCGGGCAAAATCAACTTTGCCGATCCCTTGGTTCCCATGAATCAAGAGCGCATGCGGCAATTTTTCACGCCGCGCAAGAAGCCCAGTTAACGGCCCCTGATGCCATGGGAGGACATCAATCATCTCGAATCGACTCCGACATTGAACCTAATAATTGCGCTAATTCTGATTGAATTTCGGCGATTGGTCGCGCCGAATTGAGCACTTTTATGCGCCGCGGAGAATCTGCGGCAAGCTGCAAATAGGCTGCGCGCACTTTCGCAAAAAAATCTTGCTGTTCGCGCTCGAATTTATCAGGCTCGGCCGTATTTTTATCCAAACGCTCACGCGCAATTGCCAACGGCGCATCGAAAAAAAAAGTCAAATCTGGCTGCAAATGGCTGTGAACCCATTGCGCTAGGACATCGATTCGTTCCAGAGGCAATCCGCGCCCGCCGCATTGATATGCGTAAGTGGAATCGGTAAAACGATCACAAATAACCCATTTACCAGCAGCTAAGGCAGGTTCAATTATTTCAGCCAATTGTTCACGCCGCGAGGCAAACATCAGCAACGCTTCGGTATCCGGATGCATTTTGTCGTTGAGCAACATAGCCCGTAGCGCCTCGCCAAGCCTCGTGCCGCCAGGTTCGCGAGTGGTGATAACGTCGAAACCTTGCGCGCGAATGCGATCCGCAATGAACAAAGTATGCGAAGATTTCCCGGCACCATCAATGCCTTCGAGGGTCAGAAATTTCCCGCGTCTGGGAATAGTGGACAACATAGGCACAGGGATGGCCGTCGGCAGTGCTGTTTTGGGTTGCATGGTGTCACCGGCCCAATTGATATTTGTTGACTGCCCTATTATGCTCCTCGAGCGACGCAGAAAAATAATGACTACCATCGCCCTTTGCGACAAAATACAGACGGTCTGACTGCGCCGGTTTCACCGCGGCCATCAATGATCCCAAACCCGGCATCGCAATCGGCGTGGGCGGCAATCCATCGCGGGTATAAGTGTTGTAAGGCGTGTCGGCCAAGAGATCACGCTTGCGAATATTGCCGGTGTATTGATTACCCATGCCGTAGATGATGGTGGGGTCTGTTTGTAGCCGCATCGGGACACGTAAACGATTGATAAATACCGAGCCAATAAGCGGACGCTCCTCGGCTTTGCCAGTTTCCTTCTCGATAATGGATGCCATCGTCAAGGCTTCATATGGTGTTTTGTAGGGCAAGTTCTCATCGCGTACCGCCCATGCGCCGGCAAGTTTTTTTTGCATAGTTTGATAGCTTTTTTTCAGTATCTCCGCGTCGGTTGCACCCAATGCAAAACGATAGGTGTCGGGAAAGAACAACCCTTCAGGATTGCTCTCGGCAGCACCAATTCGCTTGAGTACTTCAGCATGACTCAAGCCTTTGAGCGTCACCTTGACATCGCCAGATTTTTCGAGTGACGCCCGCATATCGGCAAAAGTAATACCCTCGACGAACGTCACAGAAATGGCGACAACGTCACCATCGTTTAATTTCTGCAAAAGTTCCAGCGGCGTCAGTGGCGCCTCCAACCGATAGGTACCGGCATGAATGCCGGTTGCTTGGTTTGTCACGCGGCCAATCAGCCAAAACAGCTGCGGTTCAGGCAGTAACCCTGCGGCGGTTAGTTGCTTTGCTAGGCTTTTAAGCGAAGCACCTTGTTTGACAGTGAATTCAAACGGTGTCGCCAAGGTTGCTGCAGAAGAATTGGGCAGGGTCAATTTGCTGTGCGCAAAATGATAACCCCAAACTACCCCTAGCGCCGCCCCTAGCAAGGCCAACATAAACATGCTGAGAAAAAACCGCCTCATGATTTTGATTGGTCAAATTTAAACAAGGCGCGAAGCAACACGCAGCACAAACCTCTACCACTCGCGCTACACAAAGCGCTTAAAAACCAACGAGCCATTTGTGCCACCGAAACCAAATGAGTTTGATACTGCCACGTCAATTTTCAGGTCCCGAGCGGTATTGGCACAGTAGTCGAGATCGCACTCGGGGTCTTGATTGAAAATATTGATCGTCGGCGGCGAAACTTGATGATGAATCGCCAGCGTCGTAAAAACCGCCTCGATTCCACCCGCCGCGCCCAAGAGATGGCCGGTCATAGATTTGGTTGAGTTAACCACCAACTTATACGCATGATCGCCAAACGCAGCTTTCATGGCTTCGGTTTCATTCTTGTCGCCAAGCGGTGTGGAAGTGCCGTGCGCGTTGATATATTGCACATCGCTAGGATTGACACGGGCATTTTTCATGGCGTTAATCATGCCGCGACGTGGGCCATCCATACTCGGAGAGGTCATGTGATAGGCATCAGAGCTCATGCCCATACCCAGCAACTCTGCGTAGATACGCGCGCCGCGCGCCTGAGCGTGTTCGAGAGATTCTAATACCAAAATACCGGCGCCCTCACCCAATACGAAACCATCGCGATCACGATCAAACGGTCGACTCGCGGTGTCAGGTGAATCATTACGTTCCGAGAGTGCCTTGCAAGAGCAAAAACCGCCAATCCCTGACATGCTGATGGTCGCTTCGGCGCCTCCTGCGATCATCACATCGGCATCACCATACTCAATAAAGCGTGCTGCATCGCCAACGCAATGCGCAGAAGTAGTGCAAGCCGACACCATGGATACGTTCGGCCCTTTAAATCCGTACTGAATTGAAATCATGCCGGCGACCATGTTGATGATCGAACCAGGCACAAAGAACGGGGAAATACGCCTAGGTCCTTTCGCGATCATTTCGCGAACGGTGTCTTCGATCATCGGCAATCCGCCAATGCCGGAGCCAACATTCACGCCGATGCGCTCCGCATTTTCTTCGGTGACGACCAAGCCTGCGTCGTCCATGGCCATTTTAGCGGCCGCTAAACCATAGTGAATGAAGGTATCCATGCGCCGCACTTCCTTGGGCGACATCCATTCGTTGGGGTTGAAGTTGGTCACCTGCGCAGCGAAACGCGTTGGCAACAACGCGGGATCGAAACGCGTGATCAACGATACGCCACCGCGCCCGTTGGTGAGGTTGTCCCAAACTTGGGGTATAGAATTTCCAACGGGTGAGACGATACCCAGACCCGTAATGACAACACGTCTTTTACTCATGGCCACCAATTACGCTAACTTAGCGCTATTAAAAATAGGAATCACTAAAACCAATCGGGCCGCCCACAACGGCAGGCAGCCCGATCAGAACAACGATTGCATTCAAACGAACCGTGCAAATTATTTTTTATTTGCGTTGATGTAATCAACCGCCTGCTGAACATTTGTGATTTTTTCAGCGGCCTCGTCTGGAATTTCGGTCTCGAACTCTTCTTCGAGCGCCATAACGAGCTCTACGTTGTCGAGGGAATCAGCGCCGAGGTCCTCGACAAACGAAGATTCGTTTTTAATATCAGCTTCGGCGACGCCTAGCTGTTCCGCCACGATTTTTTTGACGCGGGCTTCAATGTTATCCATTTGCTACTTCCTCCAACAGGGTGAGTTCTACAAGGTGATCGGGATTAAATTACATCTGCAACTATTTTACCAAATAAGCTGCAAACATTTTTTACTTCTGCAATTTAGTTGCTGTACGAAAAAAACGAAAAAAACGACAACAGCCATAAAAATCTATTCCATGTGCAAACCGCCGTTAACATGGATTGTGTTACCCGTGACATAAGATGCGGCCGATGATGCCAGAAACAGCACTGCCTCGGCGATATCGTTTACCTGCCCCATGCGCCCTAGCGGCACGCTGGCCACAAGCTTGGTGACTTGATCCGCGCTGAGCGCTTTTGTCATATCAGTTTCGATGAAGCCCGGCGCAACACAGTTCACGGTGATGTTGCGGCTACCAACTTCACGTGCCAGCGCCTTCGTAAAGCCAACCATACCGGCTTTTGCGGCAACATAGTTAGTTTGCCCAGCATTGCCCATAAAACCAACGACGGAAGCGATGTTGATAATACGCCCCGTTCGCGCCCGCATCATCGATTTCATGACCGACCTGCTGAGTCGAAATACGGAGGTGAGATTGGTGTCGATGACGCTATTCCAATCATCGTCTTTCATGCGCATTAAGAGGGTGTCTCGGGTGATACCAGCATTGTTGACGAGAATTGAGACTGCGCCAAATTTTTCTTCGATCTGTTTGATGGTGGCATCAATTTGCGGGGCGTCTTGCACGTTCAGCATCAAGCCAATGCCGGTCATCCCAGCATCCGCGATATTTTTACTGATCGCGGTGGCGCCAGCTATCGTTGTGGCGGTACCGATCACCGTCGCGCCGGCATGGCCTAGATGTCGCAAGATAGCGTCGCCGATACCGCGCGACGCGCCGGTCACCAAGGCAATTTGTCCTGTCAATGACTCCATGATTTCCTCCACATAATGTTGTTGGCTCGGAACATTAAATTGCGCTCACTTGCGCAATCGCGGCTTCCATCGAGACCGAATCCGTAATCGCCATACAATTCAGATTGACGTCAATACGTTTGTTCAAGCCGGTCAAAATTTTCCCGGGAACGCATTCCACGACGTTCGTTGCTCCAACAGCCACAAATTGTTGAATCGTTTCGATCCAACGAACCGGCCGATAGAGTTGTTCGACGAGCGCCCGCTTAATCGCATCCGCGGTATTAAACGCGACCACATCTGCATTTTGAATTACCGGCCTAGCGGGTACCGTGACAACGACGCCCCGCAAATAATCGGCCAATTTTTCGGCAGCAGGTTTCATCAATGCGCAATGCGATGGCACGCTCATGGGGAGTAGCAATGCACGCTTGGCACCGCGTTCTTTGGCCAACGCCATACCGCGTTCTACCGCGGTTTTGTGTCCGGCAATAACGATCTGCCCAGGAGAGTTTAAATTGACGGCTTCCAGCACTTCCCCTTGAGCGGCCCCGATACAGACTTCGCGAATCACCTCAACCTCCAAGCCAAGAATGGCCGCTATGCCGCCTGTGCCTTCGGGAACTGCATTTTGCATCGCCTGCGCGCGAAAACGAACGAGCGGAACAGCATCGGCAAATGAAATCGCACCCGCGGCAACCAGCGCTGTATATTCACCCAAACTATGCCCTGCATAAAAATCCGCTGCACGGCCACCGGCCTCAAGCCAAGCGCGGTACGTAGCAACTCCAGCAGTAAGCATCACCGGCTGGGTATTGATCGTCTGCGCTAACGCCTCAACAGGGCCGTTGACCACCATCTCCCATAAATCGGTCTTGACGCTCTCGGAAGCCTCATCAAAACACCGTTTGATTGTAAGATGGGCAGCATCGGAGAAACCGGCCATCATGCCGATGGATTGTGAGCCTTGGCCTGCAAACGCGATGGCGAATACTTGTGTACCGATGATTGTCATGATGTTTTAACTGACTTCTTCATTTTTCATTCATTTACCATGTCAGCAATGCCGCGCCCCAAGCAAAGCCGCCACCCAACGCGGCGAGCAAGATCGTATCGCCCGCTTTAATTTTCCCTTCACGCACAACGGTGTCTAATGCAAGTGGAATAGACGCTGCCGAGGTGTTACCGTGTCTATCAACGGTCAAGACGACCTTTTCATCTGGCAACGCTAATTTTTTGGCGGCGTGCATGATGATGCGCTGATTAGCTTGATGACAAATAAATTTATCAATATCGGCAGAGCTCAAATTATTTGCCCGTAATGCCTCCCAAGCCACATCTTCAAACGCTTTTACCGCAAATTTATAAACAGCGCTGCCTTCCATCGTTAACATCGGACTGCCACGCACCTTGCCATTTTCAACAGTGCCCGGCGTGCATAGCGCATGACGGTAGCTGCCATCGGAATGTAGATGCGTGGAAAGAATGCCCGGCGTGTCAGTTGCTTTCACAACGACAGCACCCGCACCGTCCCCGAATAGCACACAGGTCGAACGATCCTGCCAATTCATGATGCGTGAAAATACTTCAGCACCGACTACCAGCGCGCATTTAGCGCTTCCTGAACGAATGAATTTATCCGCCGTTGCCAATCCATAGACAAAACCAGCGCACACCGCTTGGATATCAAAAGCAAAGCCCTGCTTGATGCCCAACTTGTCCTGCAAAATGCAGGCAGTAGCCGGGAACACCATATCCGGTGTGGAAGTACCAACAATAATGAGATCAATATCCTCTGCTGTCACACCCGCTGCTTGCATGGCCCGCTGACAGGCGATCAGCGCAAGATCACTCGCGTTTTGGTCGTCTGCCGCATAGTGACGCTCGCGAATGCCGGTACGGCTGACGATCCATTCGTCATTGGTATCGACAATTTTCTCTAATTCCTGATTGGTTACCACGCGCTCGGGTAGGTAACTGCCGGTGCCAGTTATTTTGCTATAAATGGTCATTCGCGAATCTCGGGTTGAATGGACGCACTGGCTTTTTGTGGCACCAATAAACCGCCGGCGTGCAGGCGTTGAATTTCGGTGGTGATTAGCGCGAGTAAGCCGTGCTCCACTTCCGAGGCCGCACGTTCCAATGCTTTGCCAAATGAATAGGCGTCTGCCGAGCCGTGGCTTTTGACAACAACGCCTTGCAAACCCAACAAGGTAGCGCCGTTATAGCGACGCGTGTCAACGCGCTTGCGGAAGCCTTTGATGACGGCATAGGAAGCCAACGCTGCTATTTTTCGAAAGATGTTTTTGGTGTATTCCTCTTTCAAAAAGTCGCCCATCATCTTGGCGATTCCTTCTGATGTCTTGAGCATCACGTTGCCAATAAAGCCATCGCATACCACTACGTCGGTCGTGCCCAAATAAATGTCGGTGCCCTCAACGTTGCCATAAAAATTGAGATGGCTTGCTTTCAACAACTCGCCGGCGCGTTTGACGTTTTCGTTGCCTTTGATTTCTTCAGAGCCAATGTTGAGCAAACCGACGCTTGGGTTTTCCCGCCCCTCGATGGCCGTGCATAGCATCGCGCCCATGATGGCAAATTGCAGCATGTGTTCCGGCGTACATTCGGCGTTGGCGCCGAGGTCAAGCGCGTAGGTGACGCCATTGCGGGTTGGCAGTGCCGCGCAAATAGCGGGGCGATCGATACCGGGTAATGTTTTGAGCACGAATTTTGCAGTGCCCATCAACGCACCCGTATTACCTGCCGAAACGCAAGCATGGGCTGCGCCGGACTTGACTAGGTCAATCGCAACGCGCATGGAAGAATTTTTTTTGCGGCGGATGGCAGAACGTATATCTTCATCCATACCAACCACATCGGGCGCATGGACAATCGTAATACGCGGATCGGCTGCATCCAACAAGTGGCTTGCTTTCAAGCGCACCAACTCAGCTTTGAGTGGGGCAAGCTGGCCGACGAGCACCACAGAGCTATGCGTTGATTGCTCAATAAATTGCAACGCTGCTGGGATGGTAACAGATGGGCCATGATCACCGCCCATCGCATCTATGGCTATTTTTATCTGCATTTTTTGGAAACGCTTGCTGAGAAAGCGGATGAAGCGAGACCGTGCAGTTTATCTTGTTCTATGGCCAAGAATCGATGCCGTTGATAAAATGATTGCACTGATGACGGTTATGTGGGCGGTGCACGTAGTTGAGAAATGAAAAAAATCAATTCTCAACATACACGCCAAATTGTTAACTGAAACTGCGCTAAACCCGAAAGGAAACTAAATTTTACGCATTACACTTAGACACCGCGCGACCCAACGGTCATTCAAAATTTATTCGTCTGCTTTAGTCTTGATCACTTTTTTTCCACGATAGTAGCCTGATGGCGACACATGATGGCGCAAGTGCGTTTCACCTGTTGTTGGTTCTACCGCGAGCGCGGGGTTGGTGAGGAAATCATGCGAGCGATGCATGCCGCGCTTGGAAGGTGACTTTTTGTTCTGTTGGACTGCCATGGTGTTTCTCCTAAAAAAACGAAATAAAAATCTTTAAACTGGTGGTGCCTGATGCTGTTTAACGTTGTTTGTTTTAGCCAAACAAGCACCCAAACATTTTTTGCTACATGCTACAAAATCTCTACATTGCCGTAAACCGTCTAAACGACGTTAACTTTTTTTCAGCTTTGCCAGCTCGGCAAAGGGTGATAACTTGGATGCCTGACCAACCTCTTCAAAAATAACCTCGGCTGGCTGTTTCGCTGATCTTTGCTTTGTTCTGGGATCGCTTTTTGTGCCTTTGGACGGCTTTACTTTTGACTTCGCAGAATCGTTTGCGATCGCCCAAAATGGCAAATCAAGCAAAATTTCTTCTTCCACCAATTCCTCTACATCCAATTCTTCACCGAGCGCCACGTAATCCTCATCGTCAGCCTCCTCTTCAAGAGGGGGCAAATCAGATTCGCTGTTGACCAACACCAATGTGCTCTCAATCGATAATTCGTAAGGCTCCGGCTCAAACGTTTTAGGATCAAACAATAAAAACCAACCCAAAATTATACACTTAACTCGCCTCGTTCGTCTACCGACGGCATCTGTTGTAACGTGCCCTGACAAAGAATAGCGAATTTCACCTGCTTTTTGCGCCTCATCAACACCGTCTAGCAATGCTGTTGCATCGTTTGGGTCTGCTAAAAACGGCTTTAAACGCGCCAAACTGGCAGGAACCAATACGCCGGAAACTTTTTGCGACTGGTTAGTGAAGCGATCCAACAATAGTTTCGTGCTCATGAGCCGTTTTTCAGTTACTTTGGTAGACAATATGACGTTTCAAAGGTCCCAAGAACGACCTTTTGCGACTTTTTACAGACCTTTTTACCGACCTTCTTAATACGGGAGTTATAATACGTTTTATGTTTAATTTTGTCAAAAAGTCATTGATTTTGAAGAAAAAAATCCCTTAGATGCGCACCATTGTTCTAGCCTCAACCTCGCGATACCGCGCCGAAATCCTGCAACGCTTGCAAATCCCTTTTCAGGTTCTGAAACCAAATGCTGATGAAACCCCGCTCGCCAATGAGACCCCGGCCAAAACGGCACTCCGCTTGGCAATTCTTAAAGCGGAAAGTGTGGTGCCGCAGTTTCGTGCCGCCGCCGCCGACACCTTGATCATCGGTTCCGACCAAGTAGCTGAGCTCAATGGCAAGCCTGTCGGAAAACCAGGCACGATCGAACGAGCATTTGCACAGCTTAAAACAATGTCCGGAAAACAGCTGGTTTTTCATACTGCGCTGGCGCTGATTGATGCAAAATCAGGCCGCATTCAATCCGCTTGCGTGGCAACAACTGTGCAATTTCGCGATTATGCTGACGATGAAATCCTTCACTATCTGGCGCATGAAAATGCGCTTGATTGTGCCGGTAGCGCAAAATCTGAAGGGCTGGGCGCAGCACTCATGGTGCGGATGTCCAGTGACGACCCCACGGCGCTAGTGGGCCTTCCGCTGTTGGCGCTTATTGGTATGCTGAGCAACGAAGGTGTTAGCGCCCTACGCCCTCGACATGCAGCGAACGGCTCCTAGATGTCGGCTCCGTTGAACGCTCCCACACCCCAGCGATCAGCCAAGCGCGGTACGCTTTACCTCATTCCAACCCACCTTGCCCTGCCGATCAGCGCTGAGGCGATTTTACCGCATGACGTCATTTCGGTCGCTCTCCAGCTTAATCATTACATCGCGGAAAACGCCAAAACAGCACGCGCTTTTTTAAAAGCCATTGGGACCAAGCGCCCATTACAAGAAATTTCCATCCAAGAACTCAATAAGCATGCAGATCCTCGGGTTGCCGGTCCTGCGCAAACCGTCGAGATGAATGCTCTGCTGGCACCATTGCTAGCCGGGCACGACGTCGGGCTTGTATCGGAGGCAGGCGCACCTGCGGTGGCCGATCCCGGCGCATTGGTAGTTGCTGCGGCGCATTTCTTGGGACTTCGGGTTGTGCCTTTGGTGGGACCAAGCGCCCTACTGCTCGGCTTGATGGCTTCGGGACTCAACGGCCAAAAGTTTGCCTTCCACGGCTATTTGCCCCAAGACAAAGCAGCGCGAACAAAAGCGATTCAAGAGCTCGAGCGCGAATCCAAACGGGCTAATATGACGCAACTTTTTATCGAAACACCGTACCGCAACCAAGCGCTGTTCGACGATTTGTTAACCGCGTTAATACCCACTACAAGGCTCTGCGTGGCAGCAAATTTAACCGGCACAACTGAGCAGATTCGCACGCTTTCCATCACAGAGTGGCGAAGCCGAGTAACTGAATTAGAAAAATCACCGACGCTGTTCTTATTTTTGGCGTAACGACTAATTTGCCGAGCATCACGGCGCGATTAAACTGTCGCTTGCTGAGCCAATGCTAAGGGAAGTTCAATCTTAATTGCCGTGTTGGATGGGACTTTCGAATACTGAATGCAGCGCCAGCAACGGCTCAAGCTCACTAGCGCTGAGCGGCACGCTGAAATAGAAGCCCTGCCCCACTGCGCAACCTTTGGCGCGCAACAGCGTAAGTTGGCCGGCGGTCTCGATGCCTTCGGCAACCACATCGAGTTCTAAACTTTTCGCCATATTGATAATCGCAACCACAATCGCCGTGTCGTTGGGATCAACCGTAATGTCGCGGATAAAGCTCTGATCAATCTTAAGCGTCCCAATCGGTAGTCGTTTTAGGTAAGAAAGGCTCGAATAGCCCGTGCCAAAATCATCTACCGCCAAATGAATACCCATCCCGGCGATTTCATTGAGTAGCTGCACGCTACCCTCGCCTTGGCGCATTACTTGGGATTCGGTAATTTCAAGTTCAAGCAGCTTCGGGTCAAGCTTGGTTTCCCGCAATATCGACGCGAGCATTTCGATAAAGCCTTTATCGACCAATTGGCGCGCTGAAAGATTCACCGCCATACGGCGCGGCGCAAAGCCTTTATCGATCCATTCCTTGTTTTGCCGGCAGCTTTCCCTGAGCACCCAGCGCCCAATCTCGTTGATCAGTCCTGTCTCCTCCGCAAGCGGAATAAATTCACCCGGCATCATCGTGCCGTTGTCTTCCGAGATCCAGCGTACCAGCGCCTCAAGGGCAACGATTTCGCCGGTGTTTAAATCAACCTGCGGTTGATATACCAGCGAGAAATCGCCGCGCTGCACGGCGGCGCGGAGATTCGATTCCATGGCGGCACGGCGCTTTACCGCGATGTTCATCTGCGGCGTAAAGAACTGATAGGTATTTTTGCCCATCGCCTTGCCGTGGAACATGGCCGTATCCGCATTCTTGAGCAACGTTGGTGCGTCAATCCCATCATCGGGATATAGCGCAATCCCAATAGAGCCCGATACGTGTTGCAATGAGCCGCCCAGTTCGAATGGAATACGTAAAGCATCCAAAATTTTCTGTGCCACCCGCGTTGCGCCCCGATGCCCTTGTAACTCAGACAACAATACAATGAATTCATCGCCGCCTTGGCGCGCGATCGTGTCATAAGTGCGAACGGCATCGATCAAACGTTTCGCAATGCCGCAAAGCAACTCGTCGCCACTATCATGGCCCAATGTGTCGTTAATATTTTTAAAGTTATCAATGTCGATAAACATGACCGCAAACCGCTCGCCGGCGGTCTCTGCGCGGGCGATCGCCAGCGAAATTTTATCTTGAACCAGAGAGCGATTTGGCAAGCCCGTCAACGCATCGTGGAACGCCAAATGCTGAATACGCTGCTCGATTGCCCGGCGATCCGTGATGTCGCGGGTGTTAACGATAATGCCTTCGACTGCCGGGATATGCAGGCAATTTTTTCCAATAGATTCCAATACCCGCCATTGGCCATCACGCGCCTGCACACGGAATTCAACAGGGCGTTCCATGATGCCTTTTTCAATCAGCTCTTGAAACCGAGCCCGAAGCATTTCCACGTCATCGTGATGCGCCAAATCGAACTGGCTCAGGCCGATCATGTCCGAAGGCTCGTAGCCCAGCAAATGCCGAACAGATGGGCTCTGATAGCGAATCGTGCCATCCTGATTAAGCACTGTCACGATATCCATCGCGCTCTCAGCCATTGACTGGAACCGCCCTTCGGTAGCGCGTAATTCTTCTTCCACTTGCCGGAAATCGGTAATGTCAGTAATCACGCCAATCACCCCCGCGGCCTTGCCGTCAGAACTGGTGAAGCGGCTCACATTCTTGACGACGTTGCGGCGCCGGCCTTGGTTGTCAACCAGCGTTAAGTCGGTCACTTGCGATTGTCCGCTCGCCATAATTTCTGCATCGCCTAACTCAAAGCGCTCGGCGATGTGAGTAAGATGAACATCTGCCATCATTTTGCCGATCAGGTCTTTGCGATTTACCCCAAAAAACTGTTCGTAGGCGCGGTTAAATCCCAAATACGGACCGTTTGCCGCGCGATAGAAAATAGGGTTCGGCAATACTTCCAGCAACTCTTGCGTAAAGTGCAATTGCTGATCCAACGCACGTGTCGTATTTTTCAAACTGGTAATATCCGCACAGGTCACCAATGCGCCAACGACCTCATTTTGCGCGCCGCGTAAGGGCGCTGCAGAAAAGCTGACCTCGACGACACGCCCGTCCGCACGGCGACGCGCCGCCTCGAAATTATTGATGGTTAATCCCGACTCGATCGTGCTATGAAAGCGCTGTTTCTCTTGCTCGCTGTCTTGCGGAGCCAATGGAGAACTTTTACCGAGAACATCCGCCTCTTTAAAGCCAAACATCTTTTCAGCGGCGGGGTTCCACAAGGTGACAATGCCGTTGGGCGTTAGCGAATAAATCGCCAGTGGCGAGGTTTCCACAATCGCGCGGAGTGACGCGTTTAGCGCCTTTAATGTTTCTTGCGACGCGTGATACTGCGACACGTCTTCAATTGAGCCGAGCCCATAAATAGGTTTTCCCTCAGCATCGCGCACAACGATACCCGAGCGCTGCGCCCACAAAATTGAGCCATCTTTGCGGATGTATCGCTTCTCGCGGGTTATCGCGCTGTTTTTAATGACATCTGCGTTATCGATCACATTGGCTTCGAATTCACGGTCTTCGGGGTGCGTCATTTCGACAAACGTTTTACCAATTAACTCGTCTCGCGAATAACCCAACATTTCACAAAAGCGCTGGTTGACGTTCACGTAATGGCCCGTGAGGTCAACTTGCGTCAAGCCGATACCGACCAAATCGAATGCCTCGCGGAACTTGCGCTCGCTCTCCAACAATTCACCCTCGCGGCGACGGATGGCGGACGACAATTCTGCCATCGTGTCATTAAGTATTTGTAACTCAGCATAATCGTGGCGAGTTGCGGCGGACCAGCGGAAATTGCGAAAATCGTTGTTTTTGAGTTCGTCTGCCAATTTCCGCAGTGGCTCGGCAATTTGCCGCGCAATAAAGGTGCCCAATAACGCCGAAATGAGGACGCCGCCAAAGCCCCAAATCAGTAAATTTTTCCAAAGATCGTTTGCGACATTCTGTGGCAAATTTAGCTGGCCCGATAAGCGCATCGCGACAATGCCCAAGAGCAACGCAAACGCCAACGTAATCACTGCGAAACCGGCGCTGATACGAATCATGATCGACGGTGCGCTAACCGGCTCTCCGGGCAAACGGCTGTGCCGATTTGCCACCTGTTCAGGCCCATCACATGCCGCATCAGCCGGGGCTTTCATCTGCGTCGCCGTAGTGCCACCGGTTTTAACGTCGACGGTCGCGCCAGCGTCAGACGGAACAACGCGGTGACCAAAAAGGTTCTTGGTCAATTGTCTAACCTGGGTCATCAATGAACTGAGAAGCGCCATGAAAAGTTTGGTTTAATTGCGTGTTGGTAGCGCTAAAAATTATTCGGAATAATATTGTGTTTTTGGTTTGCTAACAACAGCCCTTGAGGAGATGAAAAGACAAACGATGCGGATCAAAAATTAATTAAACAATTGGCGAATCAGTTAATCAGAAAAAACTATTTCCTCATCGTGCCGAAACCCGCAAATTAAATTCAAACCAATAACGGCTCGCCCAAAAACGTCGAACGCCTCACCTGACCCGGTTCGATTGCGGTGATTGGCTAGTCATGGTCGATATTAATCCATTGAAAAACGATTCGGCCGCATTCGCACCCAAACGTCGCGCGAACTGCTCGGAAAACGATTCCTCGGACGTAAAATCAACAACTTGCTCCGCCTTCACCACCTCACGCGCGACAAAATCAAGACCTCCAAAACCATCCGCCAAGCCCAACGCGACGCTTTTTTCACCTGACCAGACCAGTCCCGAGAAAGTCTCCGGCGTCTCTTTCAATCTTGCGCCGCGCCCCGCCTTGACCACGCTAATAAATTGCTGATGAATTTCACCCACCATTTGCTGCGCATATTTTTGCTGGTCCGGGTTCATCGGCGAATACGGATCCAGAAACCCTTTGTTGGCACCCGCCGTCACTAAGCGGCGCTCAACGCCCAGTTTCTCCATTGTCCCGGTAAAACCAAAGCCATCCATCAAAACGCCGATTGAGCCCACGAGTGATGCTTTATCAACGAAAATTTTATCGGCCGCGACCGCCACGTAATAGCCGCCCGAAGCGCAGATGTCTTGCACTACTACATAGATCGGAATATCTTTGTATTTTCCACGAAGGCGCTTGATTTCATCGTTGATATAGCCCGCTTGTACAGGGCTGCCGCCAGGGCTATTGATCCGCAGCACAACGCCAGCGGTGTTCTTATCTTTAAAAGCGGCTTGTAAAGCGCTGATTATTTTGTCAGCCGAGGCTTTGGAATCCGCCGAGATCACACCCTTTAACTCAACTAACGCGGTATGTTTATCGGTGGCGCTTGACTCGCCGCGCTTGCCACTGAACAAGCCCATTACCGCCAGAAAAATCAGGAAGAAAAACGCCAGCCAAAGCAAGCTTACGGCCGTACGATATTTACGAGCACGTTTTTGTTCGTCTAGTGTTTCGGCAGCGAGATTTTCCAAAACACTGCGTTCCCAATTGACTTGGCTCGTTGATGTGGGTGCCGATGTTGATGCCCCATGTGTATCGACGGCAACGTTTGCCGTACCGGAGGTTGGTTGAGGCTGTTGTTGCGCTTGATCGACATCCAAAATAGTCACCTGAGTCAGTTAAAAAAGTTTACGTTGCTGTTTGATGAATCGCCAGAACCGACTGCGCAGGCAACAACCGGCTCGGTATTTTATTTACCGTTGGCATCGTCGAATGCAGAAACTAGCCTAGCGAGTTCAATTGCTTAGCTTCACCAGATTGTTATCCACCACTACCGCAATTTTTGAGAGTATTGCACCTTTGCACGGCCCCCCCACGCAAAGCCCTGTGCGCGGCTCGAACGCTGCGCCATGCGTGGCACAAATTAAGTATAAACCGGATTCATCGAACACCTCGCCCGGCTGCCAATCTAATTCTGTGCCGAGGTGCGGGCAAACATTTTTATAAGCATAAACATTTCCGTCGTACGCAACAGCAAAACCCTTTACCACCACGCGCTCATCTACGCGGGTGCGTTGACCTTGTTTGGAAACCAATTCAAAGCGCATCGCTTTCCCGCCATCCTGTAGCGATTGACGCTCGCAAATAATGGCACCAAATTGGCCTTCGGATTTACGATGATCGTCATGCATGCTCATACAACCAAGCCGCCAGTTGAGTCACATTGTCGACAATCGCTTTATTCGGTAGCAGCGCGAGCTTGTGCGCGGCATGCGCGCCGTAGCTCACGCCGAGCGCCGCAACACCGGCGTTTTTGGCCAGCTGCAAATCGTGTGTCGTGTCGCCAATCATCAATACTCGATCGCGCGCCACACCGGTGAATTCCATCAGCTTCAACAGCATATCAGGATGGGGTTTGGGTAAACCTTCGTCGGCAGTGCGGGTGAAGTGAAAATGAGGCTTCAATCCGGTGTAGCCAAAAGCCCGCTCCAGCCCGATGCGCGGCTTGCCGGTGGCAACGGCTAAAAACCGCTCAGGATGCCGAAGGCTTTCGAGCAATTCAGGAATGCCGTCGTAAAGCGGCGGCTCGTCGTCTCGCGGCACGTAATGGGCGCGGAACGCGGTGGCGAAACGGGCATAGTCTGCAGCCGACATCGTGGGAAATAGTCCTTCTATCGATTGCTGCAAACTCAGTCCGATAATGTGTTTGGCTTCAACCGTGCTTGGCACGGGAAAACCAAGCTCGCCGGCGGCCAGTTGGATGCATTCGGCGATCAATCCGGTCGAATTTATGATCGTGCCGTCCCAATCGAAAACAATGAGATCAAAACGCTTGGGAGCGAATGGTTTGAATGCTAGCGGCGATGGCGCTGAAAAAGGTGCTGGAAACGATGCTGAAGATGCCATTTACGTACTGCCTTTAATATTTTTCAAAAACATCAAATACTGCGCCAAATCGGCCGGTACAGGCGATTGAATGGTTAATTTATCACCCGTCAATGGATGAACCAATTCGAGCAATCTGGCGTGCAAAAACATGCGTTTTAACCCACCGTTTTTAATCGCCTGCGCGACCTTGTTCAGCGCGAAATCGCCGTATTTATCGTCGCCAATAATCGGGAAGCCCAGGTGTGACAGATGCACACGAATTTGATGTGTCCGCCCGGTACGAATATCGCAATCCAGAAGCGTTGCAATCTTGAATCGCTCCACGCGCGTGACAACCGTATGCGCTTCTTGGCCATCGCGTTCATCGACATATACCCGCTTCTCACCACCGGCGGTCTCGGTCTTGGCAAGTTTAGATCGAATATGTCGTTTCTCGTCCGTCCAATCACCTTTCACGAGGGCGTAGTAGTGCTTCTTCATTCTGCTGGTCTCACCATCGCCGCGCAGCATCGCATGCATGGCGGTCAATGCACTGCGCTTTTTGGCCACCAACAAAATGCCCGATGTTTCCCGATCCAATCGATGCACCAGCTCCAAATATTTGGCCTCCGGACGCTGCGCTCGCAGTGCCTCAATCACGCCAAAACTCACGCCGCTGCCGCCGTGGACAGCCAAGCCGGCCGGTTTATCGACCGCAATCAGCGCGTCGTCTTCAAACAGAATACCCAAGGACTGACGGGCTTTTTCCGCCATTTTTGCTTCAAACGCCGCACCGGAGCTAGGGTTTGAATTTTCGTCCACTATTGCCAATCGAACTGGTGGCACGCGCACCACATCATCCATTGCGAGCTTGTAAGAGGCGGCCACCCGACCTTTGTTCACCCGAACCTCCCCCGAACGAATCACGCGATACACATGGCTTTTTGGTACGCCCTTGAGCTTTAAACACAAAAAATTATCAATCCGCTGCCCTGCATTGGCTTCGTCAATGGTCAGGAAAGCAGCCGCTTCCGCGTTAACGGGGCCAGTCACGGGCGCAGGGTTGTGCGAAACCGGCTTTAGATGCGGCTTCGGCGCGGGCTTTGAATTAAGCCTTGAAACCGCATCTGTGCTTATTTTTCCCGTCGAGCGCATGTTAGGTTATACTTTTATCTCGTTGATTTTGAACGGAGTACGGACATACTGTGCAGTAGTTCAGGTAACCATACTGAACCTGCCATTAATCGGATTTCAGCCAAGTCACCGGATCGCTTCAATAATTTCATTCCCGCGCGGTTCTTAAATCCATCGCCAGTGCTTGAGAGAATTGAGACCGAATCGGAAAACGGGCGGTCGTTTTTGCTCACCGCGGCGCATTCTAAGATTGCGCCAACAAGTAGCGATACTAAACGATTTACGCGCGCCCTTCGGGGTCGGAAACTCAAGTTTCTGGCACGAAGTTGCAAAACCAGGCGGTGCGTGAAGACAGAACGATAGTGATTTCAAGGCTTGAAGTGCTTTTGCGGTTTGATGTTTTTTATCAAAATGCGCAAAAAACGCGAGCCTCGTATCTTGAAAAACAACAATTGATTGACGATCATCTGCCGATTTTAGGCAGGTTGCGCGAAATGAAAAACGAGTTAAACGAGTTGTTGACGTTATACCAACTCGTGAAGCAGCGTAAGTGAGAGCAAATTCGGATGATGTGCCATTTTTTGGCGTCATAGTTGGCGTCATACAAACATCCTGATTTTCAGCGGCAAGCAGCCAATGCCGTGAAGAGCCTGACCAGTACTGGGTATTGAAGCATGTGCCCGATGGTTCTGAGTCCGCCCTGCCGCTCCCAACAGCCTGCACTCAATCGTGCCATTGCATGTTTTTGTGCAATGTCGATTGCCCAGTTGCGATATTTTGCGGCTGGTTAATTGTTTGTTCATCGCCTTTCTTCACCCTGCCCCAGTTGCATTTGGCTCATTGGAAACATGAGCGCGGGGAAGAAGAATATGAAAAGAATGCTATTTAATGCGACCCAAGCTGAGGAGCTTCGCGTCGCCATCGTTGACGGTCAAAAACTGATCGACCTCGATATCGAACATGCCGGACAAGAGCAACGCAAAAGCAACATTTACAAGGCGCGTGTTACCCGAGTTGAGCCCTCGCTCGAAGCAGTTTTTGTCGATTACGGTGCCGAGCGCCACGGTTTCCTGCCGTTCAAAGAGCTGATCCGCCAATATATCCAAGGTGAAGACGGTGAAGGCACGCGTGCCAAAATTGCCCAGACCTTAAAAGTCGGCACCGAACTGTTAGTTCAAGTCGAAAAAGACGAGCGTGGCAACAAAGGCGCTGCGCTTACAACTTACATCTCGCTCGCCGGCCGTTATTTGGTGCTCATGCCAAACAACCCGCGCGGTGGCGGCGTTTCCCGCCGCGTTGAGGGTGAAGATCGCGCAGAATTGCGCGAAACCATGGATTCGCTTGATTTACCCGAGGGCATGAGCGTCATCGCCCGCACCGCCGGTATCGGCCGCAACACCGAAGAATTGCAGTGGGATTTAAACTACTTAAAGCAGTTGTGGGAAGCCATTGAGGGCGCTGGCAAAGAAATTAAAGCGCCAGAATTAATTTATCTCGAGTCAAGCTTGGTGGTCCGCGCGATCCGCGATTTGTTCCACCCTGAAATCGGTGAAATTTTAATCGATACGCCGGAAATTTTTGAACAAGCGCAATCGTTCATGTCAACTGTGATGCCTGCCAACGTCGGCAAGGTTAAGCTCTACACGGATGATGTGCCGCTATTCTCGCGTTTCCAGATTGAGCACCAGATCGAGACGGCTTATCGGCGCGATGTATCGCTACCGTCCGGCGGCGCAATCGTGATTGATCACACTGAAGCGCTCGTTTCGATCGACGTGAACTCGGCGCGTGCCACCAAAGGCCACGACATTGAAGACACGGCGTTCCGGACCAATTGCGAAGCCGCTGACGAGATTGCCCGTCAGTTGCGCTTGCGCGATTTGGGTGGCTTGGTTGTTATCGACTTTATCGATATGGAATCCACCAAGAATCAGCGCGAAGTAGAAAATCGCCTGCGCGACGCGCTGCATTACGACCGCGCCCGTGTTCAAACCGGCAAAATTTCCCGCTTCGGTTTGCTGGAGCTTTCACGCCAGCGCCTGCAACCCGCACTCTCCGAATCCAGCTACATCCCCTGCCCGCGTTGCCACGGTATCGGCCATATTCGCGGCACTTCGTCCTCCGCCCTACACATCTTACGCATCATCCAAGAAGAAGCGATGAAGGAAAATACAGCTGCCATCCATGCACAAGTGCCGGTGGATGTCGCCACGTTCCTGCTGAATGAAAAGCGCCAAGATATTCACGCGATTGAAATGCGCTTTAAGGTCAATGTATTGTTGATCCCGAACGTGCATTTAGAAACGCCAAACTACCAAATCGAGCGCCTGCGCCATGATTCAGAAAAGCTCGATATTGTTGTGCCGAGCTATGAGCTGGTCAATAAGCCGGTCGAAGATGCCGTTGCCGCCTCAAAAGCTGCACTTTCCGCCCCTGAGGCCAAGCCATCGCGCCCGGTGCCAGCTGTTAAAGGCATTACGCCAGACCAGCCTGCGCCGAATACACCAGAGCCGGCCTCGCGCGCCGAACGAAATGTAGCCGCTGCGGCCGCCGCCGCATTAGCGCCGGCTGTTGTCAAAACCGCCGCACCGTCAATTTGGAAGCGTTTTACCAGCCTGTTCGCGTCAGAACCCGCGCCAGTAGCGGCTCCCCAGCCGATCGCACCGCAAAAAGCAAATCGTGATAGCAAAGACGGTGAACGCAGCCGAGGCAGTAACGATCGCGGCCAGCGCAATGCGCGCGACGGTGGAAAAGACAGCAAACGCGGGCAAGATCGAAATCGCCCCGCTGGTGGCGCTGGGCAAAGCGGCAATCGGGGTCCACGTGGCGAGCGCCCACCGCGCAGCGAACAACGCAATGAGCAACGTCACGAAGCGGCGGTTGATAAGACAGTGGATCGCCCAGTTGATAAAGCCAGCGAGAAGCAAACCGACCATGCTGCAAAGGGCCCCGATTCGCGCGAGCCGCGTGAATCACGGGAACCGCGGGACGCACAAAAGCCACGTCAGCCCCAGCCCGCCAAAGCCGCGTTAGAGGCTAAACCAGTTGACGCCGCTGATGACGGATCAGGCGAGGGTCGTGGACGCCGCCGCCGTGGCCGTGGTGGCCGCGATCGTGCTGAGCGTGGTGATCGTCCGGAACGCAATAGCAATCCGCCAATCACCAACGCTGTAGGCGGTGAAAATGTAGGAAGTAATGTGGGAAGTACTTCGGCAACAGTAAGCGATGTCACGCCGCCAATGCTGTCTGCACCGACTGCTTCCGCGTCTCATTCTCCATCGCATCAACCCTCAACCGCGGTTGATCATTCGAGCGGACACAACGCCTCGGCCCAACCGGCAATTGCATCGGCGGCCGTAGCAACGACCACTGCCAGCACATACGAGCATGCGCCGGCTGACGTAAATAGTTCGGCTACACCTGCACCGGTGACCGCATCCGCACCAACCCATGCAGCGGCTGCAGCGCCCGCACCTAGGGCAGACGTCACCGAAGCGGCTGTACAGGGCCATACGTCGGCTCAAGTTGTTTCTGCGCCAGTGTCGCCAGCGCCGCAACCAGCGCCAACTGCCCCGGAAGCCGCGCCAGCACTCGTGTTTGGCTCAGTTGCGCCGCCAGTCGCTGCGCCGGTCGATCAAATTGGCGATGTCACACCGGCACGCAGCGCGCCACGTCCGCGTCGTGACGCTGATCGCTCACAGGTCCAAGAGCCGTTAGTTTTCATCGAAACAGCAGCCGATAAAGTGGCACATGTGGTAGCTGAACCAGAGCTGGTTCGTCCCCGCACGCCGCGCCCGCGTCGCGCTCGGGAAACAACCAATGAGCCGTTGGTATTCGTTGAGACCGCCAGCAGCGCGGCTCCAACTAGTAGCGCGGATCACAATCCACCTGCTTAGATTGTTGGCGCATCAACCCAAAAAGCCGTCCGTGAAATTTACGGGCGGCTTTTTTGTGGGCCGGATTGATTCAGATTACTGCTTGGCGGCGGAGCGCGACAACCGCCAGTCCCCCTCAATTCGCTTAAAATATAAAAAAGGAAACACCATGCCAACGACCAGACAACCTAGCAAGCAACCCATTGATTTCTACTTCGATTTCTCGTCCCCCTACGGCTACCTCGCAGCCACCGAAATTGACGCGCTGGCCGCAGAGCACGGACGTGAAGTTGCGTGGCGGCCAATTCTGCTTGGTCCCGCATTCAAAGCCAGTGGCAATGCGCCGCTCATTGGCCAACCGTTGAAAGGCGAATATTCAATCCGCGATTTCAAGCGGTCGGCAAAATTTTTGAAAGTGCCTTTTAACATGCCGGCCCCCTTCCCGATCGCCACCCAAAACGCGGCGCGCGCTTTTTATTGGCTCCACGACACTAACCCCCTGCAAGCCAAAGCGCTCGCGATGGCGCTCTTCAAAACCTATTTCGTCGATGGCTGCGACATCACTGCATCAGAAGTCGTGGTTGAAGTTGCCACAACCCTTCGCGTCGGAATCGATCGGGATGAATTGGGCGCGGCATTAGCCAATCAAGCCGTCAAGGAGCGTTTAAAACGGGAGGTCGAGGCATCCCTAGCCATCGGCGTGTTTGGCTCGCCCTACTTCGTTATCGATGGCGAACCGTTCTGGGGCAGTGATCGACTTGAGCAAATGGATGCATGGTTGGGCACCGGTGGTTGGTAGTGGACAAATTGCAGCCACCGAAGGCTGTTCTACGGAGGTTTCTCTCGAAAGGACGCGATCAAAAATTTTGCGGGGGGACAACAAGCACTGGATGCCCCTCTGCATCTGTCCACCTGTCCAACTGTGCACCTGTGCATCCAAAACCGAACGCGCACGTTATTTTGCGTAGCGCAAACGCAGGGTCGCCGTATCGACCGGCGGACAAATGAGAAAGCCCTGAAACAGGTCGCAATCCAGACCAATCAAGGCATGCTGTTGCGCCGTTGTCTCGACACCCTCAGCGACGACCTGCATTTGCAAGCGGTGGGTCATCAAGATGATCGAGCCGATGAGCGCGTGTCCACCGGCGGCGTCAATCCGTGCGACGAATGAACGATCTATCTTAAGAATGTCCAGCGGCAGTTCATGTCGATAATTGAGTGACGAATAGCCAGTGCCAAAGTCGTCCAGCGCAACTTTGACGCCAAGTGCGCGAAGCTCGACGAGCATGGCTGCGCAAGTTTTAAGATCGAGCAACAGCCCTGTCTCGGTAACCTTAATCAATAACTGGGCGGGTTCAACCCCGTGTTCTGCCAATGTCGTTTTGATGAGTTGTGCGAAGTTGAGATCAACCAACTGCCAAGGCGAAACATTGATCGCGATGTAATTCCCAAATTGCAGACCGCCGTGTCGCCACATAAAGTGAACGGAAGCGGCGGTGTTGGCGTCGGTTGGTTTACAGATCAACTATCTAGCGATGCCAACAGGCGCTTCAAGTTTTGCCTTGTGCCCAACCGATCGCATCCGTGAACCCCGGGCTCCGGAGCGTCCTGACGGCGCACATCAATGCAACAGGAAAGCGAAAATGGCCCCCAATCACGAGGCAGTCCGAAGTGCTGCCGAGAGTTTTCATCAGCCTCTACATCTCATTTTCGGAATCATTACCGAAAAACATCCGGCTTGCCCAGCGCCGGAATCAGCTCAACAATGCCACCAGCGAAAATCTCTACCGCGAGCGCCGCCAGCAACAGTCCCATAATCCGCGTCGCTACATTCACGGTGGTTTTGCTCATACGGCTGCCAACTTTGCTGGCGATGCGTAATGCCAGCCACGTCACTAACGCGATACCGATAACGACTAAGCAGACGGTGCCGAGATGCAAGAACGACTTTTTCTCGCTGGCATAAATGATGATAGTAGACATCGCGCCCGGCCCCGCAAGTAGCGGGATGGCAAGCGGGACGACAGCAATGCTGGCTTTATCGTGCGCTTCTTCGGCCTCTTCCGGGGTTTGCTTGTCGCGGGTGGGCATGGCCTGCATCATTGAGAGTGCGGCAGTCATCACCAGAATCGCGCCACCGACTTTAAAGCTGGCGATACTGATGCCAAAAATTTCCAATACCCGCTCGCCCAGCAGTGCCGAAATAAGCAACACAATTGCCACGCTGATGCTGGCAATGCCCGCAATTTTTTTACGCTCGGCCTCAGCGGTGTCAGCCGTCATCGCCACGAACACCGGCATGATGCCGAGTGGATTCACAATGACAATCATGGCCACAAAAATTTTAACGTACGCCGCGGCGGAGAGAAGACTGTCCATACGAATCTAAATATCTTTCTATTTTTTATTGGCAAGTGAGGATAGCCCACTGCGCCGTTGATCAACAAAATACTCAAGCAAACCCTCGCAGCCGTCCTTGATCAAATCAAGCGCCGTTTCGAAATCATCCGGATCGCCCGTATAGGGATCGGGAACTTCAAACTTGTCTTCGTCGCTGCCGTAATCGAGTAAATATTCAAGCTTGTGCTGCAAGCGGGTGGGACAGATGCCATGCAGAAATTTCATGTTCGGCTGATCGGCAACCAATATGTAATCGAAGCGTTCAAAATCACTTATGCCGACTTGCCGACCGCGCAAGCCGGTGATGTCAATCCCACGCTTTGCAGCATGCTCAATTGAGCGGGCGTCTGGCGGCGAGCCAACGTGGTAGCCGTGCGTACCTGCTGAATCAATATCCACCTGCCCTGCAAGCGTGCTATTTTCAACCATTTTGCGGAACATCCCTTCAGCCGTCGGCGATCGGCAAATATTGCCGGTACAGACAAAAAGCACACTTACGTTTTTCAATTCCGTTGTCATTTTTCAGTTCAATTCTTTTACTTGCTTTACTTGTTTTAGTTCAACAGTTTCAATTTTAAAGCTTCGGTTCTGCTTGCTTTAAGTGTTTTCGTTGCTCGATTTATATTGCTTTGTTTGAACCGCATTACTTGCATTGATTTGGTCGTTTAAGCAACCTCACCTGAAACGCCTTCGAGCCCGCCCATTACCAACATCTTTGCCCGCAAAGCGCGCAGCTCATCACGCAGCTTACCCGCCTTCTCAAACTCGAGGTTCCGCGCGGCATCCATCATTTCCTTGTCCACTTTCTTGATCGCAGATTCCATCTGTTTTTCATTCATGACTTCGTATTTTTTGCGGTCCTGCGCGGCTTTTTTATCCGTGGTTTGCGTGGCGCGTTTCTCATCAATATCGTACGCGCCATCGATAATATCTTTAATCTTCTTTGACACCGACTTTGGCGTGATGCCGTGCTTTTCATTGAATGCAATCTGCAAAGCGCGTCGCCGGTTGGTTTCTGAAATGGCAAATTTCATTGAATCGGTTTCTTTATCACCGTATAAAATTGCTGTGCCGTTGAGGTTTCGCGCGGCACGGCCAATGGTCTGTATCAACGATCTTGCACCGCGTAAAAAACCCTCTTTGTCCGCATCCAAAATCGCCACCAACGATACTTCGGGGATGTCTAGCCCTTCACGCAATAAGTTAATTCCTACCAGCACATCAAACAAACCAATACGCAAATCACGAATGATTTCGACGCGCTCAACCGTGTCAATATCCGAATGCAAATAACGCACCTTGACACCGTGCTCGGATAAATAATCGGTTAAGTCCTCGCTCATGCGTTTGGTCAGCGTCGTCACCAACACCCGCTCACCCACGGCAATCCGTTTGTTGATTTCAGACAACACATCGTCAACCTGACTAGACGCGGGCCTAACAAAAATTTGCGGGTCAACCAAGCCCGTCGGGCGTACCAATTGCTCGACAATTTGTGCAGCGTGTTCTGCTTCATAAGTGGCAGGCGTGGCAGAAACAAACACACTTTGACGCATCAATGTTTCAAATTCATCGAAACGTAGCGGACGATTATCCATCGCCGACGGTAGCCGAAAACCATAGCCCACCAGATTCTCTTTACGTGCACGATCGCCCTTAAACATCCCGCCGACTTGCGGAATCGTAACGTGGCTTTCATCGATAATCATCAGTGCATCTCTAGGCAAATAATCAATCAACGTCGGCGGCGGCGCACCGGCTGGACGGCCGCTCAAATGGCGCGAATAGTTTTCGATGCCTTTGCAAAAACCAATTTCATTAAGCATTTCCAAATCAAACGTTGTGCGCTGCTGTATGCGTTGCGCCTCGAGCAATTTATTTTCCTTGGTGTAATAGTCGATCCGCTCTCGCAATTCAACCTTGATCGTTTCAATCGCATCAATCGTGGTGGCGCGGGTACTCACATATTGGCTTTTCGCATAGACTGTAAAGCGTGGAATTTTTTGCAGGGTGTGGCCGGTTAGCGGATCAAACAAGGTCAACGATTCGACCTCATCATCAAACATCGAAATACGCAACGCGACATCAGCATTCTCGGCTGGGAAGACATCCAAATTATCACCGCGCACGCGAAACGTGCCCCGCCTAAAATCGAGTTCGGAACGCGAATATTGCATCGCAATTAATTGACGAATTAGCTCTTGTTGAATCACTTTGTCGCCCGGCCGCACCATCATTCGCATGGCGTAATAATCGGTCGGATCACCCACGCCATAAATGCACGATACCGTGGCAACGATAATCGAATCTTTTCGCTCTAACAGCGACTTGGTCGCTGAGAGCCGCATCTGTTCGATGTGTTCGTTAATCGATGAATCTTTTTCAATAAACAAATCGCGCGATGGCACATAGGCCTCAGGCTGGTAGTAATCGTAGTACGAGACAAAATATTCCACCGCGTTTTGGGGGAAAAACTCTTTCATCTCTGAATACAACTGTGCTGCCAGCGTTTTGTTCGGTGCCATCACCAACGCCGGGCGACCAATGCGGGCGATCACGTTCGCCATCGTATAAGTTTTGCCAGAGCCCGTTACGCCCAGCAGCGTTTGAAACGCTAAGCCGTCATTAATACCCTCAACGAGTTTATCGATCGCGGCAGGCTGGTCGCCCGCAGGCGGGAACGGTTGATTCAGCAGGAATGGGGAATGGGGGAATTGGACAGTAGGCATCATAAGATTTTAACAGTTGCCGATAGGCGTTACCGGTATCAAAGGATATAACTGGAATAATGATTTGCGGCTGCGTTACGATTGGAATAACAATTTACTAACGTCTGGCGCTGAAATTAAAACCCTAGTATTGGCGGGCGTTTGCATAGCAAATTGGCTCGAACGGCAGTCTAAGCGGGCACTTTTGGCTTTTATAGTTAGATTGAGTAAGAAATATCATTTTTAACAACGCTAGGGTTTCCCTTGTTTTCACGGACCCTTTGTTCGATGAATAAGAGAATCCCAAATGCCCAATGCCGGTCGACAAACCCACCGTGTCTGACAACGCTTCTCCGGAGGTTTCGGTAAGCTTTTTTTATGTGAGTCAATGCGCTATTCCAGCGTTTCAGCAATCAGTTGAGGCACACGCATTGACATCCATCAAGTCCTTCTCTATCCTTCGGGTAAGCGTATTGCACGTCCGGGGAGAGCGCGGTTTAAGTTCTGAATTGTCAAGCTTGAATCGTCGCCGAAGGCGCAACTCCCGTAACCGCTCAGGCTCACATACCTGGACTGCATAGCTTCTCTGGAGAGCGCTGGTGTTGATGATTCAACCCCAAGCCACCGAAGGGGCACACGGTTTTTGCATTTTT
>JANYBL010000115.1 GCA_025360815.1 Burkholderiales bacterium
CCATTTGGTAGAGTCGTTGCTGTGGCATCGGCTCGCATTGCCGCTAGGTTGCCCGCAGGGCTCCATTGCGCGCACGCCAGCGTGGCATTGAGTAATAGCACTAGTGACAAGCCGAGGCCGACCACATTGCTGGGGCTGGCAATTCGCCTATCGGTTGCGACGGATGGTAAGACCGTCGATATAACGCAAAATGCGCGCTTGATGAATGCAAGAAACATGATGACCCTTTACTATTTACGAACGTGGTTGATGTTTTGGCGGTTTTATAGCAACCTGAGTCGAGCCACGCGACTTTAACGTTCAATTAATATCAAATTAGTTTTGCCCATTTTTTTGCGCGAAACCGAAAGGGGGTAGCCTCACTCGGCTCAGGTGTTGCACTTCCTTTCCAGCCATCGTCTCCATCGATGGTTTAGGGTTAAGTGCGGGGTACGACTGGCTGAAGGGTGTTTTAAATTGAGAGAGCCGCCATGATGTTGAACTGAGCAAAGGCACCACCAAAAAATGGCGCAATTTGTTGGGTAGGTTCACGGCAACGTTGCAAACTTATATCGGTATGCAATGATTTGTACCTGCGCCATGATTTGGAGAGTAGCGAACCAAAAAAAGAAAGGGGTTAGCCGCTAACTGGCTAACCCCAAGTTTATTGATCAACTGTTGTCACTGCATTAGCGTTTTGTGTTTCCACGCACTTAAGCCGCCAAGAATCAGCTTCCACGAATCAGCCTTCGCGATTGTGGCCCAGCGACTCAGGTCCCGCGATCAAGGCTCCACGTTCACATATCCCGCTGGCACGGCGCCCGCGTTATTGAATATGCTCGGTGCAGTAGGCGCATTGCTATTCATTAGCCACACCACGAGCGTGCCATCCGATTTTTGCCAAACGATATCCATGGTGTTATTGCCATCAAAATCACCCGATGCAAAGAACGTCCAATCGGCCTGCGTGGTCGGCAAATCAATTTCCGCCAAGACTGTAATGCCATCCATTAACCATGCTTTGACATTGCCCTGCGCATTGCGAAACAACAGATCACCTTTGCCGTCACCGTTGATATCGCCAAGCTTAAACAAGACGTAGCCAGGCGGCACGACGCCGATTTTTTGGTTACTCCATGTCCGACCGCCTTTGCCCATCAACGCGCGGATATCATTGGCCGGGCTGACCCAAACAATATCAGCAAGGCCGTCCGCATCGAGGTCGGTGGTACCAACTAGATTCCACGATAACGGCGCTCCGCCGCGGTGCTTGACTTCGTTCACGTTCACGTTTGCTGTTGAGATTATCGTAGTACCTTCCATGAACCACGCAAAGGTGACCCCAGAATCGTTCGTGCCCGGTTTGAGGTAGCGCCACAGAATATCGGATTTGCCGTCACCATCAAAATCGCCTACGGCCTCGACAGTCCAATCGAGCTTAGTGCTGCGCGCAATAGTAGCCCCGACGGTCGGAATCGAAAGGTCAACCCGGACTTGACCGGTAGCATCACGAGAAACAATACCAGTTTTGCCAATTCCCGTGAAGTCGCCGAGACCGAGGATGTTCCACCCGGCACCCAAATCAAGCACCGGTGTGAAGCTAATCGCACTGCCATTCCAGCGCCCAACCTGCAAACCCACGGCGGGGTTCGGCGTATTATTGCCAACGGTTGCCGGTGGGCGAATGAGGATATCCGCAAAGCCGTCACCGTCAACGTCAACCATTTGACGCTTGCTGATTGGGATCGTGTGAACGATGAAACGCGCCGATGCAGATGGCAGACTCGGACCAACCGTAGATAATGCCAATGCCTGGCAAGTGTAGATTCTCTCGGTGGGCACAGTTTGCAGCAAGATGGTTAGCCCCGAAAAGGTGCGCGACAGCGCATTACCAACGGGATCGCTACAGATCAACTGATATCCAGCGAGGGTTACACCGCTGACTGCCTGCGAGCCTGTGAACGAACAGTTCACATCGGTGCCAATTGAGATGGCGCATGCCAGATTGGTTGGCGCCGTTGGAGGCGTTAATGCAGGCGGAGGCAAACTAGCTGCGAAGCTGGCAGTAACCGTGCAGTTCACCGCTACCGCATTAGTCGTGTAGATGGAACCAACCAATGTGCCGCCACAGGTACCACCAACGGATGCTGTGAAGCCTGTATTCGGTGTAACCGTAAAGACGCTAGTTGCCCCGGAAGCCACTATCTGCGCGGCGTTTGGGCTGATGGTGCCGTTTGCACCAGCGCTTGGCACTATGGTAAATGTCGACGGCGGGGTAATACTGGCGACCACAATCACCCCATCAACGAACGCGGCAGCGGCATAATTTGCATTGCCTAATTGATTGGCGCGAACGATACACGTACCCGCTACCCCTGTTAGTGTTACCAGCGCACCATTGATGCCGTTGGTCGTGCAAATGCCGACACTGTGAGAAGCAAACGTAACGGGGTTATTTGAACCGCCACCGCTTGCAGATACTGTGAATGGCCCGGCAGTTGTTAGCAAACTAGCGGGTGGGCTTGGGTTGAACGTGATGGTTTGTGTTGCCAGCACTGGTGCGAAAGTCGCCTCATAGGCGCCAATGTCCAAGGCACCCGGTCGTCTTGCTGCGGACTGGGGAATGACGGAAGGCGGAGTTGGACTCACTAGCGAGAGCACATTGAGATTGGCCAATATGCTGCCCGCGTTGGTTAGCGGCGAGAGCACAGTAGGGCGGTAATCATGTGCGGCCTCGTTGACGAACGCGGGCATATTATTCGCGCCAATATTGGTATTCCAGCCGTTGATCACTACACCGGGCAATTTATGACCCAACCAGAACTGTCCCGTATTGGGTCCAACCCAGTTATTCGCCAAATTAACGGTGCCTATGCCAATCGACATCGCTTGGAGTTTGCCGGGTTGGTTGGGCGTAATAGAAGGCGCATAAAAAATATTGTTTTGTACATCGGCAACGGATACTTGCATGAGCAAATTAAATAAGTATGTTTCTGCATAACCCACCGTCGCCACGGCATCGCCTTTAACAACGACTGTGTTGTTATAAAAGCGCAGTGTTTTTTGGCGGTAACTACTATAAACACCTGTATCACCACCGTAGGTTACCAAGTTCGCATTTCTAGAACCCGTGGGTGCAACGTCAAATAAGTTGCCGTACACGTAGTCGTTGCCATATGCGGCATCGGTCGCGATTAGTGTGGGCGATCCGGTTGAATTGAGAAGATTGAGCAGGATGGTGCAGTTAGAGGTAAAAATGTTGTAGCGGATGATGGTTCCCGATGACCGGTCTTTAAGACAATCGCCAAATGCGCCGGGACGAACGTCGCCAAACGTGTTGTATTGAAAAATAATATCGCGCGCTTCGGTGTAGCTATTGTGCTCATGGAAGCCATTGCTGACGTTGGGAATTGGCGGATTGCTATTGTTATAGATCCAGTTCCCCTCGATAAGTATGTCTTGCGAAAGCTCGACAATGATGTCGTTTTTCGAGTTGATAAATAATCCATTGCCGCAACCGTGAAGAATGTTATTTTTAATCACCAGATGCGCCGCCGCCTCCACAAACAAGCATGACCCAAATGAGTTGTAAACAGCTGCTAGGCCTGTTTTACCGTCTGTGAATGGCGCGTTGTACTGCACGTTTCGGATGTCAAGATTCTCGATGCCAATGTAGCCTGCGGGACCATTGTTGTAATTGTAGCCAAGCTGCGGCCCCACCATTACTAATCCAAGGTTGTAAAGGGCGCGTTGTGGCTGGGGATTATTGTTGTCGTGGTAACGTAATGAGCGTGGCGCTTGTCCAGGCAGCGTTTCCATCTGGGTGGCATTGGTTCCGTCAATGATGGGGAGTGCGCCGGTTAAGGGGTCAGGCATGCCGATGACCCGCATAAATTGATTGGGTGCAGTTGGTGCTACGTCCGTACCTGCTGAAATCAAGATCATTTCGTTGTATGTGCCGCTATTTGGCTTTGGAAAAATTCTAACGGTGTCGCAGCCCTTCAATTTGCTCCAAGGCAATTGTCCCAGCGCTGCATAAGTTTGTTGAGGCCCCACATCATAGTAGTTAATGATCGCGCACCCAGACTGGTCCGCGTTCATTGTTGGTGTGGGTGCGCGCGCAGTGGTCCCAGTTGGCGCTGCTAGCGCTATGCTGCATATTGAAACGCAGGCGACGGTTGAAATTATCGTCAGCAGTAATTGGCTAATTTGTCGTTTCATCATCTTTTTCGGTGGAGACTGTTCAATAGGCACATTGCGGAATGCAATGTGCGGGATGCTTCATGACATGGGTGAAGTACCGTTCTCATCAATTTAGGCCGCTCGCGATTTAATCCGTACTGGAGCCAGATTGTTGTTTGCCTTCTCTGATGAAATTGACGCTGCACCGTAAATTACAAATATGAGCGGGGCAGGCAAGCATTGAACCAGCCAATAAACGAGACTCTCGCTTACTAAGTCGAACGGGAGGCTACGCCGGTTCAATTTATTTTTGCGTGAGACCGATAATTTTCGTGACCAGCCGCTTCGGGTTCGATTGGTCGGATCAGAGGGGGGTGATCCGAGGAGGATGAAACAAAAAAATGCCTGCCTGAAGGCTCGGAAACCATCACCAATTTCGGTGTGAATCGTCAGGCTGATGATTGTTCTGGTTTTCACAGCGCGGAATGCCGCCCCGATCAGCATTGACCCTTTGTGATTTGACGCTATCCTGTGCGGCGTGGCTCAGCTATCCG
Organism: Burkholderiales bacterium; assembly: GCA_025360815.1. GTDB lineage: Bacteria > Pseudomonadota > Gammaproteobacteria > Burkholderiales > Usitatibacteraceae > UKL13-2. The sequence continues at coordinate 4,716 of JANYBL010000115.1, forward strand.
ACGCATCAGTTGCCAACGGTTGTGCGCCATCGCCAGTTCGCCGCGGTTGACCTTGTTAAGCGCACAAGTTCCTAATGCCATGTCGGCTGTGAATTGCAAAATCTAGCAATCACCACAAGCCGGCCCGGTTAGAGTTAGGGTTAAAGATTGATAGCGAAGAATCGGTTTAAACATACTTGGTCGCCGCGTAAAACTCATTTCTCGCCACATGCGACTGGCATTCGCTAAAATATTTACGGCTAGACTGATTTACGAGGCCTCAACAGCCTGTTGTTGATTGGCCGCGGACTTCATCGTATTGGCGATGACATCGTAAACTTCAGCCCAAGCAGCGTTGACGGCGGGCGTAAATTCTTCACCCAGCCCTTGTCTCAAGGTTGCGAGCAGTGCGGCGCCAACTGTTTCGTAATGTCGATCTTCCACGCCATAGCCCACATGGCGCTTGCCAAGTGATTCCAGGATGGGCACAAGGGCGGGTAAGTCGTCTAGTTTGTTAACCGCTGCACCGATCATCTGCATCAGCCGCAAGCCCTGGGTGGCAATATCGCCGCTAAATAGGGGGCGGAGACTGGGGTCTGCTAAAAACAAATTTTTATAAAAAAGCGCGGCAGCGGTAGCGGAAATAAGTGACACATCTTGCCATGATTCTTGTACGAGCGCGATCGTTTCTTGTTTCATGCGTGGTGTTCCGTTTGTTTAAATAAAAATATTTCTTCTTGAAATTAATGGTGTGGTTACCTTTAAAAGGGGGAGCCAGACCGTCTTGCTTATTGCAGTTACCGATTGAAGTCAGTAGGAGCCATTTTTTAATTACCCGCGGCGCTTATCGGATGCTCTTGAGGCGTATGCGGGTAGGGATAGGCGGCCATGGCGTCGAATGCGTTACTTTTTAAACTATCACTATAATTATGGCGATAGCGAGCCTTGAAACGCATTAAAGACGCGATTGCTAACGCAAGTTTTGACGTTGAACAGTGGCGGGCACGGTTTGAGCGATTTGTGTCAATTGCAGAGTGCATAGATTTTCTTTGTTAACGGTATTGAAAGTGGATAGGATTTGCCTAGAATTTGGAAAGGCGTCAGCATTCGCTAGGGATTTTCATTGAGTCGCGTTGCGTGCCGTGTCGGTTCAATGCAAATGAGGCGCGAACGTGATGCAAATTGGCTTTTGTGACGGCCATCCGTTGATCCGGCATGATGAAGTGTTGAGGGGCGGCCTAACTTCCTGCTCTCCCCCGTTTCCGGGCTGAGCGCTGGGGGGGGGGTGGAAACACGTTTATTTAGTTGGGGCCGCCTGAATCGCCTTCGGGTCGAAGCGCTTCGCAAAATGAAAAATAAAAAGGGCTGGCCACGACGGTGACCAACCCTATTATTTACGGTACTTACCAAACCTACCAAACCTACCAAACTTACCAAACCTACCACACCTCACTACAATCCAGCTTTTTGTTGCCTAACACTTAACACTTACCACTAAATTGTAACGTTTGCAGGCACCGATCTGCCTCGGCAAACTTAGATCACTTCACAATAATTGCCGCACTGTTCGCAATACCTATGCAGCCATCGTATCCAACGGCGGTATAGGTGTACGTACCGGGTTTGTCTGCTGATGGCTTGCCGAATGTCAACGTCATTGGAAATTGGCTTTGCGCTGAACTCTCGAACGACATGTTCGGCGTGGCTACAGGCGGCGCCTCCGCGCGAGCGTAGGTGACGTGATATTTGCAAGAGCCAGTTCCGTCAACCTTAAAAATTACCTTGCCAGCGGGTGCAGTATCGGGGCTGATGTCAATGGCAGTTAGTGTTGGTCGTGGTGGCGCAAGAGTCGCGCCGGGTCCGGTTGGCTGGCCGGGTTTGGTTGGGGTAACAGTAGGGATGATGACTGGAGCACCTGCACTGTTATCCATCACTTTTTTCACCTTAATGGAGGCCGTAATCGGACGACCGCCCATACTTTTACAATTGCCAAGCGGGGTAATTGTCATTTTGTACACATGAAAGTTTTCATCTGCGCCAACCTTATATTGCGGGTTCACACCGCCATTTACTGGGAGCTGATATTTCTCGTGGCCAGCAAAGCCGTTGCCGATGTCATAGTGATATTCACAAAGGCCCTTGCCCGTGCCCTCGATAACATAGTTAAGGACGTCGCCAACAAAAAGTTCTGCCGGTGCTTTCAGGCCGGTCACGGTAGGGTTGGCTGCCGCGGTGATCGCGGTGCCTGTTGCCGCGATGCACATGACTGCCAAGGCGATTTTTTTCAATTGCATGTTCATTGTAGTTTCCTTTGGCGTTAGTAATTAGTTATTTGGTCGCCTCAACCGCGCCAACTTTTGACGTGTCGAGTTTTATTGCCTTGTCGCCGTCAGCCTTGTTGGCATCATGGACGGCAGGCAGCAAGACCTTTGTGTCGGAAGATTTTCCGGATTTAAATCCCGGTGGAATGCCAGTCGCTTTATCCACCGCGCTGCCTTTAAATCCCGGTGGAATTCCTGTTGCTTTGTCTGCTGCACCAGATTTATATCCTGGCGGGTTGTGTTGGCCTTTCACCCCATTGTCGTCTGGCGGGTTGTGCGCGCCTTTATCGGTTTTTTGTGCTTTGCCCGGTGGGTCAGGTTGTGGGTTGAAGTCTTCAGCCGCAGCAGTTCCGGCGGAAAGTATGAGGGCGGCTGAAAAGCCGGCAGCGATGAGTGTGGATTGAAGTCGGGTTGTCGTTTTCATTTGCATTTTCCGGTGAGGTTGATTTGATTAAACGTGCTGGGTAAAAAGTTTATTTTTAAACCTGAAATTCTGCTGCTGATCGTCCGCTGCTTGTTGTTGTGGAATAGCGGTAGGCAACGGCAGTTTGTGAGTTGCGCTTGGTAATCATTCCTATCTATTAACAGCTGATAATTTGGAGTTGTCGCGCACATTGATCGTCTTTGTCACCGATCCATCACCCGGGCCACCCGGGCCATTTGCGCCGATCAGTGTTACCTCAACGGTGGTTTCGTTGTCGGGATAAACATTGAGTTTGGGTTGCGCAAAATAATCAATACCCGATAGCGCATCGCCGAGCGTGGCTGCGTTGACGGTTCCCGTACTGCCAGCCATCGCAATTAATGCAACGGTGAGGGTAGCGATGGATTTCAGTATTGGCAATGTCATGGTGGTTCCTAGGCGGTTGAGCCGGTTTGCAGACAATCTAGTTTTTGACTAATTTGCGCTAGCAAGTAACCTTAAGTCGCATTCCGTGGCGGATCGGTTCAATAGATAATTGGATTGCGGGTAGCGGGATTACGCCGTTTGATTTGATGTGCCTGTGGTGATTACAGCGTCCTTGAACTAGCCAAAAAAACGCCGCAAATTTTGGGTCTGCGGCGTTTTTGCAAATTTCAACCATGACGATCTAACCGCCACCCTAGAAAATCAGTTGATCGATGGCGTTGCTAGAACATGAATGAATCAATGAAGTGCTGCTGCTGATGGATAGTCGACTAGGGCTTCGGCAAGAACACAAAATCGGCGTGCACTTCTCCAACACAAGTGTTGGTTGGCGTAGCTTTGGCGCGTACGATCACGCGAAATGAGCCGCTTTTGACCGGTATATTATTTAACTCCAAGGTGCCGAATCCGAATGTGCCCTCTTGAACAGGTAATGACACATCATATGAATTCGCTACCGAAAAATCCAACGAGGGCCATAGTGTAAGGGCTGGCTTGCCCGCGTCGTTGGTTTGAAGCTGATATTCCAAACGACAGTTTTTAATCGGCTTGTTAGCAGACAGGCTGTATTTAACGTTGACTGGATTCATCCACGGGATGTTGGTTTCTTTCAAGGATAAGCTGACCAGTTTTGCGGCGGATGATACAGTCAGGTCTTTATTCTGGTTAACAAGTGTTCTCGTATTCGACGGTGCCGTTCCTGCCGGACTAACATTGGGCGCTGCGGCTGCCATTGCGGATGAAATGGCTATTGCGGTGGTAGTTGCCGTAACGATTGCGGTTTTGAAAAGATGCATAGTAATTCTCCCGTTGATTAAGGGTTGTTGATTTCTGGGTTTTATAAATGGGGGAAAATGCGGAGTATTGAAACCCCAAGCGAAACCCCAGGCGCTACTAGCGGTAGTCGTTTTCTTCGCCACCGGGGTTCAATATTGATTCGTTATTGCAGGGTGAATGTTTTCGGGCCCGCGTTCGGTCCGAGGCTACAGGAATCGTAATCAGAGTTGCTCGGTGAAACGATGACTGAGTAGGCTGCGCCGCCGTTCTTTTTGTCAAGATCACTGAGTTTGTAGATATGGGTGAGATGCAGGGTGGCTTGCTGACTCCATAGCACTTGCGGGGCTGAATCTGTGCCATCGCCAAAGTGAACAATGACGCCACACTGGGTTGCGGCGTGTCCGCCGTTATTCCATTTGATGTCGATCAAACGCTCGTACTCGTTTGGCTTGAGTTTTTTGATGCCGAAGCTGGTTTGGGCTCCTCTTGGTGCATTTACGGATAGTTCAGTAATTGTGGACGGTGGTAAGGGGGTGGGTGGCGAGATGGTCAAATCGGCAGTGATCGGCGCATTGTTGGGCTGGTTGGTAATGCAGGGCGCTTTTGGGGTGATGACAACAGTATATTTTCCTGCTTTGGAGTAGGCCTTTTTATCCAGCGTTAACCATACTCCATTAAGACCAAGGCTGAGGAGGTTAGAGGTGCCATCACCCCATTGAACGGTGCCATCGCAATTCATACCCGCACCAATATTTAAACCATTTAGCTTGAGCGGCGAAAACTCTAGAGCCTTGTTGTCGGTCAAGGTAAACACGGCAGTGACCAACGTCGGTGTAGTGGAAGGCGCTGCTGGCGTTGCCGCATCGACAGCCGGTTTTTTAGGGGCTGGTGCCACGGTTGCCTTAACCGGTAGCGGAAACTTTGGCCCATCGGTCGTGCCCGGTTTGTTCGCGGTGCCAGCGCCGTTTGGTTTGTCAGCAGCAGATGCGTGCGTCGCGTTGGTCACGGCGGCCAGCGTGGCAAATGCGGTAATAATCGCGATTGAAAGTGGCGTGCGTTTCATGATGATCCTGACTGAGATTGAGATAAGAAGTTAAGGGAAACTAACGGTAATCATTGAGGTCGCTGAACCAACTCGTGCTGAAATAATTAATGCACACAAGGTAAGTCGCAGGCTAAGGCTGGCGGGTTCAATCCGCGCGAGAGCATTAATGGCCGATTTTTGTGCTCGATGTTTCGTTTGATGCAAAATGCAAAATGCAAAATGCAAAATGCAAAATGCAAAATGCAAAATGCAAAATGCAAAATGACTTATGGAATGATGACTGGCTGCGGGCTGGCACCGGCACCGATGGTACAAGACTCAAATGCCGCGTTGGTCAACTCAAGAGATGCTGTATAAGAGCCGCTTGCTGAGTAGGTATGGAAGGTTTGCGCGTTATCTTGAACCAGCCCAACTTGTTGCTGCTCGAATGTGCCGTCACCAAATTGTAGCTTGTAGGAGCAACCCGCTTTTGGATTTCCGTTGCCATCCCATTTGGTGTAGAACATGGGTCGCTTTGGGTCACTTGTCGGTGTGACGACCAGCTTGGTCATGCCCGATGGTGGTAGCGGTGTTGGCGGGTTAACTTTAATCGTGGCCTGGATCACGCCACCATTCGGGCCGCCGTTCACACAGGGCACGCCAGAAAAACTTTTAGCTTGAACAGTAGCGGTCCAAGTGCCAGCTTTGGTGAAGATCTTGGGAAGGGTGCGCCATGCGCCATTCGTCGCTAACGAGTTATCAAATGTTGTGCCGTCACCCCATGTGATTGAGCCATAACATTCTTTGCCTGCGCCCAAATTGATACCGTCAAGCTTGATGGTGACAGGCACAAGCGCATTGACTTCCGCAACCGAAAACATTGCGGTGGTCACAGTGGGGATGACTGGGGCCGGCGGTGGCGGCGGTGTATTGCCACCTTTTGGTGGCATCGGTTGCATTAATGGTTGTGGTTGCGTCGCGCCCGGACGCGATTTGGTGTCTGCTGCGAAAGCATGTGAGCCGACGGTGAAGCAAGTCAACGCGGTAAGCGCCGTAAGTGTGGCAACAGTGACGAGCGAGAGCATGTTTCGGATGGCGTTTTGCTTCATGGTGGTCCTTTTAAAATGTGCGGTTTATGCGAGGTGGCTGCCTGGTCTACGGGTTGGGTCGTCGCTGCCGAACAAATGGTTCAATTGCTGGATATTATTGAAAATAATTGGACCACGGCTAACCGTATTGCTAGCGATGGGAAACATGAATTTTGGTCCGTCAATTAGGACGGCTTTTAACGAAAGCCGCTCCAGTACTGGCTTTCAAGCCATTTTACGATTTCCTATATTATCGTTGATAGGTCACGGCATTGACTGAGAAGTTGTACGGTGTCGCCGCTGTGCAGCGCGTAAACTGTGGCGATACTTCAATTCTTAACGTGGTCGAGTTGACGAGTTGCACCAAAATAATATTGGCAGCGTTGCCAAAAAAGAGGTTGCTGTTGAATTCATAACAATAGGTGTTGCCGTCGGCTGTGACGGTTTCAAACGCGCGATTGACAGATCCGGATGAGATGGGTGCGAACGTCTGCAAGCGTGACCCGACATTTGCCTGACTTATGCCGAGTGAGAACACCTGAACGCTGTCCGGCGTGACATAGTCTGGAACAAGGGCTGCGTGAGATGATTCGGGTGGATAGGGTTGTCCATTTTTAAACCAATAGCCGCGCGCTGTGGCATCCACATCCACTGCAATGCTGCCGCCGAGTGGTAAAAAAGTGCGCTTCATTGCACCATCAAAGCGTCCCATTTTTGCGGCAATCTGGCTTGCCATGCTGGGAATGAAATAATCGCTAGCACCGACGGTATGCGCGATATCAAAACTATCGGGCCTGACGCTGAAGCGCGGTGCATTGGCAAAATGCAGCGGGAGCACTCGCCGATCTTGTAGCCACCAATCTAGCGCTAGGGAGCCGCCGTCACCGACCGTGCCAATTTGGGTGCCCGCCGATATGTCGATCGATAAATTGCCGCTTTGGCATTGCATGACGGGGAACCCGGGTGCAGGTTCATAAATGTTGCAATGTTGGCTGATCGTGCTGACTAGCGCCGCCAGTGGTCCTGCGAGGGTACCCACATGGCCAAACTGGCCGGCCACATCGGCGCAGGTTTGGAAATAGATTGAGTAGTCGGTTGTGCCGCTCGTGCTATTGGTGCTACTAGCGATCATCACAACGCGAATATTAGCCGGTGCGATGAGTGGGTAAGACGGACGCGTTTGCGGTAATGAGCCGTTTAGCGACGGGTTGGCAACATATAAGTACTGGTGATCGGTTGGGAAGGTGTGTGAAGGCGGTGATAGATGCCCCAACGGTTCCCATCCCACGACGTTTGCCAATGCAACCGGCGGAATACTAAATATTGCATTGCCGGGCGGGCACTCGAATAGCCCCGCCACATTTGTTGTGTTTGGGTTGGCCACACCTAAATTATTGCTTCCGCCGGCCCCACCGCCGCCGCAGGCAGTTAATAATGCAACAAGTGTGAAGCCGATTATGAAGAGGATGAACTTGAAGGAGTTGATTCTAATCGATGATTTGAGTCTCATGGTCGGCGCGGCGGGGCAACCACCGTTAAAATTAGTATTTCTAACATCGGCAACGGAGAATGCTATGCAAGAAAGGGTCTGACGGCAGTTTTCGGCGGTGCTCTTTAATGCTTACGCGGCGACTGCGGGGGAGAAGACAGCGGTGATATTGTTGACGCAGTCGGTGCGGCAGCGCTGGTGTTTGCTAATTTCAGCGCGGCAGCTTCTTTCGCGTCTTTTATTTCCTTGGCATCTTTCGCGTCCTTCACGCATTGATGTTCAGCCTCGATGCGCAGAAACGCATCCACAATGCTGGGTCGCGCGCAGTTGTGCGCCGCATCGGCATCTGAAAAATTCATGTGCTTCAGCGCATCGCCGCCAGAGACACAAACCTTGATTTTATCTAGCGGGTTTTCGATTCGTGCAGGCCCCCCACCAACACCCGTGCCCGAAGTGGGACACCAGTTTTGTGTTACCTGCGCAGGCATACATGACTTTAGTTCACTGGCTCCCGGTAAGTTCGGGTAGGGGTTTTTCGCAATTAAAGCTTTTGTCTCGGCGACGATTGCACTATCGGTTATGTAGTGGGCATGCGCCCATGAAATCTGGTGTGACACGGCTGCAAAGTCTTTGCATATCTTTGTGCAGCTGGTCCCTAATTCTGCTGCGCGAATCTTTGCGGCTGCCTGCACTTGGCTACTCACCGCTTTATCTTTTAGCAGCTGCGTTTGCAATTGCATGCTCGCGAGGCTGGTGAGATTTGTCATGCAAAGGTCGGTGTATTCTTGCTCGGGCGTCACCACCGGTACAGATCCAGGGCCGTAGAAGGCAACACCACCGCCGGATTGTGGCGGGTTGCCACTGGAAGTGCCCCCACCGTTGCCCGTATTGGCAACGACGCAAATAGGCTGGTTGTTTTGATCGAATCCCTGCGCAATCGTGCCGCTCGGGCAGCCTGCCCACACGATGCTACCGGCAACGATGCCGACAAGGCCGCTAAAAATTGCCAAGTTTCTGATGATCGTTTTACGCATGATGGTTCCTAATTTATTTTAATGAAGCGGGCGCCGAGGTTGGCGTATTTAGGTTTAAGTTATCGATTGGGCTCGGATCCGGCAACACGGCATGGCCTTCTGACCACGTTTGCGAATGTGCCTTGGTGACGGGAGTGGCACGCCTTACATCTTGCGAGGTCGACACCAATTTATTCGATTGATAGCCCGATGCCTCGCTAGCAAACGCCACATTCTGATGAACCAGCATGAAGAGGCTGGTGCACAAAAATAATGCGCCTGCCGCCAACGCAAGTATCAGCTCCGCCGTCGTTGGGTTGCCGGACAATGTTTTGTCGTTCTTAAAGTTGGAATCAGCGCCGTGGTTGCTAATGGGGCCAAAAGCACGACTAGTCGTCGTGCTTTTGAAGTCATTGGAGTTGTTCATAGAAATTGCTGCTTTAACAGTGCAAGGGGGTTGCCGTTTTTAGATGCGCGTCGGTCTAGCAAACTGTACCGGGAGGGCATGCAACCTTGACTGCCGGGCTTGCCGGGATTGCGGTTTCTTGCGGCGCTGCAACGCTGAGGCTTGGGGCTGTAACAATCACATCCTTTTTGAACTCGCCTTTACATTTGCCCGCGACCCCCTTTACTTTTAGCGTGAACGTTTTGGGGACACCGTAGTTAGTGTATTCATGGGTTGGGATATTCCTCAAGTCTGTTGGTAGCTTATCGGTGCGATCCTCAGCGTTCCCATCGCCGAAATCGACGTGGTAGCTACAGAGTCCATGCCCGTCCACCATGAGTTTGCCAGCTTGGTTTGTGCTGAAAGAGTCGGGGACCGTCAAGCCGATAATGGCTGGCATCAGTGTTAGATCTGACGCCGTGTTCACCGCGAGTCTCGGGTTCGTTACGACATAAGTCAGCGTAGCCTCGCCGTTGCACGCAGGGTAATTGTTATTGGCGATATGCGTGCTCCCCTCAATCTTTACGGTGTAGGTATCTGCTTGCATAACGATGTTGTTTGGGATGATCACGCCGGTTGAAGGCTGTCCGTTGGCAAACGCCGAGCCAGCTGCAGCTTTCACGCCACTACTAGTCTTCCAATCAACTGTGCAATAACCAGCACCGCTCATTGCCACAATGTAATTCACGGGTTCACCCACAACAGGATTTTTAGGAGAAATAGTAACGCCGGTGATGAAACCAACCTCCTTGAGGGTTGGAGCGTTGGGGATTCCGGGTGTGGTGGGCATCGTCGGCTTGCCGGATTTGTCCGGTGCTGCATGTATCACGGCGCCGAGCGTGAGTAGAATGGCAATGCAAAGTGATGTTTTATTCATGTTTTGAGCCTTGAATATCAGATTTATTTTAGTAATGAATCGTATCGTGGATATATCGCTTCGATGCCGTCGATTCATCTCTAGGACAGTCGATTACAGGTTAAGTCGTACCAATTGCCACTGAGGTTCATTTCTTCTTTAACGATATTTGCAGAGCGGATTTGTTTGATAGACCGTTTGGTAGTTGAGATGCAATTGCGATTCGCCAAACGAACGACGGCTCCCGAAGGAGCCGTCGTTCGTCATTACGGTTGGTTTATTAATGCGACTTGATTATTCCCATTCCAATGCAGTTAAAGTGCTGTCTTGCTGTTAGGTTGGCAGCCCATCTTGTTCCAACTGTCTTTGAAATAACTGTTGCCCCATGGCCATTGATCGTTGGTTGGACAAGATACGGTTGGCTGTGAAATAGAATCACAAACCAATCGATTGTTTTGTATGCTGCGTTTCCAACTTGCGGGGCACCCAGCGACAATAACGGGCGAACAAGTTAATACATCAGTCTGCTTGTTGACTTCGCCTGTGAACCCTTCAGGACAGGGCTTGGGAATCGGGGTGCAAATAAGTTGATCGTTCACCTCGGTACTTTTCCAGCCTTTCGGGCATAATTTTTTAAATTGTGGCGAACAAATCAGCTGCCCTGTTTTTTTGTCGAACTCGGAGAAGAAAGCGGTAGGACATGCTGGCGTAAATTTCATGCGCAATGCCGCACCTTTTTGTGCGTCGCTGAGGCCGCTATTGTTACTGCTGCCGCCGACTGGTTCTTTTTCATAAGGATCGGGGCAGACAGTTGGGAAATTAAAGTTGCCCAATTTTTCCGTGTCACTTCAATCGTCACAGTGGCTTCGCCGATACACTTGTTGGCTCGTGAGAAACTGCCCGAAGCGTTAATTTGGTAAGTGCCGGTTTTGGAAAATTTCTTGTCCATCATGCCGCCACTACCAGGTTGTGAATCGCCTGCTTTATGGGTTAGCCGCCGAGATCGGAGGATCAGCGAATACTAATCCCGATATTGAGATGGCACCGGTACCGAGCATTGCAGAGGTTGCTACCTTGAATATTTTCTTCATGATGGCCTTTTAGAATTGGATAAACGGTTTAATTGTTGACGTGTCTCGCTGAAGCGGCGAGAAGATCCCTTCCAAGGCGAGCTGCGAGGTGTCCCGCCTTGTGCTGCATTAACTTCGCTATTTCTGGCCAACGTTGAACGACGACTAATCCCGCTATTCAAAAGTCGTTTGCATTTTGATAAGCGGATTTTCGTGTGCCATGCGTGCGACACACGCCATGTGTACTATGGATACGAGCAATAGGGGCGCGCTTGTTGGAAAAAAGGTTTTAGAAAACGTCTAACACTATGTCGGAGGCAACCGAGAAGTCGTTCAATTTGTTTGATGCGGCCGGCTACAAAAGCCGATGGCGAGGCGAATCGTACGAGTTTCCGGCCGAGGCGATTTATTTTCGTACTAAACTAGGTGGGCCAGCGATGCTTGTGGGGGATATACACAACCCTTGAATCCCATGGAATATCTTCGGCTGTTTTGGTCGGCGTGGTTAGTTCCAACAAATTTTCATCTACCTTGACGTGGTCTGATGGGGGCGCGTCTTCGGTCTTGCGTTGCGCTTCGTTAAAAAGCCGAGCTTGTATGCTGCTTGCAAGGGGGTATGCGTGCAACGCTGTGGTCATCATGGCATTTTTCGCAGATAAAATGTTGAGTCGTAGCCACGATCATCCAGGTTCAACAATTCTAAAAATAGGTCGAATGTGATGCGTTCTTTCTTGCGTTGCCACGTGTTTTTCCAGAGCCCGAGAAAAATGCAAAAAAATCCCACCAACGCTTGCGCGCTGGTGGGACAGCTCACTGCTAGGGATGCAGGCGTGTTTTCAGGGGATCGAAATCAAGCCTGCGATGGTGAGTCGTTGCGGATCTGAAATAGGTTCAACGGAATTTGCTTTAGGTCGTTAGATTGATTTCAGGCAGTGCAATTGGGTTGTTGTTTCAACCGCTGGTTGCCGGGGTCTGGAATCTTGATGCCGGTAGGCCAATTTACGCACTCGGGCGACTTGCGATCAGCGGAGATTGTCCGCAATACGGGCACCTATCAACGGCGTATCTGGTCGGTTACGTCGATCGATTGTCCAACATAAAGGTGTTGGGAGACGGGAATTCAATACGATTTCACTACACGCGACAGCTACGATTCCACAAATAAAAATGGCCTACATTTCTGTAAGCCATTGAATTTATTGGTGCGCCCAGCAGGATTCGAACCCACGACCCCTTGGTTCGTAGCCAAGTACTCTATCCATCTGAGCTATGGGCGCATCAGCCAAGGAGTATAGCAATTTGAGGCTCGATTGCCAACCACCTTTACATAATTTTCAATTTTCGCTGTGTTCTTGACGATTGCGAATGGATAGTGACTTTTTGAAATGAGTCTCGCCGGAACGTGGGCAATGAAAATTCTCAACTAAAATTGCTATAGAAAATCGCAAAAAAAATCCCCAGAGAGGTCAATCTTTGGGGATGATTTCATACCGCGACGAGGCCCAGTATTTTATTAGAGGCGCTACTCGAAGGTTGCCTCGCCTATTTTTAGTGTCCTATCTCAATGTAACGATACTATTTAAACGAATACGAAACGCTGCCAAAATATAAACGTCCACGTGGATCGGTGTAGTTCGGGTCGTAACTGGCCAAGAAGCTATAAATCTGGTTCGAGGTCGGTGGGTTGCGATCCAACAGGTTTTTGATACCAATGCGGAATTTCAACGCTTTCCACGGCGAATAGCTGCCCGTCAGGTCATATAGTTCATAGCTGCCCACGCGGCGCGGCTGGCCGTTGGCGTAAGGGTTCTGATCGGTATGTCCCAAATAGAATGTCTGCGACAGGGTTGCGCTCCATGCACCAATGTCATACAAAAACGCAGCCGTGTGGCGCCAGCGCTGAACCACTTGATCGTTGGCAAATTTCCCCACGCCATCAACAAACTCGGCACCAGGACCTGCCTGGGTTTTGTAATCAATGACGTACGTGCCGGTGAAGTTGATACCAAATCTGCCGTACGTTGTTTTAGGCAACCGAACATCAAAACCAAGATCCACGCCTGTCGTTTTCAAACCGCCCAAATTGCGCAGGCGTGAATCGATTTGGGTGATAAAGCCCGGAATGCCCGGGAGCGTCGGATCAGCCGCAGCGCGGGTAATGTATTTAGCGTAAGCAACTGGATCGGCGAAGTAAATACCCTCTGGCGATGCAATAACGTCAGTCTTTTCAATCCGCCAATAATCTAGCGATACCGATAGTTCTTTCATGGGTTCAAAAACCGCGCCCATCGAGAACTGTTTAGACTCTTCAGGCTTTAAATCAGCAGTGCCGCCGCGCAGCTTAGCCGGCTGGATGCCACAATAGTCGGGGTTCGTTGTGTTATTAATGGCGCCGACACGGATGCAGCCGAGCGGATCGTTATAAATACCGTTGGTTTGGCCAACCACCGTCGGTGAATATAAATCCGGCAATGACGGTGCGCGAAAGCCGGTGCCGTACGAGCCGCGCAAAACAAGCTCCTTGACCGGATTCCAGCGCAGACCAAGCTTTGGATTGGTCGTCGAGCCAACATCATTATATTTATCGAAGCGAACCGCTAGTTGGGCTTCGAATGTTTTGGTGATGGGTAGGTTTAATTCGCCGAACACCGCTGTCACATTGCGGCTTCCGGAGAATGGCGTGGCGCTACCATCGCCGCGAATTTCACCGGCCGCGAGCAATGTCGACGGTTTGAAATCGAGCTTTTCTTTGCGTACTTCCAAGCCTAATGCCAGAGCCGCATCGCCGCCGCCCATGGCGAAAATTGTCCTGGAGCCTTTAAGATCAAAAGTCGTCGTTGTGCCTTTTGAATCGCGCGCGTCATCTTTAATTTTAGCGGCGTTTAGCGCTGCCAAACCCGCCGCATCAGTCGGACCGAAAGGATTGAGGTTGCCGGTCAAAAACAATGTGTTGAATGGTGTGGTGGCCACATAACCATCCACATACGCGTCCGTTACCTTATTGGTGGCGTAGTTAAATGCCGAATCATAGTCCCACCCGTCCACTACACCTTTGATGCCAAGAATTAAACGGTCTGCTGTTGCCTCGACATCGTTGGTACGACCTCCCGCTTCGCTTAATCGGTAGTTCAACCGCAATGGCCCGGTTGTGCCGGCCAAGGCCGCAGTGGCAGTCGGATAATAGCGGCCATTGGCCGGATAGTTAAGATTGGTGATGGTTAGCGGGCTGATGCGATATTGCGTTTTTGTTTCGCCGTGTAAATATTCGGCAAACAACGTCGTGTCAGCATCAATAGCAAATTGGCCACGGGTTAAAAATGAAGTGCGTTTTGAAGCTGGAAAAATTTCGGTGTCCTGCATGTAGTTATACAAACAGGCTTTGGAGCCAACAAAACTGTCCGGCGCATAAATGGTCGCTGGCGGGTTGCAGTTCGGTGCGGAAGGGTTATAGCGCGAGCCAGTCGCGGAGCCGCTGGCGCGCGTGCGACGGAAGTTAGCGGGATAAGTGTTGGAGCTACCGACGTCCAAATTAATATCCGGTTGAAATACCGAGCCAATCCAATTGCGCTGAGTAGACCGCAATGTCTTGGTATCTTGATAGTCCAGCACGCCAAAAATATTGAAGTGATCTTTGTTCAAATCGCCAATACCAGCTGAAAGCGTGAAAATATTTTTCCCCGCGCCGCCATGCTGTGTGTCGCTGACATAGGCTGATAGATCGAGGCCGGTGTAATCGCGTCGGGTAATAAAGTTAATAACCCCGCCAATTGCATCGGTGCCGTAGATGGCTGACGCGCCGTCTTTTAGAACTTCCACGCGCTCAATGGCGGCTGATGGAATCGCGTTCAAATCAACGCCGCTGTTGCCGCCGGGCGAAGCAAAGTTCGCCATCCGGCGGCCATTCAGCAAAATCAGAGTCGATGAAACACCAATACCGCGCAGGTTTGCCCCGTTAAAACCGCGTTGGCCGGGAATATCGCTAAAGCTTGCGCCATCTGTTAACGCAGCTGAACTGGCAGAAATTTTGGTGAGAATTTCAGCTGCAGTTGTTGAGCCACCGCGTTCGATATCGTCGCGGGTAATGACTTGAACAGGCAAGGCGGCTTCGCCTTCAATCCGCTTGATCGACGAGCCGGTTATTTCGATTTTTTCAACTTTTATGGTTGGTGCGGCGGGCGCTACCGGTGTTGATTGTTGTGCCCATGCTGCGGTTGCAAAGACACTGGAAGCCGCTGCCAATGCAATCACAACAGCTTGTGCGGTGCCCGACAGCGTTGGTGCAGTCAGTGAATGTCGCTTGGATGGTTTCATGCTGGATAAACTCCCTAAGTGTTGAAAATTGTAAAAGTCCAAATAGCGCAACTGCAGGTTCTAACAGTGTTCAAATAACGTTGTAAATGACGATTAAACAATTCCGAAAGTGGTTATATTCTTAGCGGCTTTTTAAGTGAAAAACGATATAACTTCCATCATTTTGCCAACCAAAATAGCTGAAAAATTTGGCGCTTACCGTTTTGTGATGCTTTGATGACGAAAGGAGTGTAAGCGCGATGTGTCACAAACAATACGGTGAAAACCAGATCAGTCGCAAAAGCACAAGTTGTAGTCGCAACGCTGAAAGCGGACTGTTGTATTTTAATAATTCGTTGTTAAATCAACAATTTAAGATCTCAATTGGTAGCTGCGCCGGTAGCCGTGCCATTTTTAAAAGTCTCGGATTGTCAGAATGCGACAAGTTGTTATGTTTTCATTACAGGCGCTGCCCGAAGCGCTTGGAGCTGTGTCACTATCGCTGCCGACGCATGAAAATGCGGGGAAATAATATTGGGCTTGCCCGCTGTTTTTACCCTTTCAAGGCAATTAGCTTTGATGCTGACGCAGCAAAATTGAAAATTGAGAAATCAAAATAGAAAAATGAAAACCGCTCTTCACCGATTTATCCGCAGTAGCATCAACCGACAGCTAGCGCCTGTGGTGACTATGCTCGTGCAGGCCACGTTGTTAGGGTCGCTGGTGTTACAAGCGGTTCCGGGTATTGCGGGCGTCAATCTTGCTGCGCCTGCTGTCAAATCACCACAGGGCACTCGCGGCATTGCAATTCCTATTGGTGGCGCATTGAAATACGATAATGATGCCGTCTGGAAACGTATCGTTGATCTTGCTGGTGGCCGTGGTGCTCGGTTTGCGGTGTTCGCCACGGCGTCCGATGATCCGGAAAAATCAGCTGAGCGGATAATCGGTGCGTTGACCAAGCATGGCGCGGTCGCCGAACATATTCCAGTCTCGGCCGCCATAAAGGGGATCGATGTTCATCACGCGGTGCGTAATCCCGTGTTGCTTGCCAAGGTGCGCGGCAGTCGCGGCGTCTATTTTGCCGGCGGTGCGCAAGAGCGGATTACCGATGCGCTCTATCAAAATGACGGTGCCGCTACCCCAATGCTGGCTGCAATTTGGGAGGTGTTCAACAAAGGCGGTGTGGTCGCGGGCTCCAGCGCGGGAGCGGCGATCATGAGCGCCACCATGTTTCGCGATCCGCCAGAAGTGATGGACATTTTGAGGGCAGGGCAAGCCGGATTGAAATCTGGGCGTGATTTTGATCGCGGTTTGGGATTTGTCGGTGCGGATATCTTTGTGGATCAACATTTTTTAAAACGCGGGCGTATTGGCCGCATGTTGCCGTTAATGCTGCAAACTGGGTACAAAATGGGCTTCGGCGTTGAAGAGAACACGGCCGTTATTGTACAGGGTGATGATATCGAAGTAATTGATGCAAAAGATTCAAAAGGCGCTCTGGTAGCGGATCTTGGGGCAGCGAGCGTAGATGCGAGCATGCCGGAATTCAATATTAGCAACGTAAAATTGACTTATTTGGATCGCGGTGATCGTTACAACCTAAAGACGAAGATGGTGACGCCCTCGGCACAAAAACTCCGCGGCAAGAAACTTGAGCCGCTCGCGGGAGGGGGTAAATACAATCCGTATTTTAAAGGGGCTATTTTTTCTCCCGCAATACTGGCTGATGGCGTGATCGTCAATACGATGGCGCAATTGATCGATAGCGACCAAGCCTCGGCGGTTGGCTTAGCATTTGCGGCTTCGCGGGCTGATACTAAGGCAGAAACTGCCCAAAAACATCGGCAGCAGCTCGGCTTTGAGTTTACATTACGTAAAGGTGCGGATAGCGTTGGCTATGTCAGCAGCGCTAACGGCGGTGAAGACTATACCGTCGTCAATCTCTACCTTGATGTCAGCCCCGTGATGATGGCAGTTCCGCTGTATCTACCGCTAGTGCAATCGTCGGAAAATCGGTCGCAACAACAGCGGAAGTAACTAGAACTGGCAACGCATAGAGCTTATTGACCAATTAACCAATCCTAGGTTCATAATTTTTAGTGGGGATGTGATGAATAAACTATTAGGCTTACTCTTAACGTTTTTGATGAGCTTTGTCGTCAATGCGCAGGTTGATTCTAAAAAACTCCGTATTGGCGTTGAAGGTGCGTACCCGCCATTTAGTCAGATGGGTGCAGATGGCAAACTCGTCGGGTTCGATATCGATATTGCCAACGCCATTTGCAAAGAAATGAAAGCCGACTGTACGTTGGTTACGCAGGATTTCGACGGCATGATTCCAGGGCTATTGGCCAAAAAAATTGATGCCGTCATCGCCTCGATGTCGATAACCGAAGAGCGCAAACGCTCGGTGGACTTTAGTGAGAAGTACTACCAAACGCCCGGCCGGTTTGTGGCTAAAGCTGACAGTAAATTAGAAGTCACTACCGAAGGATTAAAAGGCAAACGGATCGGTGTGCAGCGTACCTCGATTCATGATCGATTTGCATCGGCTAGTTTTCCGAAATCGGAAATCGTTCGGTATGGCAAACAAGATGATGTGTTCCTCGATATGACTGCAGGCCGTTTGGATGGCGCGGTTGTCGATTCAATTGCTGCTGCACAGGGTTTTTTGAAAACTGCCGGCGGAAGAGGTTATGGATTTATAGGTCCCGTGTTTAACGACCCCAAATTTTTTGGCGTTGGTGCGGGTATTGCTGTGCGAAAGTCTGACACCGAATTGCGCGACCAATTGAGTGCTGCTATTAAGGCGATCCGTAGCAATGGCGCTTATAAAAAGATACAAGATAAATATTTTGACTTTGACGTTTACACCGACGGCGCCGCGGCTATAGCACCAAGCAAGAAAAAATAGTTGGCTGTACGAGTTTCTCTCGCGAAGGAACTAAACGGAACGGGAAGTAATAAAAAGCAACGAAAACTAAAAAGAAGCAACGAAAACTAAAAAGAAGTAAAAGGAAAAAAAGACGCAGCAAGAATGAATATTAGCAATCGCCAAGCTGGTGGTGTTTGGTTAACAAAGAGTTAAAATTTTAGGCCACTACCACGCTTGGCGCTTCACTTGTTGCAATTCAGTTCATTTTTTATCAATAGGATGCTGCATGCTGCATGGTTTTATGCCGACCATTCTCAATGGAATGGTCATCACCTTGGCGGTAGCCATGGCGTCCCTTTGTATCGCGCTGGCTTTCGGTCTTGCTGGCGCGAGTGCCAAATTATCGAAATCGCGAGGCCTTCAGCGATTGGCCGCTACATACACTACGCTCATTCGAGGCGTGCCCGATCTCGTCTTGATGCTGTTGATTTTTTACGGCGGGCAAACAATGATTAACCAGGTGGCGCCAAAACTTGGCTACGACCAGCTGATTGATATTAATCCGTTTTTGGCTGGCGTATTGACGATTGGGTTTATATTTGGCGCTTACCTGACCGAAACATTTCGTGGCGCGATGATGGCGATTCCCACGGGCCAGCGCGAGGCTGGGATTGCTTATGGCATGTCGAAGCCGCAGGTTTTTTTGCGTATTACGTTGCCGCAAATGGTTCGGTTTGCGCTGCCGGGTTTTCAGAATAATTGGCTAGTCCTCGTCAAATCAACTGCGCTGGTGTCGGTTATTGGTCTCGATGACATGATGTTCCGCGCCGGGCTTGCCGCCGGCGCATCGCGCGAACCATTCGTGTTTTATACCGTTGCCGCTATTTTATATTTGGCCATTACGACCGTATCGATTATTTTGTTGCGCGGCCTGGAAACTCGTTTCTCCATTGGCGTAAAAATGGCGAAACTATGAACGTTGATGCCATTATTGAGAGCATGCCGCTGTACTTTAACGGCGTCTTAACGACCATAAAACTGCTGGCGACAGCGCTTCTTGTCGGCTTGGTGTTTGCGCTACCGCTGGGCATCCTGCGCGCTTCACCGAACCTGTGGATTGCGCGTCCGGTCTGGTGCTTTACCTATGTGATTCGCGGCACACCGATGTTAGTGCAGCTATTTCTTGTCTATTACGGTTTGGCGCAGTTTGAGTGGATGCGCGAAAGTGCCTTATGGCCATGGTTTCGCTCTGCATGGTTTTGCGCGGCGTTGGCATTTGCCATCAACACATGCGCTTACACCACAGAAATGTTGGCCGGTTCAATTAAAGCCACCAATGCCGGCGAGCTTGAAGCTGCCCGCAGCATGGGCATGTCACGCGCGACGGTGTTGCGGCGAATATTGTTGCCGTCCGCGCTCCGCCGTGCATTGCCCGCATACAGTAACGAAGCGATCATGATGCTACACGGAACTTCGTTGGCGAGTATTGTCACGCTGATGGATTTAACTGGCGCAGCACGCGAGATGAATTCGCGCTTTTATTTGCCGTTTGAAGCCTTTTTAACGGCAGGCGCTTTTTATTTGGCGTTAACTTTTGTATTGGTGAGCGCATTTCATCTTGTCGAGAAGCGCTTTTTGAGTCATTTGAGGGCACGGTGACAGCGGGACATAAACCATTTTCTGCGCGCCAAGCATTGGACTGGCACAACCGGCCTATTTGAACCACCGAAGCAAAACCAACCAATTATTTTATGCAAATTAAAAAACACCCACTCCATATTAGCTCGCTCGGTACTGAGCGAAGCATCGTTAGTTTCCATTACGGCAGCATCGAGCAGGGGCACGCGCACGGGCGGGGTGAAAAAGTTTATATCCAAGCCGCACTTCATGCCGACGAACTGCCCGGCATGTTGATGGCGCACCATTTGCGCAGCCGATTGGCTGCACTTGAAGGGCGGGGCGATATTACCGGGGAAATTATTGTGGTGCCCGTTGCGAATCCAATCGGGCTGTCACAAATGCTGTTGCATTCTCATTTAGGACGCTTTGAAACGGCAACCGGTGAAAATTTTAACCGTCATTACCCAACCCTGACTGAGCCCGTTGCGGCCAGAGTGGCTGATAAGCTAACCGATGACGGCCAACAAAATGTCGTGTTGATACGCCAGGCCATGCGCGATGCACTGAATGAAATCGTCGCCGATCCTGAAACCACCGAAGTGGTCAGTATGAGAAAAGTGCTTATGACTTTGGCCTGCGACGCCGATGTGGTGTTGGATTTGCATTGCGATGCTAATGCCGCCTTGCATTTGTACACCGGTACACCACTATGGCCGCAGTGCGAACCATTGGCACGATACCTCGGCGCCGTCGCCACGCTGCTCGCTACCGAGTCCGGGGACAGCCCGTTTGACGAGGCGTGTTCGCAAACTTGGTGGCAGCTGGCGGCGAAATTTCCCGATAAGCCCATTCCAATGGCGTGTTTGTCGGTCACTGTTGAGCTGCGTGGTTTGGCAGACGTGAGCCACCCGCAAGCGGAAGCCGACGCTGATCGCATCATTGATTTTTTGAAACACCGCGGTGTGGTGAAAGGCAGCGCTTCACCGCTGCCGCCGCTCAAATATCCTGCCACGCCGCTGGCTGGTTCTGAACCTATCATCACGCCCTCGAGCGGCGTGGTCGCTTATCTGCTACAGCCGGGCGATTACGCCAGAAAAGGCGATGTGATTGCCGAAGTTATTAACCCGATTAGCGGGGACGTGTACCAAGCAAAATCGGGGTGTGACGGCGTGTTGTACGCGCAAGAAAACCGTCATTTTGCCGTGGCCGGTATGCGGCTCGCCAAAGTGGCAGGGGCGACTGCATTTCGTTCCGGTAAATTGTTGAGCGCGTGATATGGACATGAAGAATATGGACATGAAGAATATGGACATGACGGCTATGGACATGACGACAACGCTCAAATTAAACGTTCAAAATCTACATAAACGCTACGCGGCCAACGAAGTGCTGAAGGGCGTATCGCTGGAAGCCCATGCGGGGGATGTTATCAGCGTGATTGGCTCGTCAGGTTCTGGCAAAAGTACGATGCTACGCTGCATTAATTTACTCGAGCAACCCAATCAGGGCACCATCGCACTGAACGGTGAAACGCTTGAACTGATTGCTGATCGCGATGGCTCTTTAAAAGCGCGCGATGCTAAGCAGTTACAGCGGATGCGTGCCAAGCTGGCCATGGTGTTCCAGCATTTTAATTTGTGGGCGCATATGACGGCGCTGGAAAACGTCATCGAAGCGCCCATCCATGTGTTGGGCATGTCTAAAGACGAGGCAATTTCACGCGCCGAGCGCTACCTAGAACGAGTTGGCGTATCGCATCGCGCCGCAATGTACCCTGCGCATTTGTCGGGTGGTGAACAACAACGCGTCGCCATTGCCCGTGCCCTAGCGATGGAGCCGGAGGTGATGCTGTTTGATGAACCCACCTCGGCGCTGGATCCGGAGCTGGTCGGTGAAGTGCTCAAGGTGATGCGCGATCTGGCTGCGGAAGGCCGCACGATGGTGGTGGTCACGCATGAAATGGGCTTTGCGCGCGAGGTGTCCAATCGCGTGATTTTCCTCCACAAGGGTTTGATTGAAGAATCTGGCGATCCGCGTGAAGTGCTCGTCAACCCACAAAGTGATCGACTTAGACAGTTTCTGTCCGGTAGCCTAAAATAGCGGTTTCAGACAACGTAGCGCGGCCAAAGTGGCCGGCGGCGCGAACAGGCTAGTGTGCATTTAAACCCACCGTTTACTCCTCTGCCCGCGCACCATCACAAGCAAATCCAGCTTCCCCTGAGCGTCGGCTTTTTTCTGCTGCCGCAGTTTTCGCTGGTTTCACTTAGCGGTGCGCTTGATGCGTTGTCGCGGGCGAATGAGGCCGTTGGCAAAACCATTTTCAAACTGAGTTTATTTTCCAGCGACGGTGCACCGGTCGCCAGCAGCAGCGGCGCGGAAATTGTCGTGCAGGGCAGCTGGAACAAAGTAGAGAATAGCCCGAACACGAGTCCTGCAGCGCATCTTGATGCATTGTTCGTTATCAGCGATGCGCCACTTCCGCAACATGGTCATGAACAGCTGATCACGTTACTGCAAGAATTTGGGCTGCCCAAAAAAATGATTGGCGGATTTGGTACAGGCTCTTATCTGTTGGCGCGCGCACAATTGTTGAACGCTTATCGCAGCACCATTCATTGGTCTTATTCGAGCTTGTTTGCGGAAGACTTTCCGCTGACCGTCGTATCAAGCAATTTGTTTGAAATCGACCGCGATCGACTTACTTGCGCCAGCGGAACCGCTAGTTTTGACATGATACTTGCGTGGATCGGGCAGTGCTTGCCAGCGGAAATCGGTGAGGAGGTAGTCGCTGAATTAGTTGACTATTTTGGCGTTGAGCGGCAGCGTAGCTCGAAAGAACACCAGCGGGTGCCGTTATCGGCGCGAATTGGTGGCGGCCAGCCAAAGTTAACGGAGGCAGTTTCGCTGATGGAGGCGAATTTTGAAGAGCCATTGCCCACCGAGGAGATTGCCCGCCTGGTGGGTGTTTCTAGGCGGCAGTTGGAGCGGTTGTTTAAACAGTATTTGAACAGCCTGCCATCGCGTTATTATCTTGAGCTTCGCCTCACGCGCGCGCGCCAGTTATTGCAGCAGACCAGCCAATCTATTTTGCAAATTGGGCTCTCGTGCGGATTTTCGTCAGGGCCACATTTTTCAAGCGCTTATCGCAATCATTTTGGCATTACGCCCCGCGAACAGCGTTCCCAGCGCTTGAGCGCCGGTAATAACATGATGACTGGTGCAAAATAGGTCCTTATAAATCTGTGTCGCTTTATTGATATGCCGTTTCGTCTAGCCACTTTACAATTCAACCATTGTTACAGCAACAACAGGAGTGCATTATGACCGCCGAATGTAAGCCCCAGCTTCCCAACGCCAAACCATCACATACCGGGCCCCTAGCTGGCGAGGCCATTACTCGTTCCACCTTCGATCAAGTCATGGTGCCGAACTACGCGCCAGCTGCGTTCATTCCCGTCCGCGGCCATGGATCTCGGGTTTGGGATCAGGCGGGGCGTGAGTATATCGATTTCGCCGGCGGTATTGCGGTCACCTCAGTCGGCCATACGCATCCTAAGGTGGTTAAGGCATTGACCGACCAAGCGAACAAAATTTGGCATGTTGCCAACGTGCTGACCAATGAGCCTGCCTTGGCGCTAGCGCAATCGCTGGTGGAAAAAACCTTTGCCGAACGGGTATTTTTTTGCAATTCTGGTGCGGAGGCCAACGAGGCCGCTCTAAAGCTCGCTCGTAAAGTGGCATCCGATAATTTCCCCAGCTCTGGTGCTATGCATGGCGAAACCGAAAAATGTGAAATCGTTGCTTGCTTGAATTCATTTCATGGCCGCACGTTATTTACGGTGAGTGCTGGTGGGCAGCCAAAATATTCGCAAGGTTTTGGCCCACTTCCCGGCGGCATCAGGCATGTGCCGTTTAACGATATTGCGGCGCTCACGGCGGCTGTGTCAGATAAAACCTGCGCGGTCATTGTTGAGCCGATTCAAGGCGAGGGCGGCATTACGGCGGCAACCAAGGAATATCTGCACGCCGTTCGCGAGCTTTGTGATAAGCATCAGGCGCTGATGATTTTTGATGAGGTACAAAGCGGCGCTGGCCGCACGGGATCCCTCTATGCATACATGAATTGTTGTGCGGTCCCCGATATTTTGACCACCGCCAAGGGCTTGGGCGGCGGTTTCCCGATTGGTGCCATGTTGACGACCGAAAAATGGGCCGCGCATTTTGGCGTTGGCTCGCACGGTACAACTTACGGTGGAAACCCGCTGGCCTGCGCTGTGAGCTTAGCCGTGCTTGATATCGTAAGCGCGCCCGAAACGCTGAAAAATGTTAATTTGCGTCATGACCAGTTTTTTATGGCGCTCAACGAGATGAACCGCAAATACAATGTCTTTAAAGAGGTGCGCGGGCAGGGATTATTGATCGGCGCTGAGTTGGTTGAAAAATGGGCCGGGCGCGGCAAAGACTTTGTTGCGGCCTGTGCAAAGCAAGGCTTATTAATTTTAATTGCCGGCCCCAACGTGCTGCGCTTTGCGCCCTCGCTGCTGATTACGTCAGAGGATGTGGAGCAGGGCATGAAACGATTTGATTCCGCCGTTGCCGATCTGCTGGCCTCAGAGACATCGGTCGCAGCCTGATCCATTTGCCGTCATTCAATATTCCAAAATGATAATTCTCCGTCCCTGCGAAATGTCTGACCTACCCGCGATTGAACGGATCGCGGCGGTGAGCGCGGTTGGCATTACGTCACTGCCGCCAGACCATGAAAAGCTTTACGATAAAATTCGCTCCTCTGTCCATTCGTTTTCAACCGAGGTCGATGTCAACGGTGAAGAGATTTACTTTTTTGTCTTGGAAAACACCGCAACCGGCGCAATCATCGGTACGAGTGGTATTGCCGCATCAGCAGGCTTTCATGATCGGTTTTATAGTTACCGCAATGAAATCATTGTCCACGCTTCTCAAGAGCTAAAAGTCAGCAACAAAATTCACGCGCTACACCTTTGTCATGATTTGACGGGCCTCTCGCTGCTGACTTCGTTCTACATTGATCCGGCTTATGCGCACTCTAAGTGGCCGCAATTGTTATCCCGGGCAAGGCTGCTTTTCATGGCCGAGTTTCCGCAACGATTCGCCGATAAATTGGCGGCTGAAAACCCCGGACTGTGTGACGAAAACGGAAATTCACCGTTTTGGAATGCCGTCGGCCGTCGCTTTTTCAGTATGGAATACCCGCAAGCCGAGCAGCTCTCGGGTGGGCGCAGCAAAACCTTTATTGCAGAGCTGATGCCGCAATATCCGATTTATGTACCACTGCTGCCAGCCGATGCGCAATTGGCAATTGGTCAGCTACATCCGGTTGCAGATTTGCCGTTTTCAATTTTATTGGATGAAGGTTTTGAGGCGGACACGTACATTGATATTTTTGACGGGGGGCCGACTGTGGAGGCACGTTTGCAGACGCTGCGTACCATTCAAACCAATCGTCGTTTATGCGTAAAAATTTCCAAAGATGACGCCAGTAACAGAACTGCCTTGGACTATTTGGTGGCCAGCACGAGCACCGACACTTTCCGTGCCACGATTGCGCAAGCTGTCATCGACGGTGATGCTCTCGTCATGACGCCCGGCGCGGCTTCAGTGATGCAACTAACCGATGGCGATAGCGTACGCGCCGCGCCGCTTGGGACTTACACCAGTTTAGGCGCAACTTCAAACGTTAGTCCGAGTTCGGGTGCGAGTTCGAGCGCTAATGCCGGATGGAATTCATGAATGCGACACTGATGATCGTTCGCCCCATCGCCGCCGCTGATTTGGGTGCGTTGTTCCAGCTTGCCAGTAAGGCAGGCGTTGGCTTAACAACATTGCCAGCGAATGAGGCCTTACTGAAACAGCGCATTGATGCATCGCTTGCGTCGTTCGCTGGAACAGCTGAACCTGCGGATCAAATTTTTGTTTTTGTAATGGAAGAAGCAGAAACAGTTAGCGAGCATGGCCGTGAGCGCAAAAAAAACAAAATTGTTGGTATCTGCGCCATTGCCGCGGCGGTCGGTTTACGGCAGCCTTGGTATTCCTATCGGGTGGGGCAGGTCGTACACGCTTCACAAGAGCTCGGTATCTTCACGCAAACACCGACGCTTTTTTTGTCGAATGACCACACGGGCCATAGCGAATTATGCTCATTGTTCCTGGATTCAGAATATCGTGTCGGTAAAAACGGCAGTATGTTATCCAAGTGTCGCTTTTTATTCATCGCTCAATTCCGCGCATTGTTTGCTAAAAAAATGATTGCCGAATTGCGTGGTGTGTCCGACGCCGAGGGTAAATCACCATTCTGGGAAAGTCTGGGCCGGCATTTTTTCTCGATGGATTTTAAAGACGCTGACTATTTAACCGGTATTGGTAAAAAATCGTTCGTCGCCGAGTTAATGCCCAAACATCCCCTCTACAGCTCCTTCCTCACGCCGGCGGCGCAAGCCGTGATCGGGCAAACCCATGAACTGACTCGCCCCGCGCAGGCCATGCTGGAAGCCGAGGGTTTCCGGTACGAAGGCCATGTCGATATTTTCGACGCAGGCCCGGCAGTTGAATGCGATGTCGGTGATATCGATGCCGTGGTGAAGAGTCGTTTGTTTACCGCGGACGTCGGGCCGGAGGCGGGTTCGGATGCAGGCTCAACCGCGAAATCGGAGCAGCCGAAAATAAATTATCTCGTTGCCAGTACATCGCTTGACCATTTTCGCGTGCTGCTGGTGCGGGCGTCGCCGTCTGGGGAATTACTTCGGTTATCAGCGGTGCAAGCGGCTGCGCTCGGGATTAAAAGTGGTGACTCAATTCGCGGCGTGCCGCTATCACCAAAAGATCGTGTGGCTTCTTAAGCTTGGCTTTCATAATTTTAGCGGGCGTTAACAGCACAGGTTCAAAGAGACCAACTGTCCTTTGATAGATTTTTTTTACTACCACTACCATAGATTGCCGAAACGCCGCGCCAGTACTGCCGTTCCAGCCACTCTTCCCGTTCGCTCGCCGATAGTTTCCCAATCTTGATATCGCCAACCGAGAATCAAATTATGACTACAAACTACATCAACGGCCAATGGCAGACAGGTGAGGGCGCTTCGTTTTCATCGGTGAATCCCGCAACAAATATGCTCGTCTGGCAAGGACGCGCCGCGTCGGTTAACGATGTTGCCCTAGCCGCGCACGCTGCGCGCGCTGCTTTTGCGACTTGGTCGTTGATGACTTATGAGCAGCGCGAAGTGATCGTTAAAAAATTCGCGCAGCTACTAGGCGAACATAAAGTAACCCTTGCTCAAACCATTGGCCGCGAAACTGGAAAGCCGATGTGGGAAGCGCTTACCGAAGTGGCAACGATGGTAGGGAAGATTGCTATTTCGATTACAAGTTATCACGAGCGCACTGGCACTAAAACGACTCCGCAGCCAGAAGGTGTGGCAACACTGCGCCATCGCCCGCATGGCGTGGTCGCGATATTCGGACCGTATAATTTCCCGGGACATTTGCCGAACGGCCATATTGTCCCTGCATTGCTGGCGGGCAATACCGTGATTTTTAAACCCAGCGAGCTGGCACCGGCCAGCGCTGAGGCCACTGTTAAAATTTGGGTGGAAGCCGGGCTGCCAGCCGGTGTGTTGAACCTTGTGCAAGGTGCCCGTGATACGGGCGTGGCCCTAGCGAATAATACCGAAATTGATGGCTTGTTTTTTACCGGCAGTTCCACCACCGGGCATGCACTGCATCAACAATTTTCCGGGCAGCCGAATAAGATTCTTGCCTTGGAAATGGGCGGCAATAATGCCTTGATCGTCGGCGATGTTTTCAAATCGGCGAGCAACACCGACGCGGCGGTTCATCACATCGTTCAGTCAGCGTTCATCTCGGCCGGGCAACGCTGTACCTGTGCGCGGCGCTTGCTGGTGCCGCAGGGGGATGCGGGTGACAGACTGTTGGCGCGTCTGGTTGATGTAGCATCTCGCTTAACCGTCGGTGCATACGATGCAGAGCCGGCGCCGTTCATGGGCGCGGTCGTATCGTTGAAAGCGGCGCAATCGTTGCTTAATGCGCAGGCCGATTTTGCTAGGCGCGGCGCAACGATATTGCTCGAAATGAAATCGCTGCAAACCGGAACAGCGCTGCTTTCACCGTCGATTATTGACACCACCGGTATCGATGTGCCAGACGCAGAGCACTTCGGTCCGTTATTACAAGTCATTCGTTACGCCACATTTAATGAAGCAATTTCAATGGCAAATAAAACACGCTACGGTTTGGCGGCAGGTTTGTTGTCGGATCATAAATCGCAATATGAGCAATTCGAGCGTGGTATCCGCGCCGGCATCGTCAATTGGAACCGCCCACTCACCGGCGCATCGAGCGCAGCGCCGTTTGGCGGCGTGGGGGCAAGTGGAAACCACCGCGCCAGCGCTTATTATGCGGCTGATTATTGCGCTTACCCGCAGGCCTCGCTAGAAAGTGAAGCCATCGTCCTGCCTGAAAAATTAAGCCCCGGACTAACGCTATGAACGCCACGAACGCTATGGAAAATATGAACCTAACAAATAATGCCCACGAATTTAACTTCGATGGTTTAGTCGGGCCAACCCACAACTACAGCGGCCTATCGTTCGGCAATATCGCCTCAAAAAATAATCAGGGTGCCGTTGCTAATCCAAAGCTGGCCGCGCTGCAAGGTTTGGCGAAAATGAAAGCGCTCCACGATCGCGGCTTTAAACAGGGCGTCTTGGCGCCGCACGAGCGGCCCTGCCTTGCGACGCTTCGTTCGCTTGGATTCTCGGGGTGCGATTCGGACGTCATCCGCGCTGCCGCCACACAAGCGCCACTGTTATTGAGCGGCGCAAGCTCGGCGTCCCCCATGTGGGCCGCCAACGCCGCCACCGTCAGCCCCAGCGCCAACACACAAGACGGCCGCGTCCATTTTACGGTTGCCAATTTAAACAATAAATTTCATCGCTCGATTGAACACCCCACGACCGGCCGAATCCTGCGGGCGATGTTTCCGAGCAATGCCCGTTTTGCGCATCATGCCGCGCTGCCAAGTTGCCCGCAAATGGGCGATGAGGGTGCCGCGAATCACACGCGCTTTTGCGGCAACGTCGGCGAAAAGGGGCTAGAGTTTTTTGTTTACGGCGCATCGGGCTTCGATATGCAAGCATCGGCCCCGAAGCGTTTTCCTGCCCGCCAAACGTTGGAAGCCTCCAGTGCAGTTGCACGTCTGCATGGTCTCGATGCTGCTGGTACGGTGTTCGCACAGCAGCATCCCGATGTAATCGATGCGGGCGTTTTTCATAACGATGTGATTGCAGTGGGCAATGGCAATGTGTTGTTTTGTCATGAGCAGGCGTTTTTAAATCAGACGAAAGTTTACGAGGCGCTTCGTACAAAATTTGCCCCAACATCGGCTAAACCGTTTGTGATTATTGAAGTCGCCACAGCAGACGTCAGCGTCGCCGACGCGGTCTCAAGCTATCTTTTTAACAGCCAACTGCTGACCCGCGCTGATGGTGAGATGGCATTGATCGTCCCAGAGGAATGCCGCGCCAATGAACGAGTTTGGGCGTATTTGCAAAAATTGCTCACGCTTCATACGCCAATCAAAGAACTACTCATTTTCGATCTGCGCGAAAGCATGATGAACGGCGGCGGACCCGCTTGCTTGCGGCTTAGGGTTGAGTTGAATGCGGCTGAAGCGCTGGCAGTAAATCCCGGTGTCTTGATGAATGAGTCGTTATTTTCGGCGCTGAACGGTTGGGTTGGAAAACATTATCGCGACCGATTGAGCGATGCCGATTTGGCTGATCCAGCTTTGTTGAGTGAGTGCCGGACAGCGTTGGATGAGCTGACGGAAATATTGAAGCTGGGCGTGGTTTATCCGTTTCAACTCGGTTAATGTTCTCTAGCCCTTGTTGAACTCCCGTGAGGCGCGCCAGCTTGCTCGACTCCGCGGATACGCCGGGTGCCGTCAGGCATTCAGCTGAATTAACACCAGCTTTTAAGCCCTCCCCCAATATGATATTTGCAACTGCTGATGTAAGGGCTGTCTCGGTTTGGTAGGTTCAAACCAACTGCAACCATCGCGCCGATCGTTTGGTGTTGATAAACATGCTTGACAGACGCCGATGATGAATCGCGATGCCAACCAGCGATGCCACCCCGCAATGCCACCCCAAAATGCCAACAAGCATGCAGCGAGCGCATTTGACTGCCCAAACACTGTGCCGCACAGCACAGGTTTTTTGCGCTTTCCCGCTCTTTCGTAGTGCATCTTTTTTCGCCGCCTATGCACTGTTGCTGACCGCTCGAATTAGTTTATGCACATTAATGGTGCGCGATCATCATTCTCGCTTTACCAACGGGATAATCGCGGTCGTTCGGCTGGCTCTGGGAGCATCGAAGCGTCGGGCTTCTTATTGATTACGCTGGATTTTTGCAAAATGCGGATCGAAACCCATACATTATTTTTATAAGCGCCGAACTGCGTATTTTCTGGCATTGAACTTGCACTATTTAAATACTAAAGACACGCCATGGCGCGGTGGTCGAATTGCTTTCCATATTGGTTGCCGAGTGTGGCAGTAGCGTTAAATCGGAGATGATTCAGCATGCAAAAAGTAAGACTGGTGATGGTGGGCAATGGCATGGCGGGTGTTCGCGCGCTTGAGGAGCTCATTAAGCTCACGCCTGATTTATACGACATCACCGTCTTCGGTGCTGAGCCTCATCCCAATTACAACCGTATTTTGCTGTCGCCTGTGTTGGCAGGTGAGCAGACAATTAACGACATTATCCTCAACGATTTTCAGTGGTACGAAGACAACCAGATTCGCCTCTATACCAATAAAAAAATTACGAAGATTGATCGAAAAAACCGAACCGTCGAAGCCAGCGACGGAACAATTTGCGAATACGATCGGCTATTACTGGCTACTGGAAGCAATCCGTTCATGTTGCCGGTGCCAGGCGGCAATCTTGACGGCGTGCTCTCGTATCGGGATATTCACGACACTGAAAAGATGATCGAAGCAGCCGCAACACACAAGCAAGCGGTCGTGATTGGTGGCGGCTTGTTGGGGTTGGAAGCTGCGAACGGCTTGGCACTGCGCGGTATGGAAGTGACGGTGATTCAATTCGCCGGTTGGTTGATGGAGCGGCAGTTGGATGAAACCGCATCGAAAATGTTGCAAGCATCACTTGAAGCAAAAGGACTTAAATTCGCCCTGAAAGCCAACACAGAAGCCATTCTTGAAGATGTGGTGAACCCCGGTCATGTCGGCAGCGTGAGACTAAAAGATGGCACGGTCATCCCCGCGCAGTTGGTGGTGATGGCGGTCGGCATTCGTCCCAACACTGAGCTTGCCGAGAGCGCGGGCATCCATTGCAACCGCGGCATTGTGGTGAACGATACGATGCAAACTTACGATCCGCGCATCTATGCGGTGGGCGAATGTGTGAGTCATCGCGGCATTGCGTATGGATTAGTCGCGCCGCTTTTCGATCAAGCCAAAGTCGCCGCGAACCATTTGGCACAGATGGGTATTGGCCGCTACGAAGGCTCGGTAACATCCACCAAATTAAAAGTGACGGGCGTTGATTTATTTAGCGCCGGGAATTTTATGGGTGGCGATGATTGTGAAGAGATTGTGCTCTCCGACCCGGGCGCTGGCATCTACAAAAAAATTGTTTTGAAAGGCGACAAGCTTATCGGCAGCGTAATGTATGGCGACACGGCTGATGGCTCGTGGTATTTCAAGTTGCTGCGCGATGGTACCAATATCGGTGCGATGCGGGATCGCTTGATGTTTGGCGAAAACAACTTGGGCGACACCGGCCACCAGGGCCAGAACAAAGCGGCGACGATGTCGATGGAAGCCGAGGTCTGTGGCTGCAATGGCGTGTGTAAGGGCGCGATCGTTAAAGCGATCAAAGAGAAAGGTTTATTCACGCTTGATGAAGTACGAAAACACACCAAGGCCAGTAGCTCATGTGGAAGCTGCACCGGGTTGGTCGAGCAGATTCTGATGTTTACCGCCGGTGGCGATTATTCGGCCACGCCGAAACTCAAAGCCATGTGCGGCTGCACCGACCACAATCACCAAGCGGTGCGTGATGCCATTAAAACGCATCACCTCATCACTATTCCCGCCGTTATGGAAATGCTGGAATGGCGCACGCCGAATGGTTGCGCAAGCTGCCGCCCCGCGCTTAATTATTACCTCATTTCAACTTGGGCGAAAGAGGCAGTTGACGATCCGCAATCACGCTACATCAATGAACGTAGCCACGCCAATATTCAAAAGGACGGCACTTATTCCGTGATCCCGCGCATGTGGGCGGGCGAGACCAACGCGAGTGAATTGCGGCGCATCGCCGACGTGGTTGATAAATATGCGATACCCACTGTGAAGGTGACAGGTGGGCAGCGTATTGATTTGTTGGGTATCAAAAAAGAAGATTTGGTTAGTGTCTGGAAAGATTTGGACATGCCCAGCGGCCACGCTTATGCCAAAGGCCTGCGCACCGTAAAAACATGTGTGGGTAGCGAGTGGTGCCGATTTGGCACACAAGATTCGACCCAAATGGGCAAAGATTTGGAGCGTATGTTGTGGCGCATGTATGCGCCACACAAGGTCAAGCTGGCAGTCTCCGGCTGCCCGCGTAACTGTGCGGAGTCAGGCATTAAGGATGTCGGCGTGATTGGCGTTGATAGCGGTTGGGAAATTTATATTGCGGGCAATGGCGGCATCAAAACTGAAGTGGCGGCGTTTTTTGTAAAACTCAAAACGAGTGATGAAGTGCTCGAATATGCCGCCGCGTTTTTGCAGCTTTATCGGGAGGAGGGTTGGTATTTGGAGCGAACCGTTCATTACGTGCAGCGAGTTGGGATGGAGTATGTGAAAGAAAAAGTGCTCAACGATGCCATCAATCGCAAAGCGCTCTATGAGCGACTTTTATTTAGCCTTGATGGCGAGCCTGATCCTTGGCATGAACAGATCAAAGCGCAAGTTGATACCCGGCAGTTTATTCCTGTCGCTGTTCTTACTTGATGTTGCAGCTAAAAATAAAACAACAACATAAATTGAAAATGAAATTCATTTGCCAGCTGTCAGAAATTCCCCAACTCGGCGCACGTCGTGTCACGCGCAATAACGGCGGTGAGATCGCCATTTTTCGCACCGGCGACGACCAAGTTTTTGCGCTGCTTGATCGTTGCCCGCATAAGGGTGGTCCGCTTTCACAGGGAATTGTATTCGGCCATAAAGTTGCCTGCCCGCTACATAACTGGAGCATCGGTTTGAACGATGGCTGCGCGACAGAACCTGATGTGGGTTGTGCCGAGCGCTATGCGGTTGAGCTTCGCGGGGTGGAGGTGTGGCTGGACACTGCTGCGCCCATTTTGTCTCAATCGGCGTTGACAACAACAATCGCTTCCAACGTGATCCCGATTGCCGTTGTGTGAGTATTGTAATGCCTCATAACGTTGCCTTGGCAGCTGCAGCGAAAGCGATACTAATACCGATCAAAGAAACCCGCTCCACCTGCCCATACTGTGGTGTCGGTTGCGGTGTGGTAATTGAGTCGCGGGGTGATCAAGTAATCGGCGTGCGCGGCGACGAACGTCATCCCGCCAACTTTGGCCAGCTCTGTAGCAAAGGTAGCACTTTGCACCTCACTATGCGTCCAACCGTTCAGGCGCAGCGGGTGAAAGAGCCGATGATCCGCGTTGATAAACAGTCGCCACGTCATCCCACTACATGGGATTCCACGCTCGATCACCTCGCCGAACGCTTTGCCGAGACGATCATCACGCATGGCCCCGATAGCGTAGGCTTTTATCTTTCGGGCCAATTATTGACTGAGGATTATTATGTATTCAATAAAATCGCCAAGGGTTTGATCGGGACTAATAACGTCGATACCAATTCGCGCCTTTGCATGAGCAGCGCAGTAGCGGGTTACAAACTGACGCTCGGCGCCGATGCGCCGCCGTGCAGTTATGAGGATATTGACTACGCCGATTGTGTTTTTATTGCCGGTAGCAACATGGCGTATGCACATCCAATCTTGTATCGTCGCCTGGAAGCCGCAAGGCTGAAGCGCCCCGACATGAAAGTGATCGTGGTCGATCCGCGAAAGACAGATACCGCCCGGGAAGCCTCGCTACATCTGGCCATTCAGCCGGGCACCGATGTCGCGTTGTTTAACGGGATGCTGCATTTGATGTTGTGGGATAACTTGGTTAACAACGACTACATCGCCAGTTTCACTGATGGCTTTGATGCGCTGAAAGCCACGGTGCGCGATTACACACCGCAGATGGTGGCGACTACTTGCGGTATTCGTGAGGTTGATCTGGTTGAAGCCACGCGCCTTTTTGCGCAAAGCCCGGCAACGCTATCGCTTTATTGCCAAGGCTTAAATCAATCGACATCCGGCACGCATAAAAATGCGGCGCTCATCAACTTGCATTTGGCGACGGGGCATATTGGTCGTGCCGGTGCGGGGCCGTTTAGCTTGACAGGGCAACCCAATGCGATGGGTGGGCGTGAGGTGGGCGGGTTGGCGAATTTGCTATCAGCGCACCGTGATATGAGCAACCCTGAACACCGTGGAGAAGTGGCGAAGCTGTGGGGTGTCAGCAGCGTGCCGAGTGTGCCCGGTAAAACGGCAGTGGACATGTTCACCGCTGCAGCAGAGGGAAAAATCAAAGCGCTGTGGATCGCCTGCACGAACCCAGCGCAATCATTGCCGAATCAAAACGCAGTTCACCAAGCATTGGCGAATACCCCCCTCGTGGTGGTGCAAGAAGCCTACGCCAATACCGAAACCGTGCCTTATGCGGATGTGTTGTTGCCAGCCAGCGCATGGGCGGAAAAGGAAGGAACTGTGACCAACAGCGAGCGGCGGATCACGCGGGTGAATGGTGCAGTGGCTGCGCCAGGTGATGCTAAACATGATTGGCAAATCGCTGCCGAATTCGCGCGGCGTTTGGAAATTGCCTTGGCCGCGCGTGGCTATACGCACGGCAAACGCACCGATGGCGCCGTTGAAAAAACGCTTTTTCCCTATACAAGTGCCGAAGAAATTTGGAACGAACACCGCGAAACTACGCGCGGGCGCGATTGCGACATCACAGGTTTGAGTTACGCGACGCTTGCGCGAGCACCGCAACAATGGCCGTTTACGGCGACCCATCAACTTGCAAGCGCGGGCGAGGCAAGGCTGTATGCTGATAGAAAATTCCCTACCGACAATGGCCGCGCGCAATTTGCGAATGTGAAATATTTGCCAGTTGCCGAGCCAGTCGATGCACGTTATCCGTTTCGTTTGAACACTGGCAGACTGCGCGATCAGTGGCACGCCATGAGCCGCACCGGCACCGTTGGCCAGCTCTATGGTCACGCGCCGGAGCCGGTGCTTCAACTCAACATGGCGGATATGGGGCGGCGTGGCTTAAAAGAAGGTGATCTCGTTACAGTTGAATCGCGGCGCGGGCAGGTGACGGTGCTGCTCGCACCAAGCGAAGAGATCAATGTCGGCCAAGCCTATTTGCCAATGCATTGGGGGCAACGATTTCTGGGCGGCAAGCAAGCTGATGGTAGCGCATCACATGGCGTCAATACGCTGACCCAACCCGCATACTGTCCTACGAGCAAACAGCCAGAGTTAAAGCATGCGGCCGTACGTATTATGAAGGCTGAATTGCCGTGGCGGTTCACGGCGATCGGCGTAGTGAACGCCGTCTCGGAAGCAGCAGGCGCGGTAGCGTTAATCGATGCACTCCAACCCTTCCTGCACACGATGCCGTTTGCGAGTGCGGTGATGGTGGGGCGCCATGATCAACGGAGCGGCGAAGGTGTGTTGCTGCGCTTGGCATCCGCTGCACCGCCAGATGCCGCGTGGCTCGCAAAATTAGATGCGTTGTTCGACCTTGATTCACCGAACACGATTCGCTACGACGATATTCGTAAACACGTCGGGAGGCGTATTCTGGTGCGCGATGGTCGCCTCGCCGCTGTTCGTCTGTCAGGCGAGCTATTGAGTTTGGCCGCCGAACCTTGGTTAAAAGATTGGCTCACCCGTGGCGAAAGTGTTGAGCCGATTCGTAAGCTTTTACTGTTGCCAACCGCCACACCACCGTCTGGTTTTGCCGCGCGCGGCAAAACTGTTTGTTCATGTTGGAACGTGACGAGCGATGCGATTGATGCTTTTTTGGACGGCGCTTCCGGCGATGCTGCGGCGATGTTATCAACGTTGCAAGCCCAATTGAAATGCGGGACAAATTGCGGGAGTTGCGTACCGGAGTTGAAGCAAATTGTGGCAGCAAAAGTCGGGCGTGTTTGATTCCGTGTATTGTTGCCATTGCCGCAACTTTCGCGAATAACAATGTCAGCAACCGCTAAACCCATTCCCTTTAACCCAAGTGCCGTCATCAAAGAAATTGGGCGCGGTAAAGAGGGTGCCCGTAGCTTGTCGCGCGAGACTGCCCGCGAGCTGATGCAGCATATGTTGGCGGGGGAGATTGAGCCGTTGCCGCTAGGCGCAATCCTGATGGCGTATCGCATCAAAGGTGAAACGCCAGAGGAGCTGGCGGGATTTTTAGACGCGATTCATGCCTCACTGCCAGTCATTTCTGCCTCGCCCATATCCGCTAGCGGTTCTGCTATTCCTATCGAAAACGCCACGCCAGGAGCGGATTTCCAGCCATTTTCCACTGTCGTAATCCCAAGCTATAACGGTGCCCGCAGGGCCGCGAATCTAGTGCCACTGCTCGCGCATTTGCTCGCGCGCGAGGGCGTACCGGTATTGGTGCACGGCGTTTCGCAGGACGCCAAACGCGTGACGACGCTCGATATTTTCAAAGCGATGAGCGAGGCCATTTGCTTATCGTCTGATGCAGCGAGTGATGCGCTTGCGACTAAAAAATTAGCGGTGGTGGCGATTGAAACGTTGTCACCAGCGTTTGCCTTGCTGCTGGAAAAACGGTGGGTAATGGGCGTTCGCAATTCATCGCACTCGTTGGCGAAAATGCTACAGCCGATAGCTGGCTCAGCGCTTCGGCTGGTCAGCGTGACGCACCCCGAATACATTGTGGCGATGCGCGCCTACTTTACGACCTATGGCGGCGACGCACTACTGATGCGCGGTACGGAAGGTGAAACGGTCGCGAATGCGGTGCGGCTTCAGGCCATTGAATCGTTCAGCGAAGGTCAAGGGGTAATGGTCCTTGAGGGAGAAGCGCAAGCAGGCGCAATACTCGATACGCTGCCGGTTGCGATTGATGCTGTGACCACGGCGGTGTGGATTACGGATGTGTTGCTAGACAAGGTGGCAGTACCGCGCAATATTCAACGGCAAGTGGCGGTGATTGTTCAGGCGGCGAGACGAAAATAAAGCGTAGTGATCCCGGCTTTCAAATAGATATTTATTCGCGGTTCTGGGGCGACAGAGCGCAAGTTTTAGTTTCTCTTTAGTTTCTCTTTAGTTTTTTTTCTACGCTGCGGCAGCCTGCAATGGCGATTCGGCTTCAGGTCCTAGAAAGCCGCTATGAACCGCATTCGCTAACCCCACCACGCCGCCAATTACAATAATCGCAGGACTGGATACGCCCGCCAAGCGGGCATCTTCAGGCAGTTTTCCGATTGTTGAAATTACTGCAGTTTGATCCGCCAGCGTGCCATTTCGAATCGCAGCAGCAGGCGTGTTGCTCGACATGTTGGCTGCAATCAGGCCTGCGCTAATTTCCGACAAATTCGTCATCCCCATGTAAATGACGATGGTAGTGTCAGACTGCACCAACGCGTGATAGTTGATCGGCTTGCCGGTTCTGGTGTGGCCAGTGATGAAAGTAACACCGCGAGAATGGTCGCGATGGGTCACGGGGATCTGCAACATCGCCGGCACAGCACAACCGGCGGTAATGCCTGAAATAATTTCGGCATCAATGCCTGCGGCTCGAAGCGCCAACATCTCCTCGCCCCCGCGCCCGAACACGAACGGGTCGCCGCCTTTGACGCGGCCAACTATTGCGCCGGTTTGTGCAAATCGAACCATCATGCGTTCAATAAATTTCTGCGGTGTTGATTTGCAGCCGCCACGCTTGCCGACATGAATGATGCGGGCGCCCGGCTTGGCGTACCTTAAAATAGCGGGATGCACCAAATCGTCGACCAATAGAACGTCGCATTTTTGCAAGGCTTTCACCGCTTTGATGGTTAGTAACTCGGGATCGCCTGGGCCAGCGCCGATTAAAAACACCTTCTCGCTGGCCTTCGATAGCATTAAGCTGCAGCCCGCAGTTGCTTCTGATATAAAAACTCCAATACCTGTCGGCGACAATCGATATATTTTGGATTTGCCACTAATTTCAAACGATCACGCGGGCGTTCCAAATCAACGGTGACAATCTGCCCGATCGTCGCGGATGGC
This sequence comes from Burkholderiales bacterium, assembly GCA_025360815.1. GTDB lineage: Bacteria > Pseudomonadota > Gammaproteobacteria > Burkholderiales > Usitatibacteraceae > UKL13-2. The sequence goes on from JANYBL010000115.1 coordinate 42,935, forward strand.
CCGTTGGTCATCATCACAATTCGGTCCGAGAGCAAAACCGCTTCATCAACATCATGGGTCACCATCAATACCGTGCTGCCGGTGGCTTTTACAATTACCATCAACTCGTCTTGCAGCCTGGCGCGGGTGAGGGCATCGAGTGCGCCAAAGGGCTCATCCATTAGCAAAACTTTCGGCTCCATCGACAACGCGCGCGCAATACCGACGCGTTGCTTCATGCCGCCGGAAATTTCGTCGGGATGTTTGTACGCCGCGGCCGTTAGGCCAACCAATTCCAGCACTTTAGTGACGCGCGCTTTGAGCTGCGCTTTGGTTTCAGTTGCGCCAAACACGCGTTCGACGGCGAGGTAAACATTGTCAAAGCAAGTGAGCCACGGCAGCAGTGAATGATTTTGAAATACCACGCCGCGATCCGGCCCGGCACCTTTAATTTCGCGCTTGTCGCAAATAATGGCACCTATCGTTGGATATAACAAACCGGCAACCATATTGAGCAAAGTCGATTTGCCGCAGCCTGAATGACCGATCAGCGAAATGAATTCACCGCGATCCACGGTGAGATCAATGTTGCGCAGCGCTTCAAAACGACCGCGCTTGGTGTCGAATTCCATGCCGACGTTTTCAACAGAAAGAAATTTATCAGTGGTCATCTTATTTGCCATCATAATCCCTATGCTTTGTATTCGTGACTGAAACGTTTTGCAATCAGGATCAACATTTGCTCTAACAGCAAGCCGACAATGCCAACAACAAAAATTGCAATGATGATGTGTTCCACGTTCAAGTTATTCCACTCGTCCCAAACCCAAAAGCCAATTCCCACGCCACCGGTTAACATCTCGGCGGCGACGATGACCAGCCATGCCACGCCAATTGACAGGCGAATGCCGGTAAGAATGTACGGTAGCGTGGCGGGCAATAGAATTTTCGTCATGATTTTCCACTCTGATAAATTCAGCACCTTCGCAACGTTCATGTAATCTTGCGGCACGCGCGAAACGCCGACGGCGGTGTTAATAATCATCGGCCAGATTGCGGAAATAAAAATAACCCAAATGGCGGCGGGATTGGCGGCTTTAAATACCAGCAAGCCGATCGGCAGCCATGCGAGTGGCGAAACAGGGCGTAGCAGACTGATGATGGGCGAAAACATTGCATTCAAAAACGCGACCCGGCCGATCAGAAATCCGGCCGGGATGCCAATCGCTGCGGCAAGGCCGAAGCCGATGCCCACCCGCTGCAGCGAAGCCAAAATATTCCAACCGATACCTTGGTCATTCGGGCCATTTCTATAAAACGGTTTTGAAAAGAGATCGACCGCAGAGAGCCAAGTTTTGAACGGCCCCGGCAGACGATTGCCGCTGGTCTCGGCCAGAATTGCCCACACGCCGATTAGTAGCAGCATGCCGAGCAGCGGGGGCAGGGCGAGCTCGATTGCGCGCAGCAGTGTTTTGCTCATACGAGTCCTTTGTGGTTTGACGAGCGTGAGCTTAGATGCATTTTGCGCACTGCCATCGCTAACCATCGCGGTGTCGCCAGTTGAGGGCGAATCTCCCGGGGCGCCAGCGGCAACGAGGGTATTGATGACGGGACTCATCGCTTCTCCTAAGCCTTGATTTTGAAGCTGGCAGCGTATTTTTTCGGGTCTTTTCCGTCCCAAACCACGCCGTCGATGAGCTTGGAAGCGCGCATCGCATCTTTCGGGACTGGTGTTTTCGTCATCGCGGCAGCCTGTTTGTAAATCTCGATCTGGTTTACCTCTTTCGCGACCTTCAAATAATCCGGATCTTCCTTCAACAGCCCCCAGCGCCTATGCTGTGTGAGGAACCACATGCCGTCGGATAAATACGGGAAATTGGCCGCACCGTCGTTGTAGAACTTCATGTAGTCCGGGTCTTTCCATTTTTTGCCAATGCCGTTGTCATAGTTGCCAGCCAAACGCTCATCGATCACGTCAACCGGGCAATTCACGTACGATTTGTCAGCAATGATCTCAGCGACTTTTTTGCGATTGCTCATCACATCGATAAACTTGCTGGCGTCGAGAAGGGCTGCCGTCATGGCGCGCGCAGTGTTAGGATTATTTTTGACAAATTCACCGGTCGTTCCCAATGTTTTTTCGGGATGATCTTTCCAGATACCCTGGCTGGTCTCCACGGTAAAGCCAATCTTGTCGTAAATCGCCCGGTTGTTCCAAGGTTCGCCAACGCAGAAGCCGTCCATATTGCCAACGCGCATATTGGCTACCATTTGGGGCGGTGGCACGACGATATTTTTAACATCTTTAAATGGGTCAATCCCATATGTGGCAAGCCAATAATAGAGCCACATCGCATGCGTGCCTGTCGGGAAAGTTTGTGCAAAAGTGTATTCACCTTTATTTTTATCAATGAATGCCTTTAGCTCGCCGCCCGTCTTCACGCCTTTTTCGGCAAATTTATTGGCAAGCGTGATCGCCTGCCCGTTTTGGTTGATGCCCATGAGAACGGCCATCTCTTTTTTCATGCCGCCGATGCCCATATGTACGCCGTAGATCAAGCCGTACAACACATGCGCCGCATCGAGCTCACCGTTGACCAGTTTGTCGCGAACGGCTGCCCAGCTTGCTTCTTTGCTGGGGATAATTTTGATGCCGTATTTTTCGTCGAATTTCATGACGGATGCGACAACCACTGATGCGCAATCGGTGAGCGGAATAAAGCCAATCTTGACCTCCTTTTTCTCTGGCGCATCCGAACCAGCCGCCCATGCGGCGCTGCGCGTGCCAAGCGGTAGCATCGCCATTAGCGCCGCACCACCGGTAATGAGCGCGGAATTTTTAAGCAGATTGCGGCGCTCGTTGTTGGGTGTGGCATCACTCACAACTGTGGGTGCGGCGGTTGTTACAGCACACGGCCCGGTATCGGCAGGCTTGGACGGTTCGGACATGTTGATCTCCTAGTGATGAGGTTCATTGATTGAAATGCGCAAATATTCAAAGCACAGCCAATAAAAAGGCGTCCCTCAGCACGCGCGCAAATTCACGTTGATGGGACGCCACTGTCTTAAGATTTACATTGCAAGTGCCGTGCCAGCGCCGCGCAGATGATGAAAGGTGCAGCAACGAAAGCGATATTTGTCTGACTATGTGCCTGACTTTATTGAGAAAATCGACTTAAATCTTAGTCGCACGGAATGGTCGCGATGCCGCGGTCGTAATACGGTGATGGCGATGCCGTTGGAATACGATGCGCCGAATTGAGGCGGATTTTTATTGCGACGCACCAAATTTGGGATGAGCGGGTTTCGCTCGCTACAACAGTACCGCGCCAATCGCGATCACGGATTCGGCGGCCGCCGCCAGTTTCACGCCGCGATCCATGGCGAACTTGCGTAAATGTTTGAAGGCGGCTTCTTCATCGCATCCTGCCTGCTTCATGACCACGCCTTTGGCGCGCTCAATGAGCTTGCGCTCGGCAAGCATGGTACGGGAATCGGTTAGCTCGCGCTTCAGCTCCTGCTCGGCCTCAAAACGCTCCATTGCCACGGCCAAGATCGGTGCCAGCCGCGCTTCACTCATGCCATCAACGATATAGGCGGTCACACCGGCGCGAATCGCCAAGCGAATGGTTGTGCCGCCACGATCATCGGCAAACATTACGATGGGGCGCGGTTGATCGCGTGAGATAAAGGCGATGTGCTCCAAAGTGTCTCGGGACGGCGATTCGGTGTCGATAATGATGACGTCTGGCTTAGCTTCAGCGACACGGTCGTAGAGCTCAAATGGTGAGCTGAGTGTGGCGACAACCTCAAAATCGATGGCTGACAGCGCCTCGCACACGCTCGCAGCGCGGTCGGGGTCTTCATCAACCAGCAAAATTTTGAGCCGCATGAATATCACCAGAAAGGTAGGGTAATTGAAATTGCTCAACAAACCTATCAGCAACACTCGTGCCAACCAAACTGATCCGCTATGATGCAACCTGACTATTATTGGGAATGACAATGAGTAGTATCAAAATTGACATGCCAACGCCTGCCAAACGCGGCTTGATTTTATTTTGCCATGGCTCGCCCGACCCAGAGTGGGCGCGGCCTTTTGTAACGCTACGGGACATTGTGGCCGCGAAGTCTCCTGAGGCGGCGGTAGCGCTGGCCTATTTGGCACCGGCGCAGCCGGATTTTGAGGCAGTCGTCGCGCAGATGGCGGATTCTAACGTGCAGAATGTGGTGGTCGTGCCTGTTTTTTTTGCACGCGGCAGTCATGTCAAAAAAGATTTGCCGCAACTGGTGGCAGCAGCCACCGCGCGGCATGGCATTCAGTTGAGTGTCTTGCCGACGATGGGCGAATCAGAGGCGATGCTTTCGGCAATTGCGGATTGGGTCGTATCGGCCGCGCACTGATGACGTCGGGCTGAACAGTGGCCCCGGCTGGCGGCTTACGTAATCCGATTAAGAAATCTGCCTACGATATCCGCTTACGGAAAATGCGGTTTGATTTTGCCATTGGAATAAGCGGCAAATTGATCGATGCTGCTTTCTGGGCAATATCTTCTTCCGTGCGGCCGATGTGATAGGCCAGCATCGCGAGCGACGCATGATGCTTTGCCAGATCGCGCAGGATACGAACCTCGTTGGCGGTCCAGAGTGGATCATCGGCCATATCAATGCCCGCGGGCGGTAACACCCCGGCTGGAGGTTGATCGTGTTGATCAGGCGTTGGCGCCATTGGTTGGCGCGGCATGGTGGCAGGTGATTTGTAGTTCAACGTGGGTTCATTTCTAACTGCTGCTGCGACTCGTCAGATTGACCAATACACACAACAGTTCTAACGACTGTACACCTAATTTTGGTTCCCGTCAGTCTTGGACAAGACTCAAACCAAAAATGAAAAAACCAACAAAAGTAAAAAACGCAAACACAAACACAAACGCAAATGCAAACGCAAATGCAAACGCAATTAACATTCACCCGTATAAAAGCGTCGCGGGCAAACCGCTTCGTAGCTTGCGTTCCCGCCGATCTCAACTTGCTCGCCTTCGGTCACACGCTTGCCGTGTTCATCAATCCGCAAATTCATTGTCGCCTTCCGGCCGCAACGGCAAATCGTTTTCATTTCTTCAAGATCATCGGCTAACGTGAGCAGCGCACGCGAGCCGGGGAAGGGCTTTCCTTGGAAATCGCTGCGCAGGCCGTAGCAGATCACGGGGGTCTTCGTGGTGTGAGCAAGGATATGGAGCTGCACAACCTGCTTCTCGCTGAGGAACTGTGCCTCGTCGATCAAGATGCAGGAAGGCGGTGTCTGTTCCGCATAAACTTCGCCAAAATCAGTAGCGGCATGAAATACCTTGGTTTCACGGTTTACGCCAAGCCGTGAAGCAATGCGCCCGACACCATGGCGATCATCAACTTGGGCAGTATATAAGTCAACCGTCTGGCCGCGTTCTTCGTAGTTGTAGGCAACTTGCAAGAGCGAGGTGGATTTGCCCGCATTCATTGCCGCGAAACGAAAATAGAGTTTTGCCAATTGGATTCCGTCGTGATTCTGTCTGGTTGCCGGTACTCAAAATTGTACGCGACCTGTAGCATCACGACCTGTCGCCACTACTTGCCGACCATTTGCCCACAACTCACTGACAATACGATGGCGTACTCATTGAAGTCTGCGCCCGTGGTTGTGTTTCAGACAGTGCGGAAACGGCAACGCCGGTTAAATTAGGCCCTAAATCGTCCGCACTACACCCACGACCAAGCCTTCAATATCTAATTCCGCTTTATCCAAGTCAACAATGATGGGCAGGAAATCGGGATTCTCGGCGATCAAATAGGCGTGATGGCCTTTGAGCTTAAGCCGTTTAACCGTCGCATCGCCTTCTATCCGCGCCACCACGATTTGCCCATTCCGCGCTTGGTTGGTTTTATGGACCGCGAGCCAGTCGCCATCCATGATGCCAACATCTTTCATACTCATCCCGCTGACTTTGAGCAAATAGTCGGCTTTAGGTTTAAACATTAGCGGGCTCACTGGATAACGACCGACGATGTGCTCCTGCGCGAGAATCGGGGAACCTGCAGCTACTTTTCCAACCAGTGGCAAGCCGTGCTCTTCGTCATTCGCCGCATCATTTTCCCCCACCAAAATGCGAATGCCGCGCGAGGAGCCAGGCATCATTTCAATCGCACCTTTTCGCTCAAGCGCACGTAGATGTTCCTCTGCGGCGTTGGGTGATCGAAATCCAAGTGCGCCACACATTTCTGCGCGCGTCGGCGGCATATTGTGTTGGGCGATCCACTCTTTGAGGAAATCGAGTATTTGTTGCTGGCGTATCGTTAAATTTTCCATGTCTGTATTTTTATACAGTTTTGATTGCGATTGCAAGTGTTTTTTAAATTTTGTTTTTATAGGGTTGGTTTTTAATATTAATTTGTTGGCATCGGCTAAAAGTGCGCTTAAATACCGGTGTGGGACCATTCCTCAATAAGAGCTTTATCGTCTCGTCCAAGTTGTACCGTAATTTGCATTCCGCAAGTCACAATTGTTAATGGATATCCCTAAGCGAGTTGATGACGTCTTCGTCATACTACCTTTGACGAAAACAATGATTCAGACCCATAATCGTGACCTTTAATTCCGACCGAGGTGTCAACGCTGTTTATAGTGAGCTGAAACGGCTCGCTGGTGCGCGCCTGCGGAACGAGCGTCCGAATCACACCTTGTCCGCAACCGAGTTGGTGCATGAGGCCTATTTGAAGCTGGCGCACTCGTCGTCTGATTACAACGACAAGGCGCACTTCATGCGCATTGCCGCCAGAGTGATGCGGCAGGTGCTGGTAGACCACGCCTTGGCTCGCAAAACTGATAAGCGCGGTGGCGATTGGCAGCGCCTGACCCTGACGAGTGCAATGCCTGAAATGGAAGCCGGCAAGCCTGACGGGGTCGATGTGCTTAGTCTTGATGAGGCGCTAAAGGAACTCGAAACGCTCGATCCGCGCCAGGCGACCATCGTTGAGTTACGCTATTTTGGCGGGCTATCGATTGAAGATACGGCTAGTTTGCTTGAGCTATCTCCCGCCACCATCAAGCGTGAATGGTTGGTGGCCAGAATGTTTTTACGACGCGGGCTTTCCCAATAACTTCGCTAATTAAGAATAAATATGGTTGATAAAAACGCGTCTTCTGAACTGTGGAACAAAGCCAAGGAGATCGTAGCCGATGCGATTGAGCTGCCGAAATCTGAGCAGGAAGCGTTTATTCAAGCGCGCTGTCGGCAGGTTGATCGCGATCCCGATCCCGATCCCGATCTCACTGTCGTTCGAGAGGGCGATGAAGTTAAACCCATTGTTAACACCAACGATAACGTAATAGATCACACGCTATTAAACGAAGTTCGCTCGCTCTTGGCTTTTGGCGGCGATACCGATTCATTCGTCGATCAGCCGCCAAATCTTGCCGGCGATACCGTCGAGAACCGCGCCCCACAACGAGATTGGGAGCATGAGACACTCGGCGCCTGGCAGCTAGACCGCGAAATTGGGCGAGGTGGCATGGGCATGGTGTACTTGGCGCACCGTGCGGACGGCGCGTACCAACAGTTTGCTGCTATCAAGCTCTTGCGAGGTGGCGGGAGTCATTCAAACGACGCCAAATCCATAAGCCGGATGCAGCGTGAGCGCCAAACCTTGGCTGCACTATCGCACCCTAATATTGCGCGGCTCCTTGATGGCGGCAATGCACCGGACGACACACCATATCTGGTGATGGAATATATTGAAGGTGAATCTATTGATACCTTTTGCAGCTCGCATGAACTATCGATGTCCGCGCGCATTCAGCTCATGGTTTCCGTATGCGCCGCAGTGCAAAGTGCGCACCAGCGCCTCGTCATCCACCGAGATTTAAAGCCATCAAATGTAATGGTGACTGCCGATGGCACGCCCAAGCTGCTCGATTTCGGCGTCGCGCGGCTATTGGAATCGCAAGACAATGAGATCGAACAAACGCAGTCAGCATTACTATTCACGCCGCGCTACGCCAGCCCCGAGCAGGTGCGGGGCCTGCCGGTCAGTGTGGCAACTGATGTGTATGGTCTGGGGCTGCTGCTCTATGAATTGCTTGCCGGTGAAAGCCCGTATGAGCGGCTATCATCAAACTCCACCAACGCAGCCACCAATGCCGCCGCCGTGATGCAGACGGTAATGGGTGATGCGTTGCGTAAGCCGTCGACTGTCGCGATGTTTCATCATCCCGAAAATGTTGATGTATTGAAGGGCGATCTCGATACGATTTTGCTGAAAGCCTGCGCCAAAGAGGTGAACGAGCGCTATGCCACCGTAGCCGACTTAAGCGCCGACCTATTGCGCTATTTGGCGAACCAGCCGATTGCCGCGCGTGAGCCCACCTGGGGTTACGTCGCGAATAAATTTTTGCGCCGGCATGTGGTCGGTACGACGCTGGGCGCATTGGCGTTTGTCGCTGTCGTCGCTGGCTTTGCTGGTACCGTGATTCAAAAAAACCGTGCTGAGGCTGAGCGGGCTAAGGCAGCGATCCGCTACAAGCAGGTTCGGTTGATTGCAAACAGTTTCATTTATAAATACTACGATGAGATTCAAACCTTGCCCGGGTCGCAGAAGGTGCTGAAGGAAATGTCTAGCGATGGTCTTAAATTTCTTGATTATTTATACGTCGATGCGGCAAATGATCCTAGCCTGAGCGCGGAACTCGGCGCAGGTTACGGCAGGCTGGCCAGTGTTCTGTATAACGGACGCAATTTAGACAGCGCAGGTGACAAGGTTGCAGCGTCTGCTGCATTGGAAAAAGCAAAACAGCTTTTAACAGACATGCTTGGCCGCGTACCAAATGATGTAAGAGGCTTGTATGAAATGGCAAAGATAGAAAGTAACGAGTCGTCATTATTTGTGCAAGAGGGGAATCCAGAAGCGGGTTTAGCCAAGGCTGATTCGGCCATTGCGCGGCTGCAAAAAGTGCTGGCCATCGACCCGGCGAATTACGACGCAGGCTACCATTTGCCGCAAGCCTATATTGCGGCGGCGCAAGCGAAAGGAAATTTAAAACAACCAGCGGATCAGCACCTGGATAAGGCAGGCATTGCAATTGAACAGTGGGCGGCACTAAACAAGAATGATCCAGAGGTGGGGAATTTGCGGCTGCTGTTGATCAGGCGAAAATATTTGAACGAAGTGTCGAAGCAAGATTGGCCGGCAGCGCTGCAGTTTTCCGAGCAGGAAATTTTAGGTGATGAAGCAATTGTCAAAAAATATGAGAACGATTTTGTTTTCAAATTACATTTGCAAACAGCTTTGCTCAATAAAGGCGGAATTTTAAATATTTTGAAAAGACCGACGGAGGCACTCCCTGCTCTTACCCGTGGCCTTGAGGTCAGCAAAATCATGCTCAGTACCGCCCCCGATAGTATTGCGGCGAGAGCAGGCGAGGCGCGAATTTATTTTCACTATGCCAAAGCCTCGTTTTTAATGGGGCGAAAAAACGAGGCAATGGCAGCCTTTGCGGGCAGTGCAGATGACTATCGTTTATTGGACGGTAAAGATATTCCGCCATCGACAACACGCCAGCGCGGTGAAACGCTCTGGTGGTTGTCTAAAATGAATAGTTCCACCAATGATCGTGAAAAATTAAAACAGATTGCCCAGGAATTATCGATGCTTGCCGCAAAGAACCCTGATATTTTTGGCCAACCGCTCGCTGCAAGGTGGGTTGAGGATGCAAAAAAATTGGCAGGTATTTAATCGCTTTAGTTGAAAGGCGTAGCCCTTGACCAAGTCAACGTCATCATCAGCGATGGTGTAGCTGAACGCCTTGTGTGGAAAAATTCGAAAAAAAACGCCGACCAGCGAGATCTGTCCGGCGCCTTCATTGGTAGGCCAATTGAACTAAAAATAAATATCAAGAAAATGAGCCGGTCCACCAAACAATCTCGCTTTTAACGGTTGGGGAGCGTGTTGCTCGGTCGTGGCCGGAAGCCTCAGAAGAAATAATCGCACGATGATTTTGTGTAGTTGAATCGTCTGCGATGTGTCGTGCGGTCGCACGCCAACTAAGCTAGCAATCAACAAGCCCGTGCATCGGCGGTTGTTTCGGAGCAAATTCGCTTGGAAAGGCCTGCCAATGCTAGAGTTTTCCTTTTCAACCTTCAGCCGGAAATGACCAAATAAAATAAATTTTTTATTCCATGAGCCAGTTTGCAAACAGATCCCGCTTTTATAGGTAGGAACACTTTGCAGTTTCACTGTACTGGCCAGCATCTTATGGAGAAAATCATGGTTGAAATTTGTTTGAATAGACATCGGATATTAGTAAAGCGATGGACGCCCGAGCGGGTGACGTATGTGGGATCGGCCACAATCGGCAGCGCAAGTCTGAAGCTGTTCGCGTTGCTTTTGCTGCTAACGCTATCGGTCATTGCCGCTTCCGGCAATGCGCAGACGGTTTCGTTCACATCCAAACAAGTTTCAGCTGGCGGTTCGCACACATGCGCTCTGACGATATCTGGCGGCGTTAAATGCTGGGGCAACAATTCCTTTGGGCAATTGGGAGACGGCACCTTAACGAATCGCAGCGTGGCTGCTGACGTAACAGGCCTCAACGCTGGAATCGACCGCGTGGTTGCCGCGGGCGGGCCACATGCCTGCGCACTGACATCGGCAGGTGGTGTGAAATGCTGGGGTTATAACCTGAATGGTCAGCTCGGCGACGGCACAACTACTGATCGAAATAGGGCTGTCGATGTGGTGGGGTTGTCAGCTGGCGTGGCGAACATTGTTGGCGGTGCGTATCACACCTGCGTATTAACAACTCCAGGCGCCGTAAAATGTTGGGGGATTAATAGCAACGGCCAACTTGGCGACGGCACTACAACGCAGAGGACTGCCCCGGTCGACGTAACCGGCCTAAGCTCGGGCGTGTTGAAAATTGCTACCACCGGTTTCCACACCTGCGCCTTAACATCTGTTGGCGGTGTGAAGTGTTGGGGCGGCAATGGTAATGGCGGCTTGGGGGATGGCACCACGACGTCGCGCAGCACTCCCACAGATGTAATCGGCTTAGGCGCGGGCGTGATTTCAATTGCAGCCGGTGCGAATACAACTTGTGCGGTGCTGGCTAACGGCGGGACGAAGTGCTGGGGTGACAACGCTTACGGCGCTGTAGGTGATGGTTCAACCACGCAACGCAATGGCCCCGTTGATGTGCTCGGGCTACCGCTTAGCCCGATCGGGGTTGTTGCCGCTTCTCAGACTTGCGCGCTCACCAATAGCGGTGGTGTTAAATGCTGGGGCAATAATTCGCGGGGACAAGTTGGTGACAACACGACCGTTGACCGCGCTGCCCCTGTCGACGTTGCGGGCTTGTCTTCAGGCGTTGCCGCGATTACTGCTGGCGGACATACTTGTGCACTGACAACGGGTGGCGCTATTAAGTGTTGGGGTTGGAATGCGTTCGGCCAACTAGGCGACTCCACCACCACCCAGCGCAATGCTCCCGTTGATGTTTCGGGTTCGCTCGCCTCAACCGTGGTGCCACCTTCAAACACCCAGCCCCAAATCTTGGGCAGTCTAAACCTGGACGGCGGTGCCAGTCGCGCCATCTTAATCCGTTCAGTGGACGGCCAACTTAAAGCCGGTCGCTTTAACGGCAGCCAATTCGTCTTTACAACCATTGCAGATCCCGGTTTGAATTTCCGCATCGTTGGCGCGGTAGCCCTCAATAATGGGGGCAAATCAGACCTTGTGTTCCAAGATATTACCCAAGGTGAATTTGGCGATGTTCTCGTCTGGCGCGGTTTTAATCCAGCCACTCAGTTCAAGCTCCGGCAAGTCAAACGCGTTTGGGATGTGCAAGCGATCGGTGATCTAGACGGCGATGGTTTTGGTGACCTTGTATGGCGCTATACCGTTTCGGCGTCGCCCGACACTGGCGTCTCCTACATCTGGTTTACTGACGGAACTGCTGTCACCAAGGTCCGCAAGCGTGGCGGCGCACCACTCGATTGGACGTTGCTGGGTGCAGCCGATCTAAATGCCGATGGTGCAGCCGATATGGTTTATGTAAGCCCGACAAACCAAATTCGCGTACTGATGGGAACGGCAAATCGCACCTGTGCCAACTTGTCTGGCGGTACAGTGCCTGCGGGATTCACAGCATTGAAGTTTGGTGACTTTACCGGCAGCGGACGCGGTGATGTGCTCATTCGCAACAACGCAACTGGCGCAGTGCAATTGCTGCTGCTGAATGCCTCCGGACTAACGTTGCCACCCTATACCGGCGCACCTGATGATCAAAATGCGTCGTGCACGGCCAGCACTCTGGTCGTGAGCAACCTCTCCCGCACATTGCCAGCTACCGCCACGACGGCGCAGCTCTACACGGTGGGTGACCTCAACGGCGACGGCATTGTCGATATCGTATGGGTGCAAGCTGATGGGTCGCTGGTGGTCTGGCTGATGCAGCCAAATGGTGCGGCGCCGCAGGTTATTTCTGGTGCCGGAGCCGCACCGTTCTTTACGCCGGTGACGAGTCCCCCACCGCCAGTTTCGGGTGGAACTTGCGTCGGTTTTTTCTACACGACGGGCACAACGTATGACAATCGTGGGACGGCTACACAGACCGCTGGTGGTGCCGCGATCAGCGCATCAGATTCGCGCACCACGGTCATCGGCCCGGGCGTGTATAAAGGACAATCGGTCATTATTGTCGAGACACGCGGACTCACTAACGGTCAGCTGACTCCAAACAGCGGATATAGCCGTGCGTATTACGATGATCGCGGCACCACCATTGGTGTGATCGCTGCCGAATCGTTTAATGCCGACGGCAGTGTCAGTGGGACCACCACCTATTCTCCGGTAGATTACCAGCCCAAAACAACGTCGGTCGGCGCTACAACCAGCGGCAGCTACAAGGCCACCACGGTTGCAACTGCCGGTGGCTTCACTACCACCTCTATCGCTGACTACAGCTATACCGGCAGCATCACTGGTACTGAAACGGTTACGGTTCCAGCTGGGACGTTTAACAATGCGTGTGTTGGTACAGTTAGCGTGACCCTCGTCACGACGATTAGCATACCGGTGTTTGGCGATGTGACAACGACATGTTCAGGCTCGGCCAAGTCGTGGATCTCACCGGTTGGCGCGGTCAAGGGGCAATCCATTCAGACCAGTTGCTCTGGCAATGCAACCGGTGGCATCCCTAACGTACCGACCACGACGGTATCCGAATTGATTGCTTACAGTATTAAATAACGCTTTTGAATAACGTCGAAGTTGTCCAAGCGGCGACCGAAAACTATGGCATACAACGCGGCATTTTAAGAAGCGCGAGCCCAACCGATTTGCGATGTGAATGATTGCCTTAACAAGCCCGCATTTTTAATAGTGTGGGCTTTTTTATGGTATCCGGCGTTGAACTTCTGCTTATGCGGTGACATTTTGGGCAAGCATTGTCGTGGGTTGGCGACGAATTGAGAACGAAGTCTGCAAAAGCTAGCCATCGAAAACTTTCTTTTATGATTCAAAATCGTAGCTACCCCAAGTATCGACGGGGCTTTCCGGCCAGTTGAGTGATGCGCAGTCAGCGCCGCGCAATGCTGGCACGTAAGTTGCGGAACGTTGTTGCCACAATGTATTCAGCCTGTGTAACGCATTCATCACTTTACGACTTCACTTTTTACAGTGCGCCGTCCTTGCAAACTTCTTCAGAGAAGCATCATGCCAAAATTACTATTCGTCGCACACAAGCGTGCCCACTGCAGCTCCGCGGTACCATTCGGACGCTTATATTTAAAGGGAATGCAGGGGTTTTCGGCATTGCTGACCGTACTGCCGCTGGCGATAGTTGTTGCCCTTTTTTTTGCCACGGCAATCGTTCCCACTCAGGTTAGCGCCCAAGCAGTCGTCTTCAGTAACGTCAATTTAGACGGCAGCCCATCCAAAGCGATCGTCGCCCGCTCGGCTGACGGTCAGTTGAGAGCTGGTCGGTTGATCAACAACCAATTCCAATACACGGCTCTTACCGATCCCGGTCTCAATTTTCGGCTGTTGGCCGCCGTTGATTTAAATAAAAACGGTAAAGCCGATCTTATTTTTCAAGACATGACACAGGGTGAATTCGGCGATGTAAAGGTGTGGAGCGATTTCCAGCCCTCGATGCAATACACGTTGCGTCAAGTCAAACGGGTCTGGGATGTGCAGGCGCATGGCGATTTGGACGGCGACGGCTTTGGTGATTTAGTGTGGCGCTATACCGTTCAAAATTCGCCCGATACTGGCGTGTCCTACATTTGGTTTACCGATGCCGCTACGGTGACAAAAGTCCGCAAACGCGGCGGCGCACCGCTGGACTGGACACTTCTCGGTGCGGCTGATCTCAATGCCGATGGTGCAATGGATATGCTTTATATCAGCCCGGGCAATCAGCTTCGGGTGCTCATGGGGACGGCCAATCGTACTTGCGCCAATCTGAGCGCTGGTGTTATCCAAGATGGTTTTACTGCGCTTAAGTTCGGCGATTTTACCGGCAATGGTCGCGGCGATGTGCTGGTTCGCCACAACGCTACAGGGGTTGTGCAATTGCTTTCCTTGAGCGCGATGGGCTTAACGCTGCCCGACTACGCAGGCGCACCAGACGACCAAAATGCGTCGTGCACATCAACCACGCTCGGCATCACCAATACAGCGCGCTTTTTGCCCATCACGCCTACCACTGCCAAGTTTTATGCGGCGGGGGATTTCAATGGTGACGGTATCGCCGACATCGTTTGGCTACAGGCCGACGGCACCTTGACGGTGTGGCTCATGCAGCCAAACGGTGCGGCGCCGATTGTCATTGCCAATGCGGGTACTGGCCCATTTGTTCCAGGTGCCACGCCACCTCCACCCCCACCACCACCGCCCACAAACCAGCCACCGACGGTTTTACTGACATCGCCCGCCAACGGCAGCAGCAGCGCCGTGGGAACCGCGATTAGCATTGCAGCCACCGCAACTGATGCTGATGGCACAATCGCTAAGGTCGAATTTTTTGCCGGCACCAATAAGCTGGGCGAAAAAACGACTGTGCCGTATGTTTACGCATGGACCAACACCGCAGCAGGGACCTACGCGATTACGGCCAAAGCGACCGACAACGCAGGCGCCACCGCAACAAGCGCTGCGACGACTATTATCGTGACAGCGGTGTTGGTTCCGCCGCCACCGGCAAATCCAGCGCCAACAGTCTCCCTGACTTCGCCAGCCAATAGCGCTACCTTCACTGTTGGTACCACCATCAACATTGCCGCCAATGCCGCTGACGTCAACGGCACCGTCGCTAAAGTTGAGTTTTTTGCCGGCAACACTAAGCTCGGTGAAAAGGTCACTGCCCCCTACACCTACGCATGGACAAATGCCGCAGTAGGAGGCTATAGCCTGACCGCCAAAGCGACTGATAATTTAGGCGCAGCCACCACCAGCACGGCCGTCAATGTGGCCGTGACGGCCGTCGGCGTGCCGCCGCCGGTCACCGGCAGTGGTACTGGTCTCTTGGCTGAGTATTTCACTAACGTTGATTTGACCGCGCCATCAGCAGTGGTTCGCGTGGACAGCACGGTCGATTTTGCATGGCTGGATGCGACCATCCCGGCCCCTGGCATTGGGGCGAGCAACTTCTCGGTGCGCTGGACGGGTGAAGTCGTTGCGCCGGTCACTGGTGCCGTAACGTTCTCGACATCAAGCGATGATGGCGTGCGCTTGTGGGTCAACAACCAACGGCTTGTCAATAACTGGACAGGCCATGGCGCTACTATCGATACCGGCGCACCGATACAAATGGTCTCGGGACAGCGTTACCCGATTCGTTTGGAATATTTCCAAGGCGGTGGCGGTAAAGAAATCAAATTGCGCTGGGCGCATGCCAGCAACAGCAGTACGGCGCAGGCGGTGCCAATGTCGAACTTAATTCCGGCGACGACAGCTGATTTCACGATCGCTGTCGGCTTAGCGGCGCAATCGCCGGATAGCTTCACGGCACCCAGTATGATTAACCTGACGGCCATACCGGTCGTATCAGGCTCTGGCAAGCCGATTGCGAAAGTAGAATTTTTCCAAATCATCACGCAGGCTGGTGTTCAAAGCGCCGTTAAGCTAGGTGAGGCAACGGCGGCCCCTTGGGTCTATGCGTGGACCAATGTTGCCGTTGGCGCCTACACCATTGCCGCGCTGGCGACCGATAGCGTGGGCATCACGGGCAGCTCGCCATCGGTTAGTTTTACCATTGCCACGGCGCCATTATCAGTCTCGGCGGCCACGATGGATGCGGCGCGTCTGCTTGAGCAGACCACATTTGGCGCAACCCGCAGTGAGATTAATCGCGTTGCAGGCATCGGCGTTGATGCGTATTTGGCCGAGCAATTTAACGCCCCGCAAACACTCCATTTGGATACCGTCCGGAACGACCCTAGGTATCCCAAAGAGCCATATGCCGTCATGATGCCGTCAATTTGGAGACAGTATTTTGAGGCTAACGATCAATTGCGTCAGCGTGTGGTGTCGGCACTCTCACAGATCGTCGTGATCTCGCTGCAAAACAACACGATTGGCGACCAGTCTTGTGGCCCTGCAGCTTATTTGGACATCATCGGGCGCAATGCGTTTGGCAATTACCGCGACATTCTAAAACAGGTAACGATGTCCCCGGCGATGGGCGAATATTTGAATATGAAAGGTAGCGCCAAGGCTGACCCGGTGCTGAAGTCGATCCCAAGCGAAAACTATGCGCGTGAATTATTGCAACTATTTTCGATTGGCACTGTGATGCTTAACCTTGATGGCTCGGTACAATTTAGCGCCGGAAAGCCAATTGAGACCTATAGCGAGGCGACGGCACAAGAGTTTGCCCGTGCCCTCACGGGATGGCATTTTGCAGGTCAAGATCAGACCAAAACATGGCGATGGCTTTATCCGGATGTGCCGTATCCTAGCGACGCGGCATCAGGGGCAAAAGCATGTGCTGCATGGTCGCTGCCGATGCAACCATGGCGGGCGACCTATCGCGCCAGCGACGACAAGCGGGATATCGCCGGCGGCGCACATGATACCGGTGCGAAATCGTTGTTGACCTACCCTGGCTCCACCAATTTTAAACAAAGTATCCCAGCCAACCAAGCGCCTGAACAGGATTTAGATGACGTTATCGAGAATGTGTTTAACCACCCCAATGTTGGGCCACACATCAGCGAGCTGCTAATTCAGCGACTGATCACCAGCAACCCGACGGGCGCCTATGTGGCACGTGTTGCCAGCGTGTTCAACAACAACGGCGCAGGTGTTCGCGGTGATTTGAAGGCGGTTGTCAAGGCGATTCTGACGGATGCAGATGCGCGTAAGCCGCTCGCCAGCCAATCTTCATCGTTTGGCAAACTGCGCGAGCCGATTATTCGCTTCACACAGTTTCACCGAGCCTTTGGTGCCACCATGGCTGGTGGGGTTTACGCGAATATTTACGACCTTGGTGACTCCACTGAGCTAGCACAAAGCCCACTGAATGCGCCCAGCGTATTTAATTTCTACCATCCAGATTTTTCTGCAACCGGTCCCCTTGCGAGGGCATCTTTGGTTGGTCCTGAATTTGAAATTACCAACAGTGCAACCATTGCCGGATTTATGGATTTCAGCAAATATGGCATCGTCGGTGGTTTTAACAGTTACGATGCCACCAAATGGCTCAAGCCAAACTACGACGCCTACCTTGCCATGGCAAACACTCCGGCCACGATGGTGGATGAGCTAAACGTGTTGTTGATGGCAGGCTCGATGAGCCCGCAGTTCCGCACCCAGCTCATTGATGTTGCGACCAAATTAACTGACAGCAACGCCACCACGCAAAGCATGGAGCGCTTGAAACTCGTTTTATGGCTCATTCTCAATTCGCCCGAATACTCGATTCAAAAATAAGGAAAGCCAAATGAAAGAATGCAATTTAAAAACAGCGGATCTTCATACTGATCGCCGAGCGTTCATGAAGGTTATGTCGATCGCGGCAGCCACGCCGATGCTGGGCGGCATTATGCAGGCGGCCAATGCGGCCGGTCCGTTCACCGATTATCGTGTGATGGTTTGCGTATTTTTGTATGGCGGTAACGATAGTCATAACCTGGTGATTCCTACTGGCGCTGAATGGGCAGGCTATGCTTCCGCCCGCGGTAACCTAGCGATCCCGGCAGGCAACGCACTGCCGGTCAACGCGGGCATTTCGGGCCGTACATTCGGCTTACATCCGTCGATGGTCGGCTTGGCGAATATCTTCAATACGGATAAAAAAGTGGCGGTGCTGTCCAATGTTGGCGTACTGTTGCAACCCACGTCACTGGCCAGTTATAAAGCGCGAACCAATTTGCCACCACAGCTATTTTCGCACTCTGACATGCAAAGCCATTGGCAATCGGGGCATGCTGATGCCCCTGCCTTGACCGGTTGGGGAGGGCGCTTGGCCGACATCGTGGAGGCCGCAAATGGCAACAGCCAAGTTTCAGTATCGATCAGTGTGTCGGGGCAGAATCTGCTGCAAAAAGGTGATCGCGTCGTGAGCTACACGGTGTCGGGTTGGAACAACCCGAAGAGTACGATCACCAGCCGTCTACGTTCGT
This sequence comes from Burkholderiales bacterium, assembly GCA_025360815.1. GTDB lineage: Bacteria > Pseudomonadota > Gammaproteobacteria > Burkholderiales > Usitatibacteraceae > UKL13-2. Next base: position 61,570 of record JANYBL010000115.1, read on the forward strand.
ACCGCGACTGGGACAGCTACTCATCCTTGCGTCCTGCTCCCCAAGCCGCTTTTGAAAATCAACTCAAGATCGCGCGAGCCAATATCTTGGAAGACCAATGGGGCGATATGGCGGTTCGCGCCCTCACTAGCGGTGAATTCGTTAACGGCGTGTTGTACAACGTCAATGCAACCGGCGATGCAGTCCGGGATTCAGCGGGCAATGTTTCCGAAAAATTCCCCATCACGCCCGCGCCGCCGGTTAGCTTTACGAGCTCATCAGGGCAAGCTCGCACGAACGACTTGGCTAAACAGTTGCGTTCAGTGGCAAATATGATTGCAGCACGCGATAGCTTGGGCGTAAAGCGGCAAGTATTTTTTGTATCGATTGGTGGCTTTGATAATCACGGCGACCAATTCAAGGACTCCAACAACGCAACCACTCCAATTTTGAGCGGCTACCATGCCGATTTATTTAAACAAGTTGACGAAGCGCTAACGTGGTTTTACAACTGGACTAAGGCCCAAAATATCGCTAACAATGTCACCACTTTTACCATGTCGGAATTTGGTCGCACGCTCACGTCAAACGGTGCCGGTAGCGACCACGGCTGGGGCGGTCATCACTTTGTGTTGGGGGGTGCGGTGAATGGCGGCACTATTTATGGCGGGGCGAATGCCGGTGAAGAGTTCCCGATTGTTGCGGTAAACACGACTACTGATGTCGGGCAGGGTAGATTGTTGCCCACGACGTCGGTTGATGAAGTCGGCGCCACATTGTCGAAATGGATGGGCGCGTCCACGAGCGAATTAACCACAATATTCCCGAATATCGGACGCTTCGCAAGGCCGGGAGGAATGTCGTTTTTAAGTTAATTGAGCCTCGGCGTCTGGAATGCGTCGAATAATTTTTTGCTCCTTTATAAACCGCTGGCTTTTTGCAGCGGTTTTTTATTTCACCATGACGTTAGCAGCGAATTTGGCTGACGTTCGCTGAGGATCGCCACAGCGAATTTCCCTAGGGAACAAGCAGGTTCACCATATGCCGGTGCTTTCCGTAACCCGCTCTGTTGAATTGCGCTGAAATTTGACCTACTGGGGGTCAAATCTAGGCGCAATTCAACAGTCTTTGCAATTGTCAGTGATCCGATTGTATTTTGGTTTATTCGGATCGTCGGCAATTTTCAAAATAACTTGTTCGATTTTTTGCGCATCGTGGCCTTCATGAAATGCGGGGGCAAACCAAAAGGGCGCAATGATTGCGCCCTTTTGGTTTGATACAGATGGCAATTTAGCGTCCACGCCACTTTTACTTGCCATTTACTTGTCATTTATTTGCTTAGGCATTCCTTCATAAATGCTTTGCGATCGTCGCCTTTTTTACCGCCCGCTTTGGCGTCGGCATTACAAGACTTCATTTTTTCTTGTTGCGCTTTCTTTTTGTCGCTGACCGCAGCCTTGTCGGGGTTGCCGTCCTTTTTCAGACATTCCGACATAAAGGCTTTTCGTTCGGATTTGTCTTTGCCGGTTGTTTTGAAATCGGCGCTACAGGTTTTCATTTTGTTGTTTTGTGCGCTCTTGCCATCAGTCGCGGCATGGGCTGAAGTCGCTGCGATTGGGAGAGCAAGCAACATTACTACTAAGCATTTTTTAAAATTATTCATTAATCATCTCCGAAAGTATTTAGTGGCACCTCAAGCGCTTAGTGCACGGTGAGGGTTTGGAAAAGTCCTGCAATGCTGAAAACGCGTATTGTTCATTTAGGTTGACCGCGCCAAGCCAATCACCTTAACCGATATGCCGTTGAGCGCAGCGTTGCCGGAGACAGCGTCAATATCCGCGGCGTCGCACAAATCGTTGTAACTCACGCCAGCGTGTTCGTGTGCAAGTCCTAGGCGGGTGCCTGAACGGCTATGGCCGAAGCCATGTGGTAGCGAGACCACGCCCGGCATAAGGCGATCGGTTGCCTGTACGGCGATGTTGACTTCACCAATGGCTGAGGAAATTCGTACCACCTGACCATCTTGCAGTCCGCGGGCAGCAAGATCAATCGGATGCATCATGAGCTGATCACGCGGCTTGCCTTTAATGAGCCGATGTGAATTGTGCATCCAAGAATTATTGCTGCGAACATGGCGGCGGCCAATCATGGTTAGCGGGGCGCTACTTCGCAACGCTACGCCAAACTCTAGCACTGGCGCGGCGTTTCGCGGGAGTTCGCCTTCTGGTGGGGATGCACTGACTAGGTGGCGTTTCAGCCGCGCAACGTCGCTAATAATCGCGTCAGGCGCACAATTTATCTTGCCGTCGTGGGTTTCAAGCCGCATGTAAATTGATGGTTTGAGTGCGCCAAGATCAATCCCATGCTCGGCTTCTTTGAGCGCGCCAAATGAAATGCCGTGCGACGACTCGCCGGCTTTCAACATCACTTCGATCATGTTCGATGTTGACGTCGCAGGACGCGAATCGCGTCCTAATTTTGCGGCGAGGCGGTTGACCAATTCACCAAAAATCTCCCAGTCATAGCGTTCGTCTGCGGGTTTCGGCCACACCGCGCCATTGAAACGCGTGACATTGCGTACGGCGAACGCATTGAACACATAGTCGTAGTGGTCGTGGTTTAAATGGGAGGTAGGCGGCAAAATCAGGTCTGCGTGCCGTGTGGTTTCGTTGAGATAGATATCAATCGACACCATAAAATCGAGGGACGCCAGCGCATCATCCATCTTGCGGCCGTTCGGCGTGGATAGCACCGGATTTCCACAAGTAGTGACCAGCGCTTTGATTTGGCCCTCGCCTTTAGTCAATATTTCCTCAGCCATCGCCGCCACTGGCAGCTCGCCGCCAGCCTCAGGCAGTTTGCTGACCCGCGAATGCCAGCGCGCATAGCTGCCCGGCTTGGTGCCGCGCCCGGTGGTGGGGATGATGGGATTCGTTGGCAAGCTGCCCCCCACCCGATCCAAATTGCCAGTGACGATATTCATCAATTGCACCAGCCATTGATTGAGCGTGCCGAACGATTGCAAGGTGGTACCGAGGCGACCGTAGCAGATGGCTGAGGGTGCGTGCGCAAACTCGCGGGCGATGCGACGAATGGTGGCCGCGTCAATACCCGCAACCGGCGCGGCGGCCTCGGGCGTAATGTCGGCAATGGCGGCGAGTGCGGTGCCTAGCCCGGTGAGTTTTTCAGGATGAGAAATCCGAAATAAATTTTCTGATTTCAAGACATTAATCATCGCCATCAACAGCGCCGCGTCGCCGCTGGGGCGAATGAAATGATGTTCATTGGCAATTTCGGCGGTTTCAGTACGGCGCGGATCAATTACGACTACTTTGCCACCGCGTTCTTTGATCGCCTGCAATCGTTTCGTGACATCGGGAACGGTCATCAAACTTCCGTTCGAGGCAACTGGATTTCCACCTAAAATCAGGAAATAATCGGTGTGATCAATGTCGGGGATCGTGATCATGAACTGATGACCAAACATTAAATATGACGTCAATTGTTGCGGCAATTGATCGACCGATGTTGCGCTAAATGCGTTTTTGGTTTTTAGCACACGCACTAGCGACGGCACGCTAAACAGTGTGCCGATATTGTGCACGGACGGATTACCCGCGTAAAAGCCGACGGCATTGTCGCCATGCTGTAAGTTCACCTCGGACAGTTTTTGGGCAGCCAAATCAAAAGCCTCGTCCCATGAAATGGTCCGCCATTCTGCATGGCCATTGGAGCCGATTATTTTTTTGAGCGGCTGGCGCAAGCGGTTCTCATCTTCGTATAAATCTTTAATCGCAACGCCCTTCGGGCAAATATGGCCGCGGCTAAACGGGTCGGCCTCATCGCCGCGAATACTGACGATGTTGTTGCCTTCAATTTTCATTTCTAGACCGCAGATTGCCTCGCACAAGTGGCAAGCCCGATAGACTGTTCTTAGCGTGTTTTTCATGAGCTAACTTCCAAAAATGAATGGGACCAAAAGTGGCCAAAACAAAATTTTGCAACCAATTACAATCAATACTAGGCCGCCAGATGCCTCCGCATATCGCGCAACGGATTTCCCCATCCGCGCACCGAACCAAACTGCTGGCAAACAAAGCGCAAACGTGATGACGCCAATAAATGCGACGGTGGCAACAAGCCCTGTTTGCAACAGCGAAAATGATACGCCGACTGCGAACGCATCCAAGCTGGTGGCGATAGCGAGCACGAAAAGCTTGTTTGCCCTAAATGGCGAATGTATTCTCTCCGCCGCCGCGTCCCGGGATTCAACAATCATCTTTACGCCCAGCGCCAACAAAACGACGAAGGCGATGAGGCCGCCATAGGCGTCAACCCATTGGGCAATGGAGAGGCCCAGCAAATAGCCTAGCAGCGGCATAATAGCTTGAAAAAAACCGAAATATGCCGCCATTTTGAACGCATCGCGCAGCCGCAATTGTTTGACCGATAAGCCGCTGGCAATTGAGACAGCAACGGCGTCCATCGCGAGCCCGATGGCGGTCAGCGTTAACTCGGCAATATTCATCGATGCCTCATCGAGGACTAATAACTAAGCGAAAACGCATCAGGCGCAATGTCCAATATTGCCTGGCCACCATACGGAATCGTCAATTTTTTCGCCACGTGGCCGAACGGTAGGCCGGTGAGAACTGGGTAGGGCAGTAGCGTGCGTAGCGTTTCGACGACATGTTCCATGGTGTAAGCAAAGCGGCCGGAGCTTGGAACGCAGTCGGTGAAATCTGCGACGATAATCGCTTTTTGTTTTTGCAAAATGCCCGCGTGGTAGAGCTGCAAAAATTGCCGTTCAACCGCGTAAGGCTCTTCACCAATTTCTTCAAAAAATAAAATACCGCCATCCAGTTCGGGCATAAATGGGGTGCCAACAAGGTGCGCGAAAAGCGAAAGGTTGCTACCCCAAATCGGTCCGGTCAGGGTTTGCGGGAGATAGTCGTGGACGCAACTGATTGCGCCCGTACTGACGGGATCGCCTTGTAGGGCGGGCCAGCAATGCGCTGCCATGAAGGCGTGGTCTGCAGCGTATTTTGTATGCTTGGATTCTGGAACGAAGCGGGAAACAGTTGTAGGATCTTGTTCGGCATCCGTTTTTAAATCTGCGCGCCAATCGAAGTCTGTTGCGGAGCCGGGGCCGGCAAAAGTAATGAGGTCTGCCCGTGCCAATGCGGCTAAATTAAACGCCGTGAAATCGCTGAATCCGCAGAATATCTTGCGTGATGCAGCGACTGCCGACCAGTCAATGCCAGGCAGCAATCGCGTGAACCCGTAACCGCCGCGAGACATCATCATTGCATCAACGGCAGGATCAGCTAACATCGCGTGAAAGCTGGCCAATCGCTCAGCGTCAGTGCCGGCAAAATAGCGCCACTCGTGCAACGTTTCTGGCGCGGTGACTACGTTGTAGCCAAATGACCGGAGTGTGCGAACGCCGGCCTCATGACGATCAAGACTCAATGCACCGGATGGCGAAAAAATGCCAATTGTTGCGCCGGGTTTTAATTGGACTGGTTTAGAAAACGATAAATTCGGCATCCTTGATTCCGGCGAAAATTAACGCAACGTTTGATCTTTAGCGGCGCAACGCTTGCGCGTCCACGACCGCCAATGCTGTCATGTTGATGATCCTGCGCACTGTTGCGGTGGGTGTGACGATATGCACCGGCATCGCCGAGCCGAGCAAAATGGGCCCGATCGTGATCCCGCCGCCAGATGCTGTTTTCAATAAGTTAAACGAAATATTGGCGGCATCCAGCGTTGGCATAATCAACAAATTGGCATCACCTTTTAAACGTGAACTTGGCATCGCGCGATTCCGAACATCGACCGACAATGCCGCGTCACCATGCATTTCGCCATCGACTTCAAGGTCGGGTGCCTGGTCATTGATCAGCGCCAGGGCATCGCGCATTTTGATGGCAGAAGGCTCGTTGGATGAACCAAAGCTTGAATGCGAAAGTAGTGCCGCTTTGGGCGTCACACCAAACCGTCGCATCTCTTCCGCTGCCAAAATAGTCATCTCAGCAATTTGCTCCGGTGTCGGATCCGGGTTGACATAGGTATCGCAGATAAACACGGTACGCGTTGGCATCATCAGCACGTTCATGGCATACATATGCTTTACGCCGACACGTCGGCCGATCACTTGATCAACATAATGCAGGTGAAGCGCATGGGTGCCGAAGGTGCCGCAAATCATGCCGTCGGCATGACCTTTGTGCATCATCATTGCGCCGATTAAGGTAAGCCGACGGCGCATCTCTATTTTGGCATATTGCTCTGAGACCCCACGCCTGGCGGTGAGTTTGTAATATTCCTGCCAGTAATCGCGATAACGCGCATCGTATTCGGGGTTAATGATTTCAACATCCACGCCAATCTTCATGCGCAAGCCAAATTTTTCAATCCGCTTCTCAATGATTGCTGGGCGGCCAATCAAAATCGGTTTGGCGAGCCCCTCATCAATCACCACCTGGACCGCACGCATGACGCGCTCATCTTCGCCTTCAGCATAGACAATTCGCTTCGGCGCCTGCTTTGCTTTCGAGAACACCGGCTTCATAATTAGGCCGGATTGATACACAAACTGATCCAAGCGCTGCATATACGCAGGCCAATCGGTGATTGGGCTGGTCGCGACCCCGCTGTCCATGGCAGCTTTGGCGACGGCAGGTGCCACCTTGGCAATCAAGCGCGGGTCGAACGGCTTGGGAATCAGATAGTCTTTGCCAAAGCCGGATGCGTTTTCGCCATAAGCCATCGCGACAATATCGGATTGCTCGGATTGCGCCAGCTCGGCGATGGCTAACACCGCTGCTAATTTCATTTGTTCATTAATCGTCGTTGCGCCCACATCGAGCGCCCCACGGAAAATAAACGGGAAGCACAACACGTTATTGACCTGATTCGGATAATCTGAACGGCCGGTTGCGATGACTGCGTCCGAACGCACTTCGCGCACTTCTTCAGGCGTAATCTCTGGTGTTGGATTCGCGAGCGCCATGATGAGCGGATTTGCGGCCATCTGTTTGACCATCTCTTTTTTCAGCACCCCGCCAGCGGATAGCCCCAAAAACACGTCGGCATCGGCAATCACGTCGCCAAGCTTTCGCGCCGGCGTATCTTGTGCGTAGCGCGCTTTGTTAGGGTCCATTTCCGCGAGACGCCCGGCGTAAACAACACCCGCAATATCAGTGACCCAAATATTCGACATCTTTGCGCCAAGTGCCACCAGCATATCTAAACACGCCAATGCGGCCGCACCTGCGCCGGAGACCACCAGTTTTACGTCGCTAATATTTTTGCCCACGACTTTCAAGCCGTTCACAAACGCCGCGCCAACGATGATTGCTGTGCCGTGCTGGTCGTCATGAAAAACAGGGATCTTCATTCGCTCACGACATTTGCGTTCAACATAAAAGCATTCTGGTGCTTTGATGTCTTCCAAATTAATGCCACCAAATGTTGGTTCCAGCGCACAAATAATATCGACCAATTTATCGGGATCGAGCTCGTTGACTTCGATATCAAACACATCAATGCCGGCAAATTTTTTAAACAGCACAGCCTTGCCTTCCATCACCGGCTTGGCGGCGAGTGGGCCAATATTGCCTAGACCAAGCACGGCCGTGCCATTTGTAATGACGGCAACCAAATTGCCGCGTGCTGTGTAGTGGCGCACATCCGCAGGATTTTCGGCAATTGCTTCGCAAACGGCTGCTACGCCGGGCGTATACGCCAGCCCCAAATCGCGCTGGGTAGCGAGTGGTTTGGTCGCTGAAATTTCGAGCTTGCCGGGGGTAGGCCAACGATGATATTCGAGTGCGTTTTGTTTCAAATCGTCAAGCATGAAAACTCCGGCGTATTAATGAATGATAGTGGATGTTGAAGCGAGGGCTGTCCGGTGGCATTCCATCTCGCCACTTCGCGTGTGCTCGTCAGTCCATTTCACCTAAAGTTTAACATGGGCATTGCTCGCAACTTTATGCAAATCTCTCATATGCGTTTAGCCGTAATAAATGCTGAATGCGTTGGCCAAACCAAGCGGCCCCAAAACATAAAAGTTGCGCGGAAATGCTTGACAATCAAAACAATATAACTAATTATATCGATATGAACAAAGACTATACAAAAGCCATCCCACCCGCGTGGCGTAATTTTGCCAAGGTTTTTATTGCGCTTGGTGATGAGCATCGTCAGCGCATTATGTTGACCTTTGAGGCGGGCGAGCAACTCAATGTGGGGCAGATTGTTGAGGTTTCCACGCTGTCGCGCTCCGCAGTTTCGCATCACCTCAAAATCTTACGTGAAGCCGGTGTTTTGGATAGCGAAAAGAGAGGCAAAGAGGTCTATTTCTGGCTCAATAAAAAGCCGATCAAGGAATCGTTGCAAGCAGTGCTGGATTACGTAAAGTCGCAATAGGTTTCTGCAAACAAGCAAAAAAGTTACGCTATATAACGAAATAATTAAATATTTAGTCGTATAGCGCAAAGAATTCAAAAAATTCAAAGAACCCAACGCGGCCATGATGAATCGACGTGATTTTCTAGCGAGCCTATGCCTTTGCTGCCTAAGCGGTGCAGCCGATGCGTTGCCTTTCCGCAAGGACGAAGGCGCGGGATGGATGAATACTTGCAAGTCGGGTTTACCTGATCACTTGCGCAATCATCCGCTAGTTGCAGCGGCGTGGAGCGGACTCAACCCTGCGTTAGTATGGGATGTGCATACGCACCTGCTGGGCGATGGCGCGTCCGGTAGCGACTGCTGGATAAGCCCCAAAATGCAGTCGATTATCTACCCCCAACAATTTATGCAGCGCCAATTTTTTGAAAACGGCGGCTGCGTTGATGGTGAGCGTGGCAATCCCGGTGGGCAGGGTAACCTAGAGGGCGGATTAGATGACGCGTATTTAGGACGATTAGCCCATCTGATCGATGAATTTCCGATGGGGGCTGGTGCAATGTTGTTCGCTTTTGACCATACCTATACGGAAGACGGCAGCAAAGATTTGTCACGCGCTGCCTTTCACGTGCCGAACCTTCACGCGATCAACATCGCCAAGCGTTTCCCCGGACGTTTCCGTGCAGTGGCTTCAATTCACCCCTATCGCCTCGACGCAGTGGCGGAATTAAAACTGGCCGCCGCCAACGGTGTCGTGGCGATTAAGTGGCTTCCTTCGGCCATGGGCATCGACCCGGCATCACCGCGCTGCGATCTTTTCTACGAGGCCATGGCCAACCTTAAGCTTCCGCTTATTACTCACGCCGGGCAAGAGCGAGCCGTGAAGGGCGCGCATCAGCAGCATTTTGGTAACCCGCTTAAGCTGCGTCGTGCGCTTGATCACGGCGTGCGGGTAGTCGTCGCGCATTGTGCGAGCATGGGTGAGGATCGTGATTTGGATCGCGGCAGCAACGGAAAATACGTCGAAAGCTTTGAATTGTTTGCGCGATTGATGGCTGATTCACGTTACGAAAAAAACCTGAATGCTGATATTTCTGCGCTGCCGCAAATAAATCGTGCGCATTATTTGGTGAAAATTATTGAGCGCCCTGAGTGGCATGACAGGCTGCTGAACGGATCGGATTATCCGCTGCCTGGTGTTATTCCGCTATTTTCAGTCGACCTGTTTGTGGAAAAGGGCTGGCTCGCGAAAGGCGATGCCACGGTACTGAAACAAATTCGAGAATACAATCCGTTGTTGTTTGATTTCGTCTTGAAGCGCAGCGCTCGAGTCGGCGGCAAAAAATTGAGTGACTGTATATTTGAGACTGCAAAGCGTTTTAAACCTATTGAAATTTGATCATCGAGGAACACATGTTGCCGGAAACCAGCAAAGCCGCACCGCAAAGCCAGTTTGCGCTTCTTACCCAGCGGCGTTTTGCCCCATTCTTTTGGACGCAGTTTCTGGGCGCAGGCAACGATAATATTTTTAAGTTCGCGTTTACCGTATTGGCGACTTATCACGCCGCTGAGTGGGGTGGAATGGATGGCAAATTGGCGGGCCCGATTATTGGAGGGTTATTTATTTTGCCGTTTATGCTGTTCTCAGCAACCGCTGGTCAAGTTGCTGATAAATACGATAAGGCGATGCTGGCAAGAATCGTTAAAAATCTCGAAATTATTTTCATGCTGGTGATTGCAGGTGGCTTTGTTTGGCATTCAGCTTTGTTGTTATTTATGGGCGTTTTTTTGATGGGTTGCCATTCCACACTGTTCGGACCGGTGAAGTTTTCGTACCTCCCGCAGCATTTGAACGATAACGAGCTCACCGGCGGCAACGGGATGGTAGAAATGGGCACATTCGTATCGATTTTGCTCGGCACGATGCTGGGGGGGGCGCTGGTCGCTATTCCCGATATGGGGCCAACTTATGTGGGTGTTGCATCGTTGGTATTTGCGTTGATGGGGCGGGTAGCTGCGCAATTTATTCCGGTCTCTCCCGCGCCAGCGCCGGATTTAAAGGTGAACTGGAATCCGTTCACCGAAACAATGGCCAACTTAAAGATCGCCGGGCAAAACCGCACCGTATTTTTATCGTTAATTGGCATTTCATGGCTGTGGTTTTTTGGCTCAATTTTTCTCACCTCATTTACCGGCTTTTCAAAACAAGTATTGAGCGGTAATGAGCAAGTCGTGACGTTATTGTTGGCATTATTCTCGATCGGCATCGGCCTAGGTTGTGTGCTTTGCGAAAAAATGTCCGGCCATAAAGTGGAGATCGGATTGGTGCCATTCGGCTCAATTGGCATGACTATTTTTGCCGTTGATCTTTACTTCGCATCGCGTGGGTTGCAACCGCACGCGCTTACCGGGGCCGGAGAATTTATAAAACACCCCGAGCACTGGCGAGTGATGGCCGATTTATTTTTACTTGCAATGTTCTCCGGTTTTTACAGTGTGCCGCTTTACGCGCTGATGCAATCGCGTTCCGAACAGGCGTTTCGTGCCCGCATTGTCGCGGCCAACAATATTCTGAACGCGGTCTTCATGGTGATTGCGTCCGGCATGGCAGCAGCAATGCTGCATGGCGGATTGTCGTTACCCGAATTGTTTTTAGTTGTCGGCATTATGAACGCTGCGGTCGCACTCTTCATTTTCAAAATGGTGCCTGAATTTCTGATGCGTTTCCTGATCTGGATGCTGATTCACACCTTTTATCGTGTCGATAAAAAGGGGATGGAAAACATTCCCGATGAGGGCGCCTGCGTGCTGGTTTGTAACCATGTGAGCTTTGTTGACGCGCTGGTGGTGGGTGGCTGCATTCAGCGGCCGGTCAGGTTCGTGATGGATTTTCGGATTTTTAAAATTCCGGTGCTTAACTTCGTGTTCCGCACAGCCGGGACGATCCCGATTGCTTCGGCCAAGGAGGACCCAGCGATGCTGGATAAAGCTTATGAGCGGATTGATGCGTATCTCAAAGCGGGCGAAGTGGTTTGCATTTTCCCCGAAGGCCGCATTACCGATAATGGCGATTTGTACCCATTTAAAAAGGGGATTACCCGGATCATTGAGCGGACACCTGTGCCCGTGATTCCGATGGCGCTGCGCGGCCTGTGGGGTAGTTTTTTTTCGCGATGGGGCGGGACAGCGATGCGCTATCCGCGCGGCGTATTTTCCAATATAGCGTTGGTAATTGATAAAGCTTGGCCACCAGCAGAGGTCACGCCGGAAGCGCTGCAATTTAAGGTGGCCGAATTGCGCGGGGAGATCAAGTAGTGTTTGACTGCCATCAGCGTGCGCTTTAAGTAGTTGAAGGCAAAACATCCTCGGCAAAGCAAGGCGAAACTGCACACCTCGCGTGCTACACTTTCCGTTCAGTTTTAGCTTTCATTTCAATTAAATTTTCTCGCAAAGAATCCAACGCTATGTCTGGCAGCTCCATTGGAAATTTATTTAAAGTCACCAATTTTGGTGAATCCCATGGCCCCGCAATTGGCTGCGTGATTGACGGCTGTCCACCCGGTTTGGCGCTGACGGAGGCTGATATTCAAATTGATCTGGATCGACGCAAACCGGGCACTTCGCGACATGTCACGCAGCGGCGTGAAGGTGATGTGGTAGAAATCCTATCCGGTGTGTTTGAAGGCAAAACCACCGGCACGCCGATTGCGTTAATGATTCGCAACGAAGATCAGCGCAGCAAAGATTATTCCAACATCGCAGCGAGCTTTCGTCCTGGTCATGCCGATTACACGTATTTGCAAAAATACGGAGTGCGCGATTATCGCGGTGGCGGGCGCTCCTCGGCGCGATTGACTGCACCGACGGTGGCGGCTGGTGCGGTTGCAAAAAAATGGCTGGCCGAGCGTCATGGTGTGTTGGTACGTGGCTACCTAGCCCAGCTAGGGTCCGAAAAGGTGGCGTTTCAATCTTGGGATCAAGTAGGTGAGAATCCTTTTTTTGTTGCGAATTTGAATGTGCTTCCCGCACTTGAAACCTATATGGACAAGCTCCGTAAATCGGGCGAGAGCTGCGGTGCACGGATCAACGTGGTGGCAAGCGGCATGCCGGTCGGGTGGGGCGATCCCATTTATGATCGGTTAGATGCGGTGATTGCCCACGCGATGATGGGCATCAACGCGGTGAAGGGTGTCGAAATTGGTGCTGGCTTTGCGAGTATCGAGCAACTCGGCACCGAGCATTCCGATGAAATGTCGCCAGCGGGTTTTTTGTCGAATAATGCCGGCGGCGTTCTCGGCGGCATTTCAACCGGGCAAGATATTTTGGTCTCGATTGCGATAAAACCGACGTCCTCGGTGCGGTTGGATCGCCATACCATTGACACGGCGGGTCATCCGGTGGTGATTAATACCCACGGCCGTCATGACCCATGTGTGGGCATCCGTGCCACACCGATCGCAGAAGCATTGCTGGCACTGGTGTTGGTGGATCGTGCGTTGATTCATCGCGGGCAAAATGCGGATGTGGTGACAGCCACGCCAAAGGTCGCAGCACAGGCAAAGCCAGTTCAACTAGCGATGAATGCAGATGTAAAAACGCAAAACAACCCAGATCCGCATGAAGCCTGAGCACGGTTTTAGCGAGGTAATGTCGTTAAGCTCGGGTCTAGGAGTCATTCGCGGGGCAGCACTCACATTTTGCGGCGATCCGTTTTTAATCGGCGCAGCCGCCGCGATGCGTTACGAATCCGATGCGTTGGTTGTGATGGAAGCCGGCAAGATCAAAGCATTTGGTGCGTATGCTGACATCAAAAAAACGCTCCCTGCCAATACAAAAATCACCACCTATGCCGATGCGCTGATTTTGCCTGGTTTCATTGATCTACACGTCCATTACCCGCAAACACAGATCATCGGCGCGTATGGCAAACAACTTATCGATTGGCTAAATCGATACACCTTTGTCGCCGAGCAGCAGTTTGCCGATATCGATCATGCGCGTGAGGTTTCGCAATTTTTTCTCGATGAGTGTTTGCGGGTTGGTACGACCACCGCGATGGTCTACGGCACCGTTCACTCCCATGCCACCGACGTATTTTTTGAAGCCGCTGCTGAGCGAAATATGCGCATGATCGCGGGTAAAGTGATGATGGATAGAAACGCGCCTGCCGCACTGTGCGATACAGCGCAGTCGGGCTACGACGACTCCAAAGCGTTGATTGAGAAATGGCATGGACAACGGCGATTGGGCTATGCCATCACCCCGCGATTCGCACCAACCTCAAGCCCTGCACAGCTCGAAGCAGCCGGTGCATTGTGGCGTGAATTCCCGGATGTCCATATGCAAACTCACATCGCCGAAAACACCGATGAAGTCGCATGGGTTAGCCAGCTGTTCCCGAATCATCAAGGCTATTTGGATGTCTACGATCATTATGGATTAGTCAACAAACGCGCGGTGTTTGGGCATGGGATTCATCTCACGCATGCTGAATGGCAATGCTTGCATGAGGCAGGTGCTGGCGTGGCGCACTGTCCCACCTCGAATGAATTTTTGGGCAGCGGCTTGTTTCGGTTCGATAACGCCAAAAATAAAAGCCGCCCAGTGCGCGTCGGCTTGGGGACTGACATTGGCGCGGGCACTTGCCTGTCCCCACTGCGCACCATGGGCGAAGCCTACAAAATTGGGGAGCTTTGCGGAAACTCGTTATGCGCCGCTGACGCTTATTTTCTAGCAACGCGTGGTGCCGCCGAGGCGCTACATTTGGACGATAAGATCGGCTCCATTGGGGTTGGGATGGAAGCTGATTTGGTGGTGCTCAATTTGAAATCGACGCCCCTCGTTGAGTTCAGAATGAAGTTTTGTAATTCGATTGAAGAAGTATTAGCCGTGCAAATGACAATGGCAGATGATCGAGCGACTCGAGCGGTTTATGTGGCGGGGAAGTTGGCATATGGGAATTGAGCGCGCGGAAATTGAGCGCTATGAGCGCTATTGCATCGGTTGATTTGGCAGCACAAACTCCGGAATGGATGGGCGGGACAAAAATTGTACTTTTTCGAAGAACGACGGCAAGAGCATGAAACTGTGGAATGGCTCAACATACATACCGCCACGGAATTTCTAGCGCCACAATATCGCGCGCGATCGGGTGCACCACTAGCGGTAAAAGTTTGACAGGAAAAAATGTACAAATTCAAAAATGGTCTGTGACGTTTATTATTTCTGAACCATTCAACGATATCAAAAATATTGATTCGAATATTCGTTTAGCGATAATACGCCAGACACAACGCCAGACACGAAGAATTTCATCAGAATAACGGTTCGGGGAGAGAATAATACGGATAAATAAATTTAACGGCATAGACTGGGCCAGACACAATCATTTTCATTCTTGAAAAAGAATAAACCCTAGTATCTGAGAGGGATTTGAACAGAAAATACGTCGAAACGCCCGCCAACACAAGAGTTTCATATTCTGTGGGGCCATACGGCTTGAGGCGAAAAGCCGCCTGATTGCTAGAATCGCATCGCCTACCAACTCGCTATAATCGCCAGTGCAAGACCAGCAATCGCATGGCAATGTTTCCAAATGTGCCACATTGTTTATTGGCTCAATCACACTTTACTAAGTTTGCTTTCCGATTTGAAATCCGCTACGGATCGAAATTTTTCAAACAAGCCTTTGGTAGCCCAATATTGCAGTGCAGCATGTCCAGACTCACAGCAGGTATAATCTGGTATAAATTTTATTTCCGTTTTCTATTCTGCAACTTCGGGCAAAAGCGATTTACATGACTCAGATTTCGGCATCAGCAGCTTCGTGCACGCTTTACGACAAGCTCTGGAACGCCCACCGCGTCCACGACGAGCCCGATGGTACTGCGTTGATTTATATCGACCGTCATTTGGTGCATGAAGTCACGAGCCCGCAGGCATTTGAGGGCTTAGAGATTGCTGGCCGCAAACCGTGGCGCATCCATTCGATTGTGGCTACGGCCGACCATAACGTGCCAACCACGGGCCGCCAAGCGGGAATTGCCGACCCGATTTCGCGGCTGCAAGTAGAAACGCTGGATGCGAATATTGAAAAATTTGGTGTGCCTGTTTATTTCGGCATGAACGATGCGCGGCAGGGTATTGTGCATGTGATCGGTCCTGAGCAAGGCGCGACTTTGCCAGGCATGACGGTAGTGTGCGGGGATTCGCATACGTCAACCCATGGCGCATTCGCGGCGTTGGCGTTCGGTATCGGTACGTCCGAAGTCGAGCATGTGATGGCGACGCAATGTTTGGTTACCAAGAAATCGAAATCATTGTTGATACGTGTGGAAGGGAAGTCGGGGCGCGGCGTTACCGCTAAGGACATGGTGTTGGCCATCATCGGCAAAATCGGCACCGCAGGCGGAACCGGCCATGCGATAGAGTTCGCTGGCGCGGCGATTCGCGCGCTGTCGATGGAAGGCCGCATGACGGTTTGCAATATGGCGATTGAGGCTGGTGCGCGTGCGGGCATGATCGGCGTGGACGAGAAGACGATTGCGTATCTGCGGGGCCGGCCTCATGCGCCGCGTGAGAATGAGTTTGAGCAAGCGGCGCAATATTGGCGCACCTTGGTTAGCGATGACGGTGCCGTGTTTGATCGAGTGGTGGAGCTCGATGCCAGCACCATCAAGCCGCAAGTGACTTGGGGAACCTCACCTGAAATGGTGGTTGCCATCGATGGCGCGGTGCCAGAGCCGGCTACGGAATCTGACCCCGTCAAACGCGATGCGATGGAGCGGGCGTTGCAGTACATGGGCTTGAACTCTGGGACACCGATTGAACAAATCAAGATTGATAAAGTCTTTATCGGAAGCTGCACCAACTCGCGGATCGAGGATTTGCGCGCGGCGGCGGGTGTTGTGAAAGGGCGGCATATCGCGGCGAATGTAAAGCTGGCGATGGTGGTGCCGGGGTCTGGTTTAGTGAAGCGGCAAGCAGAATCGGAAGGTTTGGATAAAATTTTTGTAGCGGCGGGTTTTGAATGGCGTGAACCGGGTTGTTCGATGTGTTTGGGCATGAATGACGATAAGTTGTCGCCGGGCGAGCGTTGCGCATCGACCTCGAACCGTAATTTCGAAGGCCGCCAAGGCGCAGGTGGGCGAACGCATCTCGTCAGTCCCGAGATGGCTGCTGCAGCAGCGATTGCAGGGCGGTTCGCGGATGTGCGACAGGTTTTGTAGTTTTTTATGTTGTTCTGTTGTGTTTTGTAGTGGGCGGTTAAGTGTTGTACAGGTGGTAATTAATTTTTAATACTTTTGGAGAAAATAATGCGTAAATTGTTATCGGTATTGATGGGCTTGGCTGTTGTCGCTGCAGTCGCTGGCTGCAACACGGTTGAAGGCGTCGGCAAAGATGTAAAAAAAGGCGGAGATGTGATTGAGAAGGCTGCCAAGTAATTTGCCAAATCAAGCTGCAAAGTAAGCAGGAGAGCAAGCAGTAAATTATGCAGTGAAATAACTCGCTGGTAGAAAGCGGCCACGCAGCCGTTTCTACTAGCGATTCCTATTCGCAAAAAAGTTAGGTCTCAATGGAAGCATTTCGTCAGCACATGGGCTTGGTCGCGCCGCTGGATCGCGCGAATGTCGATACCGACGCGATTATCCCTAAACAATTTTTAAAGTCGATCAAGCGTTCCGGCTTCGGGCCGAATTTGTTTGACGAGTGGCGCTACATGGACCACGGCGAGCCCGGCGTGGACAACTCGCGCCGCGTGCTGAATCCGAATTTCGTGTTGAACCAAGACCGCTATCGCGGCGCGACGGTGCTGCTCACGCGCAAAAATTTTGGCTGCGGGTCATCGCGTGAACATGCGCCGTGGGCGCTGCAACAGTTTGGATTTAAGGCGATTGTTGCGCCGTCATTTGCCGACATTTTTTTCAATAATTGCTTTAAAAATGGTTTGCTGCCGATTGTTTTGTCGGAAGCAGAAGTTGACCATCTTTTTAATGCCACCCTTGCCACTCTTGGCATGAAACTTAATATTGATTTAGCGCGACAAGTGGTGGAAATCCCCGGCGCAGAAGCCTACCAATTTGACGTCGAGGATCATCGCAAACAAAGTTTGTTGAACGGCTGGGATGAGATCGGTCTGTCACTATTGCAGGCAGACAAAATCCGCGCCTACGAGGCCGCGCGGCAAACCCGCGAGCCGTGGATTTTCTCGTAACCCTTCAAGAAACCAAAAAAAAAGTCAAAAATGAAAATAGCAGTAATGGCGGGTGACGGAATCGGCCCGGAAATCATGACCGAAGCCCTCAAGGTATTGGATGTTCTGAAGCGCGACGGTTTAAAAATTGAAACAGAATGGGCGTTGGTTGGCGGCGCCGCCTATGATGCGGTTGGCCACCCGTTACCGCCTGCCACCCTCGCATTGGCAAAATCTGCCGATGCGGTGCTGTTTGGATCGGTCGGTGGCCCGCAATACGACGCGTTGCCACGCGAACACCGGCCTGAAAAAGCAATTTTGGGATTGCGCAAAGAATGTGATTTTTTTGCGAATTTACGGCCTGCTAATGTGTTTCCAGAATTGGCCGATGCGTCAACTTTGAAACCGGAAGTGGTGGCTGGCTTGGACATCATGATTATTCGTGAGCTCACCGGTGATATTTATTTTGGCGAGCCGCGAAGCATCTCCGGTGAAAAAGGCCAGCGGGTCGGTATCAACACCATGCACTACACCGAGGCGCAAATTCGCCGCATCATGCATGTAGGATTTCGTACGGCGCGGCAGCGTAACAATAAGCTGTGCTCGATTGATAAAATGAACGTGCTCGAAGCGATGCAGCTTTGGCGGGACATTGCGATTGAAATTGCGCCAGAGTACCCCGATGTTGAACTAACGCATATGTTGGTGGACAACGCCGCGATGCAGCTCATTCGTAATCCGAAGCAGTTTGATGTGATGGTGGCGGGCAATTTGTTTGGCGATATTTTGTCAGATGAGGCGTCGATGCTCACCGGCTCTATTGGTATGTTGCCATCGGCCTCGCTTGACGCAAACGGCAAAGGGCTATACGAGCCGATTCACGGCTCGGCCCCCGATATTGCTGGGCGCGGGTTGGCGAATCCGTTGGCGCAAATTTTGTCGGCGGCGATGATGTTGCGCTACACATTTAATTTGCCTGATACCGCAAATCGGATCGAGGATGCTGTGCGCAAAACGCTGGCGCAAGGCTTGCGGACGAGCGATATTGCGAAGCCGAACGAGGTCAAAGCGAGTACAAGCGAAATGGGTGATGCAGTCGTCGCAAACATGTAACATCGTTTTGAAACGCTAGTAGGGGCGGCGTTTTCGAGGCAAAAGTGCTTCAAAGCGCTCGTCCAGGCTCGCGATTAATCTAAATCAGTTTTTGGAGTTGGGAAATGCTAAAAGTAGGGCTAGTCGGTTGGCGCGGCATGGTGGGTTCAGTATTGATGGATCGGATGCGCGCGGAAAACGATTTCGCATTAATTGAATCCGTGTTTTTTACCACCTCAAATGTCGGCGGCACAGCACCCAAAGAAGCGCAAGGCGCGCCGCTAAAGGATGCCAAGGACATTGCCGCGTTAGCACTGATGGATGTCATCATCACGTGTCAGGGTGGCGATTACACGGCCGAAATTTATCCTCAGCTTCGCCAAGCGAGCTGGAAAGGCTACTGGATTGATGCCGCCAAGACATTGCGTATGCAAGACGATGCGGTGATTATTCTCGATCCGGTAAACATGCCGGTGATTCAATCGGCAATCACAAAAGGTGTGAAAAATTATATCGGCGGAAATTGTACGGTGAGCTGTATGTTGATCGGATTGGGCGGCTTGTTTAGGGCTGATTTGATTGAGTGGATGACCTGCATGACTTACCAAGCAGCCTCTGGTGGCGGCGCGCAGCATATGCGTGAATTGCTCACCCAATTTGGAACGTTGAACGCTGAGGTTAAATCGTTACTAGATGATCCTCATTCGGCAATTTTGGAAATTGATCGTAAAATTTTGGCCAAGCAGCATGCGTTGGCGGCGGATGAAACGCAGAATTTCGGCGTGCCGCTTGCGGGTAACTTGATTCCGTGGATCGATAAAGACATGCGGGACATGGGAAATACGGGGATGTCGCTCGA
Organism: Burkholderiales bacterium; assembly: GCA_025360815.1. Classification (GTDB taxonomy): domain Bacteria; phylum Pseudomonadota; class Gammaproteobacteria; order Burkholderiales; family Usitatibacteraceae; genus UKL13-2. Next base: position 81,108 of record JANYBL010000115.1, read on the forward strand.
AGAGTGGAAAGGCATGGCCGAGACCAATAAAATTTTGGGGCGCGGCCCGGCATTTGGGACGGTTGCTACACCGATTGATAGCCTTTGCGTGCGTGTGGGGGCAATGCGGTGTCATAGCCAAGCTTTGACGATCAAGCTCAAACGCGACATCCCCCTCGCCGATATTGAGGCGATTTTGGCGAACGACAACCCATGGGCACGAGTGATCCCGAATAGTCGCGAACAGTCGATGCGGGAGCTCACGCCGGCTGCCGTGACCGGCAATATGCACATTCCCGTCGGCCGTTTGCGGAAGTTGGTTATGGGGCCGGAATATCTGAGTGCATTTACGGTCGGCGATCAATTATTGTGGGGGGCGGCCGAGCCATTACGTCGTATGTTACGGATTTTATTGGAAAAATAGCCAAAATCGATGATTTGTCAGGGTTGATTTACAGTTTGCTTAAAGCCGTCTTAGAGAGCTGCTTTAAAAGCTGCCTTAAAGCTGCCTTAAAGCTGCCTTAAAGCCACTTTAAAGCCACTTTGAAGCCACTTTGCGCTAGGTTTAACCCGTTGTGAACCAACTTTGAAGTAGCGCTAAAACACCTTTAATTCGCCTATCCCGCAAATGTGGGTTGAAATATTGTCCGCTTTCGCTTCTAATGCTAGAAAGCAAATAAAGTTGCAACAATAACTCATTGATGTTATTTTAAATTATCCAAAAAACGAAGGGTTGGGGTTTAAGAATGAGCCGTCCGCCGAAAACAAAATTATCGATGGCGTTGGGGGGAGTTTTACTAGCCGCGTCTGCACTGGTTTCATCTGGTTCGCAGGCAGCAGGTCTCGGTAAACTTTCTGTCAATTCCGCACTGGGGCAACCGCTGATTGCCGAAATTGAATTAGTCTCCCTGCAACCGGGCGAATTTGAAGCGCTGGTTGCGCGCGTGGCGAGTCCCGAGGCATACACCGATGCCAAGGTTGAATACTCTCCGCTGCTGCGCCAGTTAACGTTCACGGCAGAGCGCCGTGCAGACGGCAAGCCAGTGCTCAAAATTACCAGCTTTGCGCCTATTAACGAGCCATTCTTGGATGTGCTTGTTGAGATGAATTGGCCAGCTGGTCGTTTGTTGCGTGAATATCCTATTTTGTTAGATCCGCCCGGGTTTAACCAAGCGCGCGTTTCACCGCCTTCCGCTCCCGTTGTTGCCAAAGTCACGGCCGCACCGGCAAATTCAGCGTCGTCAGCGACAACGGCTATTCCCACGAGCACGCCAGCTGTGGTTGCTGCGCCTTCTGCCAAAGCAGAATCGTCGCCTGATTCATATGGCCCTGTAAAACGCGGCGATACATTAAGCAAAATAGCGTCGGGTATGAAAGCCGACGGTGTTTCGCTCGAGCAAATGTTGGTCGCGCTGTATCGCGAAAACAAATCGGCGTTCATCAATAACAACATGAACCAACTCAAGACCGGCCAAATTTTACGTGTACCGTCGGCTGCCGAGGTTGGCAAAATTGCCAAAGGCGAAGCGCAGCGAGAAGTCAACGTGCAAGTGGCTGACTGGAAGGGTTATCGCGACCAAGTCGCCAGCGCCGTTGCCAGCAGCTCGAACGCAACCGCCAGCGCAAACAAAGCCGCCAGCAACGAAGCAAGCGGCAAGATTGCGACCGCAAAACCAGCGCCGCCGACCCCGGCTGCAACGGCAAACGATCAGCTAAAAATTGCCAAGACCGAAGTTACTACCGGTAAATCTGGCAGCGCAGCAGGTGCTGCTGTAAGCGGCAAGAACGCCACGCAAGAACAGCTTAACGCGATGAAAGAAGATGTCATCGCCAAGGACAACAAACTTAAAGAGGCTAATTCGCGTGTCGCCGATCTGGAGAAGCAGATCGCCGTTATGCGTCAATTGATGACCCTAAAGGGTGTGGCAGCGCCAGGTAAGCCAGGTGATCCAAAAGTAGAGCCAGCGAAGGTCGCACAAGTTACGCCACCGGCCGCCGTGCCGCCGCCGCCACCCGCTGCACCAGTTGCTGCGAAGCCCGTTGAACCACCCAAAGTTGAAGTGGCAAAAGTTGATCCAGCAGCTGCGACTAAGCCAGTTGACCCAACGAAACCAGCAGACGCTGCCAAAGTTGAGCCGCCTAAGGTAGTTCCAGTAGTTCCGCCGACTGCAACGCCACCTTCAGCAACACCGCCGGTCGCTGCAAAAACACCGACCAAAGCACCGGTAGCGCCGCCACCTGAGCCGGGCATCATGGATGTAGTTGAAGAAAATGCGGTTGCCATTGGTGGAGGCATCGTTGGTTTGATCGGCGTAGGCGGATTGCTGGCGTTTATGTCGCGCCGCAAGAAGAAGCCAAAGGGTGGCAGCAACACCAGCCAGCTTGCGAATACCTCGTCAATCATGCCAAGCGATCTCAAACCAAACTCAGTCACGGGTAGCCGTGGCGGCGGGTTGGTTGATACCGGCAACAGCTCGTTCTTAACAGATTTTGATAAAACTGGCCCGGGAAGCATTGACACGGATGAGGTTGATCCGGTTGCTGAAGCCGAGGTTTATATCGCTTATGGTCGCGATGCGCAGGCAGAGGAAATCTTGAAAGAAGCGATGACGCGCGATAAGAGCCGTCACGAAATCGCCTTTAAATTATTGGAAATTTATCACACCCGCAAGAGCGTTCAGGCGTTCGAAACCGTTGCGCGCGAGTTGAAGGAAACTGCAGGTGCCGATCATCCGCTATGGGCGAAAGCCGCCGCACTCGGCGCGTCGATTGATCCCTCCAACAACCTTTACGGCGGTACAGGGCAGGCGTTCGCGCCAACCGGTACGTATATCGCTGCGGGTGGCGCACTGGCGGCAGGTACGGCTGCACTAGCCGCTGGTGCAGCAGGTGCTGCGGATCACGTAGCGCCGCCAGACTTGGACTTCGATTTGGGTTTCAGCGATTCGCCCAGCGGCTCCGCGTCCGAAGCTTCGATTGATATCGCCGCCCTCAAAACTGGCGAACAAGCTGCAAGCTCGATGGATTTTGATTTGGATCTCAATCCGGCATCGGGAGGCGCGCCAAAGCCCGCAGCAGACGCAGGCGGGCTCGATTTTGATTTGGCCTTCGATTCTTCGGCCCCAGCGCCAGTAGCGCCTGCGGCATCCAGTGGCGCCGTAGAAGTGGCGCCAACCGCTGCATCTGGCTTTGATTTTGACTTGTCGGCGTTATCGTTTGACGAGCCAGCACACGAACCTGCAGCCGCTGTGCCCCCGCTCGCCGCCGCACCATCACAAGAACAATTTGCCGCAACCATAGCAACCCAACGTGCTGCTGCACCGGTTGCGCCAGCCGCCAGCGCCGGGCTCAGCTTTGGCGATTTGAGTCTGGATCTGGCCGATTCGCATGATTTGGGCTCACTGGTAAGCAGCGCCAGTTCAGGTAGCTCGGGTGGTGCCAATGCCGCAACCACTAAGCTCGAACTTGCCAAGGCCTACATTGAAATTGGCGATAGTGATGGTGCGAAAGAAATCTTGGCTGAAGTCGCTCGCGAAGGTAATGCCGCGCAGCAAGACGAAGCAAAGAAAATTTTGGCAGGAATTTGATTGCGTATTGGCGTTTTTAAAAATCGTCTTAAGTGGTTTAGAGCGGTTTAAAGTAAGTTAAAGTAAGTTAAAGCAAGTCATAGCAAGTCAAAGCAAGTCAAAGCAAGTCATAGCAAAGATTCGATGGTCATTCTTTAGGGCGCGGAAATACCGCGCCCTTTTCTTTTTGGGATATTTTGCGGCACCTATTTTTTATAATTTTTCCGCACATTTATTTTTCTCATTGATTGTTTAAATTCCGTCTCGCCTAAATCGAATAGTATGTTCGCCCACGCCACCCTTCCGCTCGAACCCGCAAAAGTGCTCCAGCGTCTAGCGCTGGGGATCGAGTACCATGGCAACGGATTTTGTGGCTGGCAATCGCAACCGTCAGGCTGTGCAGTGCAGGATCACCTTGAGCGAGCCCTTCGCTTATTCGTTGGCTCTCCCCTGTCCGTTGTTTGTGCCGGACGCACCGATACCGGTGTGCATGGCCTCGCACAAGTCGTTCATCTCGATACCGAAATTGATCGCGACGAAAGGGCTTGGGTGCGCGGGACGAATGCAAATCTACCGCCGACGATTCGCGTTTTGTGGGCAAAAAATGTACCCATGGACTTTCATGCGCGATTCTCGGCGCGGTCGCGCACCTATCATTATTTGTTGCTAAATGACCCTACCGCCAGCGCGTTGATGGCTGGGTTGGTCGGCTGGTTTCACGCGCCGCTTGACCTTTGTGCGATGCGCGAGGTTGCTAAAATGCTTGTTGGAGAGCACGATTTTTCAGCGTTTCGTGCCGCAGAATGTCAAGCCAAGACCCCGGTGAAATCGCTATATGAAGTCGATGTTTCATCGCTGGTTGTTGGAGGAACCAACCCGCAACGGTTCATCAAATTCAGCTTTCGTGGCAACGCGTTTTTACATCATATGATCCGCAATATTGTTGGTAGTCTCATCTACGTTGGTGCTGGTAGGCATTCGCGTGATGATTTCGAAACCATTTTTGAAAGTCGTGATCGAACCCGCGCCGCCCCTACCTTCGCACCCGACGGGCTCTATTTGGCGGCAATCGAGTACGATCAATTGTTTAGTCTGCCTGTGGTCGCCGGGCGAGTCCCATTTTTTGTATGATTGGTCGTAAAAAAGTGCAAAGAACCCGAATAAAAATTTGCGGCATTCGCAAAATTGAAGATGCGCTATTTACAGCGCGATGCGGTGCGGACGCGATTGGTCTCAATTTTTACGAGCCATCACCTCGGTCGATCGCATTGGCAGACGCAATCGCAATCAAAGCCGCGTTGCCGTCTTTTATCGCGACGGTGGCGTTGTTCGTAAATCCAGAGCGTAGCAGAGTCGATGAAATCATTGCCCGTTTAAAGCCCTGCGCACTGCAATTCCATGGTGATGAAGACGCTCATTTTTGCGAATCATTCAACATGCCTTATCTAAAAGCGATGCGTATTGGCGCCGAGATGACGAGCGACGATTTGTTACAATATCGTTTGAAATTTCAAACAGCACAGGCGCTGTTGCTCGATAAGCTGGATGCTGTTCAATATGGCGGCACCGGTGAGACATTCGATTGGCGCATTATCCCAAATGAGATGCGTGAACACATTGTGCTTGCTGGCGGTTTAACGTCGGCCAATGCGGTATCGGCAATCCAAACCGTGCGGCCATGGGCAGTCGATGTTTCTAGCGGTGTAGAAAGCTTTAAGGCAATCAAAGATTACGCAAAAATTGCGTCGTTTATTAAACAAGTCAGACTGGCAGACCAAGATGAAACTCAATGACCTTCCCAAAAATTCCTCGGCTGAATCAGCCTATGACTTACCCGATGCCACCGGCCACTTCGGCCCTTACGGCGGCGTGTTTGTGGCTGAAACCCTGCAAGCCGCTCTACTGGAACTCAATATCGAGTACGAACGCGCAAAAGCTGATCCCGAATTTGTTGCCGAATTCCAGCGCGAACTCAAGCATTATGTAGGCCGCCCCAGTCCCATTTATCATGCGAAACGCTTGTCGGATGAGCTTGGCGGTGCGCAAATCTATTTAAAACGCGAAGATCTTAATCATACGGGCGCGCACAAAATCAACAACACGATCGGCCAAGCGCTGCTCGCACGCCGCATGGGTAAACCGCGTGTGATTGCCGAGACCGGCGCAGGACAACACGGGGTTGCAACGGCAACCGTCTGCGCCCGTTATGGCCTCGAATGCGTCGTCTACATGGGCAGCGAAGACATGAAACGCCAAGCGCAAAACGTCTATCGCATGAAGCTCTTGGGTGCTACCGTCGTGCCTGTTGATAGCGGCTCCAAGACCCTAAAAGACGCACTCAACGAGGCCATGCGCGATTGGGTCACGAATATTGAAAATACGTTCTATATTATCGGTACCGTTGCCGGCCCGCATCCTTACCCAATGTTGGTGCGTGATTTTAATTCCGTGGTTGGCAAAGAATGCCTCTGGCAAATGCCCGAATTGATCGGCCAACACCCGGATGCGGTGCTGGCTTGCGTGGGTGGCGGCTCGAACGCGATGGGCATTTTTTACGATTATATCCCGCATAAAAACGTGCGCTTGATCGGTTGCGAAGCAGGTGGTGAGGGTGTTGAGACGGGTAGACACGCGGCTTCACTGACCGCGGGTTCCCCTGGCATTTTGCACGGTAATCGCACTTATTTGATTCAAAACGCCGACGGACAAATCATTGATACGCATTCTGTTTCGGCAGGGCTTGATTACCCTGGTGTTGGCCCCGAACATGCGTGGCTCAAGGATATCGGACGTGCGGAATATGTACCGGTCAATGATGATGCAGCGCTCGCGGCGTTCCATCGCCTGTGTCGGACCGAAGGCATTATCCCGGCGTTGGAATCCAGCCATGCGGTCGCGCACGCCATGAAAATGGCCCCGACGATGGGTAAAGATAAGGTGCTGTTGGTAAATCTTTCCGGGCGCGGCGATAAAGACATGGCGACCGTCGCCGAGCGGTCGGGCTTGCAGTTTTTCTGCCGCCCAAGCTGCCAGATGAATCAACTCAAACAGGCAAAACAATAACAACTTTAAGGCACTTATTTTGAGCAGAATCAAAGCAACTTTCGCCAAGCTTGCGGGCGAAAAAAGGAAAGCATTGATCCCGTTTGTCACGGCGGGTGACCCCACCGCCGCGATCACGGTTCCGCTGATGCACGTGTTGGTAAAAGCCGGCGCAGATGTCATTGAGCTGGGCGTGCCATTTTCTGACCCGATGGCGGATGGACCTGTGATCCAACGATCATCGGAGCGCGCCCTTATTAACGGCATTGGGTTGTTGGATGTGCTGGCCTACGTGAGGAAATTCCGCGAAACCAATGACACCACGCCCATTGTTTTAATGGGCTATGCCAACCCAATTGAACGCATGGGGTTGGAAGCTTTTGCGGCGAATGCGAACGCTGCCGGTGTAGACGGGGTGTTGATCGTTGATTACCCGCCTGAAGAAAGTGTTGCGGTATTGAAAGTGCTTGATGCGGCTGGTATAGATTCCATCTATTTACTCTCCCCGACGTCAACTGATATACGAATAAAATTGGTTGCCAACAGCGCGCGTGGCTACATTTACTATGTGTCGCTTAAAGGCGTTTCGGGCGCAGCCAACATTGATACCGCCGAAGTCGGCGCGATGATTCAACGCATCAAAGCTGAAACTTCCTTGCCGGTTGGTGTCGGCTTTGGAATACGGGATGGCGCGACCGCGAGGCTGGTGGCGGATGTTGCCGATGCGGTCGTCGTTGGCTCGCGTATCATTCAAGAAATGGAAGCGTCGGCAGTCGAGGATCAGCTCGCCAATGTTGAAAAACTGGTCAGCGACATTAGAATCGCGATGGACGCATAGTTGCACAATCTGCGCGTCGCAATTGATGCCTAGAAAAACTGAAGGGGTCTGCAATGTCATGGTTTAGAAAACTCCTGCCACCGAAGATCAAAGCGGGTGGCACCTCGTTCAAGAAGGCCGTTCCCGAAGGCCTTTGGAGCAAATGCCCTAGCTGCCAATCAACACTCTATTTCACAGATTTGGAAAACAATCAGCATGTTTGCCCGAAGTGCAATTATCACAATCGCATCTCGGCACGGCAGCGGCTGGATTTATTTTTTGATCCCGAGGGTCGCGCCGAAATTGGCTCTGAAGTACTGCCCGTCGATAGTCTGAAATTTAAAGACAGCAAAAAATATGTTGATCGTTTGGAGGCCGCTGAAAAAGCGACGGGCGAAACGGACGCACTCGTGGTGTTTCAAGGCACCGTGAACGAAGTTCCGCTCATCGCCGCCGCATTCGAATTTAACTTCCTAGGCGGCTCAATGGGCTCAGTTGTCGGTGAACGATTCGCCCGCGCGGTTGAAGCCTGTGCCGATGAAAAGCTACCGTTTGTTTCGTTCACCGCGACCGGCGGCGCGCGGATGCAAGAAGGTTTGTTGTCGTTGATGCAAATGGCGAAAACCACCAGCGCGTTGCACCAACTGTCGCGGGCACGACTGCCGTTTATCTCGGTCTTGACTGATCCGACAATGGGCGGTGTATCGGCGAGCTTTGCGATGCTCGGTGATGTGGTGATTGCCGAACCGGGCGCGTTGATCGGCTTTGCAGGGCCAAGGGTAATCGAGAGCACTGTGCGTGAGACCTTGCCAGACGGCTTCCAGCGGGCTGAGTTTTTGCTCGAAAAAGGGGCTATTGACATGATCGTTGACCGCCGTGAAATGCGCAACAAAGTTGCCTCGCTCGTCACCTTGTTGCAGCGCGAGCCCGCGCCCACGCTAGTGCCGGTGGTTATTCCTGTTGCGACGAATGCACCGGTGACGGCCTAGTGATTGTTCCGGTGGCAAAGGAATTACCAACAACACTTGATGGCTGGCTTGAATACATCAGCCATCAACACACGACCGAGATTGCGATGGGTTTGGAGCGCGTGCGCGCGGTGTGGCAGCGCATGGCAGTCGATGGAAAACCGCTCCAAGCGCCAATCAACATTATCGTCGGCGGCACCAATGGCAAAGGCTCCACCTGCGCCATGATGGAGGCAATTCTCGATATTGCTGGATACAAAACAGGCTTTTTAAGCTCGCCGCATTTGCTGCGCTACAACGAGCGTATACGCGTGTCGGGGGAAGAGGCAGGCGATACGCTGTTGATTGCCTCGTTCGCAGCCGTTGAGGCCGCACGTCGGGCCGCACGTTGTTTTAACAATGGCATAGCAGACGTCATCCCACTCACCTATTTTGAATACAACGTGCTTTCCGCGCTGTGGATTTTTGCGGAACAAAAGGTTGAAGTGGCGATTTTGGAAGTCGGCTTGGGCGGCAGGCTTGATGCAGTCAATATTATCGATGCCGATATCAGCATTGTTGTGAGTGTTGATCTCGACCACCAGCAATATTTGGGTGATACGCGGGAGAAAATCGCGTTTGAAAAAGCCCACATCTATCGTCACAATCGTACCGCTATTTTCGCCGACACTAACCCGCCGCAAACACTTATTGATTATGCTGAATCCATCGGCGCGCGGCTGATGATGCTGGGCCGTGATTATCGCTACCAACGTATGGACAATCAGTGGCAGTTTGTGGGGGAGGTTGTCAGCGAAGATGGTTTGCTTCAGCCAGTAACAAGGCACTCGCTGCCGATTCCTGCATTGCGCGGCAGTTATCAACTCAAAAATGCATCCGCCGTTATTGCGGCCCTAGCCGCGCTGCACGATCAATTGCCCGTCTCGATCAACCAGATCAAGCGCGGCCTGTTAGAAGTTCAATGGCCGGGGCGCATGCAGGTGCTTCCTGGCAGGCCAACCGTCGTGCTCGATGTCGCGCACAACCCGCATGCCGCGCGTGCCTTGGAGGACGCGTTGGGCACGATGGGCTATTACGAACACACCTACGCCGTCTTTGCGATGCTGCAGGATAAGGATATTGATACCGTCATCGCCACTATCAAAGGCCGAATTGATTATTGGTTTATCGCGGGCATTCCAACTGAGCGCGGCGCAACGGTTGAACAACTGGCTGACAAATTGGACCGGCAGGCTGTCGATGGCAAAGCGAGCAACAAATACAGCGGCTATACCAGCATCGCCAACGCTTATGCGGCGGCGCGGGAAAGAGCAGGGGAGAATGATAGAATTTTGGTCTTCGGTTCCTTTTATACGGTCGCTCAGGTGCTGCGTGGATTAAAAGCGCATTAGGTTTGGCCTTTCATTGGTAAATTTATTAAACACCAGCATCGGCGGTAATCTTGAGGCATTATTGCCTCAAAACGCGCAGTGAGAGCGGACTTTGATACATTAAATTGGTTGAAATAATGGCAACTCAAAAATCGGCAGCACCGTCAAATACTGTAACTCTGTCGGCCACCGAGCTCGAACTCAAGCGTCGCGGCCGTCGTCGCATCATTGGCGCGTTGACGATGGGCCTCTTGGCGATTGTTTTTTTGCCAATGATTTTTGATTCCGAGCCTAAAAAGATCAAGGCCAACCCGCAAGAAATCGCCATCCAGGTGCCATCGAAAGAAGGATTGGCACCGCTGACGGCGCCGGTGATGACCGCACCCTCCGCAACGCCAGCGCCTGCCGCAGCGATTGCCGTTCCTCCTACCCAAACAACTTTGCCAAACGTAAAAACCGAACCAAAACCCGCATCGGTAGCACCGACTGCGGCTCCCCCAGCAGCAACAACAGGCGCAACAACTGCCGTTCCGGGGCAAGTGACATCGTCGGCCCCAGCCGTAGCCGCGCCAGCGCCGAAGCCTGCCGCTATAGAGTCGCCCAACAAGCCTGCTGTCCAAACAAAGTCAGCCCCTGCTCAAGTTCCGGCATCCTCTCCAGCAGCAGCAAAAACCGGCTTTGCCATTCAAATCGGGGCTTTCAAAGACGCCACCAAGGTTCAGGAATTAGTGGCACAAATGAAGCAAGCAAAAAGGCCCGTTTTTACGGATCAGGTTCCGGTCACGGGTGGCACCATCACGCGGGTGCGGATTGGACCATTTTCAACTAGGGAAAAAGCAGATTCTGCACTTGCGGAGATCAAGCTCTCAGGCGCTGACGGCAAAATCGTGCCGTTGAATTGATGTCGTTCGAGCCCGCCAACGCACCCATCAAAACATGAACGAGCTTGATTACATTATCATCGTTATCCTGCTGATCTCGATTGGCGTCGGCATGTTCCGTGGTGCCGTGCGCGAGGTGCTCAATATTGTTGGCTGGGTGCTGGCATTCATTTTGGCGTATGAATTCGCGCCCAGTTTGGCGACTAGTTTTGCCAATTGGGCAGCCGAGCCGGCAGTGCGGCTGGTGATCGCGTGGGTGGCGGTGTTTTTGATTGTGCTGATCGTCGTTGGACTGATCGCAAGCTTGTTGTCCGAACTCATGCGAAAATTGGGCCTCGGAACGTTGGATCGTGGTGTCGGCGGTGCCATCGGCCTGTTTCGTGGTGCGATTGTGTTGGTGGCCTTGACGTTAGCCGCTGGGCTGACCAAACTGCCGCAAACTATCATGTGGCAGCAATCTGCCGCGGCACCAACGCTGGAGGTGGTGGCGCTCTATGCGCGTACCGCATTGCCGGAGAGCATGGCGTCGCGTATCAGGTATCGTGTCCCCAATTAGCTTCAAGCGCTTTGCGCAGTCGTTGTGTTTTTTGATTACTTGCGTAGCCAAGATTTAGCGAAGTTTCAACCGATCGGCAACAAAGATTCAACAAAGATTCAACAAAGGATTCAATATGTGCGGCATTGTCGGCATTGTTTCAAAAAGCCCCGTCAACCAATTGCTTTATGACGCATTGACGGTTCTGCAGCATCGAGGCCAAGACGCGGCGGGCATCGTTACCGCTGAGGGTCGCACCTTCCATATGCACAAAGACAAAGGTTTGGTGCGAGATGTTTTCCGCACTCGCAACATGCGCGCCCTTACCGGCAACATCGGGATCGGCCATTGTCGCTATCCAACAGCGGGATCGGCCTCCAGCGCGGCCGAATCACAGCCGTTTTATGTGAACTCGCCATTCGGTGTGGTGCTTGGCCATAACGGTAATTTGGTCAACACGGCTGAGCTGCAACGCGAATTATTTCAAGATGATTTGCGCCACGTGAATACTAATTCCGATTCCGAGGTTTTGCTTAATGTGCTTGCACATGAGTTACAAATCGCGGCACGCGGTGTGCGCCTTGATCCCGATGCTATTTTCAATGCGGTCGCCGGCGTGCATCGCCGCGCCAAGGGGGCTTATGCAATTGTGGCGATGATTGCTGGCTACGGCTTGCTAGCTTTCCGTGATCCGCTGGGCATTCGCCCGCTCATTATTGGCAAGAATGAAACGCCCGACGGTGGCGTGGAATTTATGGTGGCATCGGAAAGTGTGGCCATCGACGTCACCGGCTTTAAGGTGGTACGTGACGTCGCGCCCGGCGAGGCGATTTTGATTGATACGTCCGGCAATTTTTTCAGCCGCCAATGTGCATCTGGTGCGAGCTTGAACCCGTGCATTTTTGAGTACGTCTATTTGGCGCGGCCTGATTCGGTGATCGACGGTATTTCGGTCTACGAAACCCGTTCACGCATGGGCGCATCGCTGGGTAAAAAAATCTTGCGTGAGAATCCCAATATCGAAATCGATGTTGTCATTCCGATCCCCGACACGAGCCGCCCGTCGGCCGTCGAGGTCGCGCAAGTGCTTGGCGTTAAATATCGCGAAGGCTTTGTAAAAAACCGCTACATTGGCCGCACTTTCATCATGCCAGGCCAAGACGAACGTAAAAAATCGGTCCGCCAAAAATTGAACGCGATGGCGATTGAATTCAAGGGTAAGAATGTATTGCTAGTCGATGATTCCATCGTGCGCGGCACGACATCAAAAGAGATCGTGCAAATGGCGCGGGATTGTGGCGCGCTCAAAGTTTATTTTGCCTCTGCCGCGCCACCGGTGCGCTTCCCGAATGTCTACGGCATTGATATGCCGACCCGCGGGGAGTTGATCGCCAGTGATCGTACGACAGAACAAATCGCCGCTGCCATTGGCGCGGATGCGGTGTTTTATCAAGACCTTGATGCGTTGATTGCAGATGTGCAAGCTTGCAATCCAAGTGTCAACAACTTTGATGCATCCTGCTTTGATGGCAAATACATCACTGGCGGTGTGTCGCCTGAATACCTTGCCGATATTGAGGCCAGCCGCCATGATGGCGAAACGCTGATCGCGGGTTTGGAATCGAATGCGTCCCAGCAGCTGGACCTCGGCTTATCGACAGTTGACGGCTAAGCAATGAGTAACGATCAAAAACCAGGTTTTGAAACCTTGGCCGTCCGCGCTGGCGTGTTGCAATCGAATTTTCAAGAGCATTCAGAAGCACTGTTTTTAACCTCCAGCTTCACGTACAAATCAGCAGCCGAGGCCGCACATAAATTCGCAAATGTCGAAGGCTTCATTTACAGCCGCTTCACGAATCCCACCGTCACCATGTTTCAAGACCGGCTGGCGGCCCTGGAATCAGCTGAAGCCTGCGTCGCCACAGCAACCGGTATGGCGGCGATCGCCAGCGCTGTGATGGGCTTATTAAAGCAGGGCGATCATATCGTCTGCTCGCAGAGCGTTTTCGGTACCGTTGTCCCGCTGCTGAATCAAATCTGTAAGCGCTTCGGTATCGAGACGACGTGGGTTGACCCAACCAACCTAGAGCAATGGCAAGCCGCCATGCGCCCCAATACGCGCATGTTGTTTTGCGAAACGCCGTCGAATCCATTGGGCGAGATTTGCGATATCGCCGCCCTGGCTACTATTGCTAAAAATAGCGGCGCATGGCTCGCCGTTGATAATTGCCTGCTCACGCCAGCATTGCAACGCCCGCTCGAACTCGGCGCCGACGTAGTCATACATTCCGCCACCAAATACCTCGACGGCCAAGGCCGCGTGTTGGCGGGTGCGGTTTGTGGGCGCAAGGAATTGATCGACCAAGTTTATGGTTTTGTTCGCACTGCGGGCCCGGCACTGTCGCCGTTCAATGCGTGGGTATGCCTAAAGGGCTTGGAGACACTGAAACTGCGCATTGAAGCACAATCGCATGCTGCCCTGAAACTGGCCCGTTGGTTAGAAGCGCAACCGCAGGTGAAGCGGGTTCACTACGCCGGCCTAGAATCGCACCCTCAGTCCCAGCTCGCCATGCGTCAAGCGCCGTTGCAAGGTGCTGTGTTGTCTTTTGAGGTTGAAGGCGGACGCGAAGCCGCGTGGAACGTTGTTGACAACTGTCAGCTCATCTCGATCACCGCCAATTTAGGTGACACCAAAACCACGATCACTCATCCGGCCACCACTACACATGCCCGCATCTCGCAAGCCGAGCGTGATGCGGCGCGGATTGGCGAAAACCTGCTACGCATTGCAGTAGGGCTGGAATGTGTTGAGGATTTGCAGCGGGATTTGAAGCGGGGCTTGTAGAGGCAAGTAACGAGCTTGCCTTTGATCAAAGGCATTCCCCGCCGCAGCGTGCGTTGCAAACAATCCGAGTCATCGCTTCTAATACGATGCGTTCCACCCAATGATAAAACCAGTCATTAAAACGCGGAAAAAAGTGAGTAGTAAAAATCAAACCACCTCACTGCATCGATATCCCGCAATGTCGAACATGTGGTTGGCATTTTTTTGCTTAGTGCTGGCCGTTTTTTTGTCGCTCTGGCGCGGTCAAGATGCCAATTGGGACTTGCTGAATTATCATTATTACAACCCCTACGCTTGGGTAAATAATCGCGCCACGCTCGATATTGCCCCGGCGCAGTTGCAAAGCTTCCATAGTCCGTTCGCCGACCTTCCTTATTACTACATCGTACGTGCTGGCCTGCCGTCATGGGCCGGGTGTTCAATTCTTGCGTTGCCAGCGGCGACGGCGCTTTTTTTTCTGGGCTTGATTTTTAAACAGTTAGCGCCAAACGCGAAGCAACCGGTTTATCTGATCGCCGCAGTCGTGCTCGGCGCAACGGGTGCTGCGGGTGGCCCGTTGATTGGCACGACAATGAGTGAATGGCATTTGGTGGCGCTGTTTTTCGCGGCTATTTGGCTAATACTGCGTTTAAATTTGCCTGAATTCGATGGTGCTGGCTGCAAAAAAGAGCGGCGTATCGTGTTTGCCGCGATTATATTAGCCGGGCTGCTGGGAGGTCTTGCGGTTGGATTAAAGCTGACGGCTAGTACATACTCCGTTGGTCTTGCCGTGCTGGTTTTTATGCTGCCAACGCGGTTTTGGTTGCGCGTGCAATGCGTGGCGCTGTTGGGGTTTGGCGGTTTGGTTGGTGCCCTCATTGCATATGGGCCTTGGGGATATGAACTTTGGCATCGATTCGGAAATCCTTTTTTTCCGTACTTCAATGATATTTTTCAATCGCCGTGGGCTGAGGCCATCCGGTATGCAGATACGCGATATGTAGCTGATTCGGCCGCGAAGCTCTTGACAACGCCATGGATCATCATGAGGGAAACAGTCGGCTACGTCTCAGAAGCCCCGTTCCGCGACTGGCGGATCGGGTTAGGGCTTCCGGCATTTATATGGCTGGCATGGCGCACGAGAGCCAATGCTTACGGGAAAATTTGGCTGGCGCTTCTGCTTACGTTTCTAACTATCTATATTTGTTGGATATCGTTTTTTGGCTACTATCGGTATGTAAGCATGCTGGAGGCATTGTCAGCGCTTGTAATGGTTGGGCTTGGCGCCAATTTATTTGAAAGCCGTGCGAGTAATTCGGTTACCAGTTTCATGTCGCCGCGGCGCCAATCGACATTGGCGCATTTTGTGATGATCTTCTTCACCGCGCTTATTGTGGGCACCGCAAAATGGCCATCATGGGGAAAAGTTCCGCACGGTGAAATGGCGGTTTCCGCTGTTGTGCCGACGCTTCCGAAAGGCTCGATGGTGATGATGTCATCCCTCGCGCCACTCGCTTTTATTGCGCCAAATTTTCCGCCTGAAATACCGGTCGTCTCGGTCATCAACAATTTTCTGAACCCTTTTTGGGGCGCTGAGACGATGCTGCACAGGACCGCGGCTAAGCGCCTTCGCGAACATCAAGGGCCGCTATTCGGATTGGTTAACCGCAATCAAACTCACGAGATTTACTATATGAATGTTCCGATTGAGGAAATGTTGGCAGCATTAGGTTTGAAGATTGATTTTGATGATTGCAAACCCATCGCAACAAAAATGCCTGAAATAGCACCTAGCTTATGCAGCGTAAGAAGAATAACGGTCGTGCCACCAAAATGGCCACGCTAATACCGAGGTCTAGGCGTACCGTGGGAATCGAATTTAAAGCTATGCTTTCGTAAGTCAGGCTAGAATTCTGGCTGAGAAAAACCGTATGCTGCTTAATTATTATCTGTCCATCGCGAATCCACATCCTACAAAATGAAACTATCAATCATTATTCCCTGTTACAACGAACGCGCCACCATCCGCGAATTGGTCGCCGCCGTTAGAAATTCGCCTTATGAGCCTAAAGAAATTATCATTGTCGACGATTGCTCCAAAGATGGCACGCGAGAATTTCTACAATCTGACATCGCGCCACTTGTCGACAAAATTTTATATCACGACGTGAATTCAGGCAAAGGCGCTGCCTTGCGCACGGGCATCAAAGCCGCAACTGGTGATTTGGTGATTATTCAGGACGCTGATTTGGAATATGATCCGCAGGAATATCCAATACTGGTTGCGCCTATCCTGAGCGGCAAAGCGGACGTGGTGTTTGGTTCGCGTTTCATGGGCGGTGGCGCGCATCGCGTGGTTTACTTTTGGCACAGCGTCGGCAATGGCTTTTTGACGCTCCTGTCGAACATGTTTACGAACATCAACCTGACCGATATGGAAACCTGCTACAAAGTTTTTAAGCGCGACATTATTCAGTCAATCACGATTGAAGAGAATCGCTTCGGCTTCGAGCCGGAAATTACCGCGAAGGTTTCAAAGCTCGGCTGTCGAATTTATGAAGTCGGTATCTCGTACTACGGTAGAACTTACGAGGAAGGTAAAAAAATAGGCTGGCGTGATGGTGTTCGCGCGATTTATTGCATCATCAAATACAACTTATTCCGTTGAAGATCGTCCGTTACTTTTTTGTCGGCGGGGCGGCGGCGGTCGTTGATATTGGCATCTTCTTTCTGTTCGCCAAGCTAGCTGGCTATGACTATTTTCTGGTTGGCTGCGTTGGGTTCCTGATCGCAACCGCAGTGAACTACGTCCTGAGTGTCAAGCATGTTTTCGAGAGCGGGGTGCGGTTTACCAAGCGAAGAGAAATCATCCTTGTGTACGCTGTGAGTCTCGTTGGCTTGGCGATAAATCAGCTGGTGCTGTACGTCATGATTGAGCAGGCGCATCGTGAATTAATGTTGGCCAAGCTCACGGCGACAGGCGTTTGCTTTTTTTGGAATTTTTCTGCGCGTCACTTTATTGTTTTTCGCACTGGCGCCAGTGACGAATCTGCTGAATCCGCCAGCCGTTGACCCCTAGATTTTCGCAAATATGCTCTTCAACTCCTGGCACTTCGTTATTTTTTTTCTATTCGTTCTTTCTATAGCGTCGTTCTTGCCACGTGATGGATGGACTTGGAAAGCATTTCTCGTCGGCAGCAGCTGCTATTTTTATGGGCAATGGAGTTGGCTCTATTTGGGGCTGATTTTTGTGACGGCATCGATTGATTTTTTCATTGCCCGGCGTCTTTTGCACGTCCTAAATCCGGGGCGGCTATTGGCGCTGAGCGTTACCTGCAACCTTGGCGTGCTGGCATTTTTTAAATACACCAATTTTTTGATTGGCACACTCAACGCGGTTGGCGCGACAACTGGGCAGGGCTTTTCACTCGCTCCCATTGATATCGTGCTGCCGGTTGGCATCTCGTTTTATACCTTTCAAAATATGAGTTACACGATTGATGTCTATCGTAAAGACCTTACGCCGCGCCGCTCTGTTCTTGACTACGCTGTTTTCACGACATTCTTCCCCCAACTGTTGGCGGGACCGATTGTGCGGGCAACAGAATTTTTTGGTCAGCTCGATCAACCCAAACGCATCGATTGGCGCAAGATTCAATCTGCGTTGATTTTAATTGCCGCCGGGTATGTTAAAAAAATTGTACTCGCCGATAATTTAGCGATCAGTGTTGACGAAGTGTTTTTGGCGCCTGCTGATGCGAGCGGATGGCAAACGCTGTTGGCGGTGTATGCGTTTGCATTTCAAATTTATTTTGATTTCTCTGGGTATACCGATATTGCTATCGGCCTCGCGTTGCTGTTGGGTTTTGAATTCCCGAAAAATTTTAACTACCCTTATTTGGCCACATCGTTCCAAGAATTTTGGCGACGCTGGCACATGACGCTATCGCGCTGGTTGCGAGACTATTTGTACATTGCTCTCGGCGGCAATCGCCGTGGTCTTGCGCGAACGATGGCAAGCTTGATGGTGACTATGCTGTTGGGCGGGCTTTGGCATGGTGCGAGCTGGAACTTCGTAATTTGGGGTGCGTTGCATGGTGGTTATATGGTCGTAGAGCGGTTGATATTGTGCCGAATCAGGTGGTGGCAATCGGATCAAAAAATTATCGTTTGCTTGCGATGGTTTGTGGTTTTTCACATGGTTTGTTTCGCTTGGATATTTTTTCGGGCACCCGATTTTGCAACGAGTATGCTTGTTATTAAAAAAATTGCATTGATTTTTGCATCGCCATTTGAGGTTGTTAAGTCGGCAGCACTAGCTTGGTTATTGGCAGGCTTGCTCGTGCACCATTTTCTGATGGACCGTTTTGATGTGAAGCGGCGATTGAGCCATGCAGGCGTCTGGCCGTTCAGTATTTTCGCTGCGATGATGATTATTCTGTTGATTTGGTTTGCGCCGGCCAAAACGGTTCCGTTTATCTATTTCCAATTTTGAGTTGAATGTCATGATCGCATTGCGTTTTATAATGCCACGCGTAGCATGCATCTTGGCAATTGTGCTGTCAGTTGAGGCCGCATTTAGGCTGGGGTTATGGGAGTCATTTGCCAAGCCCGATAGCAATGCAGGGATGGCCATTCGCGTGAAGCAAGCGATTAATGCCATTGACGCCAAGAGCATTGATTTCCTCACGGTTGGTGATTCGCGGGCAGTCTATGGCATCGATCACGAGCGGGTTGCCGCACTTGCGAAATCCCTTGGCTTTACGCACATCAACGCATCTATTCCCGGTATGCATTGGATGAGTACCGATTTGATGATCCGCTGGATTAGAAGCCGTGCCCCCAATTTAAAAGGCGTGTTGATTGCCACTAATCTTACGAATTTTAGCTATATCGGCAATGGCGATTATGAATTGGGCATTGCTACGCCTCTCGCGTCAATCGCCGACACGACTTGGATGCAATCGCATGTGCCGTTTGAGCAAAAAAATCTTGCCACCTATGGCGGCTATTCTGCGTTGTTTCAATATCGTGAGGACATCGCTGATTTTGTGAAACATCCAGTTCTGCGGGTTGCACAGCTCTCACGTCATCGGCAGGCCTATGCCGGTGGTGTTTCGCTGACGCAAACGCAACGGGTCCAAACAAATATTTGCTCGGTGCCAAGCACGTCAATCAAAGCGTGTGCAGAAACGCCGCGGTCTGCTGAAAACAGCGCTGTGATTGGCCAATGCAAATCGCTGCTAGCGCAGAGTGCAAATCAATTGGATTTTCGAGAATTCAATAATGCGGCGAAATGGCCGCATCTCGCAGGCGTAAAAAAAATACGGCAAGCGCAACTACGATCTTTAACGCTAGCGAAGCCAGCTGTTGTAGTGCTTATGCCGGTTCCAAAGGTTTGGCGTGAAGAACTGCTACCAAAAGGGGCGGAGGACTGGGTGCTCTCGGTGCTAGCGCCGCTAGCGGATGAGGGCATCATTGAGCTTCATAATTTCACGCACTTTTTTGATTTGCCCGACGGCGCAGAGTGTGGCGCGTTTTGGGATTTGTATCACCAGAATGAGGTTGGGCAGCAAAAACTGACTGCTGCATTGCTGCCAATTCTCGAACGTCAAATGTATTTGCGGGGACCCACTAAATAACCTAACGCGCTTGGCGCTAGCGATGATTCTCGCGTGGTGTCATCGCGTCCAGCGCGCATAGTAAATAGCAGTATGCTTTACCATGTGGGTTCGATGATGGCTGCGCGATGCGAAGCGACCTACCATTGGCGATAAATATTTTAACGAACAGTCAAGTTGCGGTTTTGATTCCCCAGGCCATGTCGACCACTGTTTTTTCGCACCGTTATTTTAGTCTAGGTGGCAGAAACAGCACTTCCGCGCTATCTCGCCAATCTGCCAAAACAATCCGCGTACATTCCACGCCATCCACTAGGCGCAAATGCGTCGCGGGCCGGTGGGTGTGGCCGTGGATCATGAGCGGATAGTTCCACTGGCGGAAAACTTGTTCGACGCTCATTTGGGATACATCCATGATGTCTTCGGGTTTGAGTGATTTTTCAATATTGCTTTGCATTCTGATTTTCGCGCTGAGTTGCGCACGTTCTGCGTACTTTTTGGCGAGTACAGCCGCTTGCCAAGCTGGGTCACGCGCTTGGGTGCGGAAGGTTTGGTAGGCTACGTCGTCAGTGCACAGCGTGTCGCCATGGAGCAGCAAGCAACGTTGGTTGTTTAAGGTAATCAGGGTGGGATCGTTGAGTAATGTCAGCCCCGCTTCGCGTGCAAAGCGTTCACCAATTAAAAAATCGCGATTGCCGCGCATGAAAAAAGTGGTTACGCCACTGCTCGTTAATGTGCGCAGAGCATCGGCAACTTGGCGTGCAAGCGGATCATGGTCAAGCTGATCGTCACCTAGCCAGACTTCAAATAGATCACCAAGAATATAGAGCGCGTCAACTGCAGTTGCTGTGTTTTTGAGGAAATCAAAAAACAGTTTGCTGAGTTCGGGGCGTGATTCGCAGAGGTGCAAATCGGAGACGAATAGCGTGGGACGTAGATCGGGGTACATTTGGTAATCCCCTTTCATAACAAACATAAAAATTCAAAACGCGGGATAAGACGGGCGTTCTAGGCAATTTTTGCCTCGAAACGCCCGTCCAGACCGGACTTTCTAAACAATTTATTGAAAATGCTCGCCAGGGCGGAAATCATTTGATGCCCTGGTGTTTGCCCAATAAATCGCAACGGGAGTTGTTAAATTACAAGCACTCTGCCTTTTGAATCACAACATCTTCTTGTGGCACGTCAGTTGGGAACATGCCGCGTCCGCCGGTTTTGACTGCCTTGATTTTATCGACCACATCGGTGCCCTCAACAACTTTGCCAAATACCGCGTAACCGTAGTTTGCTGGCCCCGCATGGTTTAGGAAATCGTTATTGCCAACGTTGATGAAGAACTGCGCTGTACCGGAATCGACTACATTGGTACGTGCCATGGCCACGGTGTACATATCGTTCTTCAGGCCATTTGGCGCCTCGTTTTTGATCGGCGCATTGACGGGTTTTTGATTCAGCTTGGCATCAAATCCGCCGCCTTGAATCATGAAATTGCTGATCACACGATGAAAGATTGTGCCGGCATAGTGACCGGATTCAACATACTTGATGAAGTTGGCTGTCGAGATGGGGGCTTTTTCGTTATCGAGTTCGAGCGTCATAGCGCCCATGTTAGTGGTGAGTTTTACTTTCACAGCGGTTCCTTTGTCGTTGATTTTGCAAGATGAAGCTTTGGCGATTTTTGTTTCAGTGGCTTTTTTAGCGGGCGCTTTTTCAGCTGTTTTTTCCGCGAACGCACTAGCCGTAAAAAACGCAGTTAATAAAAAAGAAGAAGCTAAAAATGTGGAGGCTTTCATAGTTTGTCGGTCCTTTTAAAAAATACAAATGCTGAATTAGGATTTTAACGGTTTGGAAGTTGAAATAAAAATACGAATAAATTGTTTATTTTGGTGAAAGCATAAACCCGTCTCAAAGCCGGCGGGACCGCGCCAATATTCGGCGGAAGGTGCCAAGTTCTTAAACCGGCGCTTCATAAATAATTTTCCAGCTATCACCTTCGCGTTGCCAATACTGGCGTTTTTTCATGACGCCGTTGTTATTGCTGCTTTTATAATTCTGATCAAAGGTGACGATCATCATCGGCGGTGTGGTCGGGGTGAGGGCATATTCGTAAACCGATAAATTACTGACCTCCACCTTTACAAAACTTTTGCCGGAATTGACGCGCCGTTTTTTGGCCACCCAGTCGTCAATGCCCTTGCCATCGATGCTGAATTGAGGTGAGTAATGGCTGAGGTATTGATCGGTGTTCAGGCTTTCCCAATCGCGCTTCCAAAGATCGATCGTTTCGTTAAATGCGGCGCGGGCATCCAGCCATTTTTCGGGCGACAGCCACTCAATGCGGGGCATGATGACAATCGGTGTGACACCGGGGCTGAGATATTGTTCGATTTTCGCGAAATCATCATTGGTCAGCACCACACAGCCGTCGCTTGACAGTGGCGGGCGGCTATAAGTGGTGGAGGGCGTGCCGTGGAGCCAAATGCCGGAGCCGGTTTTACCCAGCCGCTTGTCCCATTCATTTGGGAAATTTAGCGCAAATGCGCCGGGGCCATAAAAATCGGTGAGACGCTCTTTGGCCACAGCCGCCTCAATTTTATAAACGCCCAGCGGTGTACGCTGATCGCCTTCGCGTTCTTTTTCAACGCCTTTTTTGCCGACCGTAATATAAAAATCTGCAACCAATTGCGGCGCACCGTCAACATTCTTAAATACATAGAGCCGCGATTTTTCACTGTCCATTAGCAGCGCATATGCCTGATCCGGCGCGATTTGTAGCAACGCGGAAGGCAGGTGACCGATCGGTGGTCCGTCAAAATAACGGGTAAGCCGCGCTTTGGCTTCGGAGCGCAAACTGGCAACGGCTTCGGGCTGGGTTTTAATGCCAGTGAATGCCTGCGGCAGTCCCGCCTTGGCCATCAACAAATCGCCTTTGATGAGCTGGCCGAGCAAAAAATTAGGGTTCTTTTGCAGCGCAACTTCGATCTCGCGCAGTGCGGCTTTGATGCCGCCTTCTTTTAGGGTTTCGAGCGCACGAACAAGTGCGCCTTCGACTTCATTGCTGAAGACAACAGCGTTAACCGGGGTTGCGGCCATCGAGGCCGCAGTTACCTGCGTAAGCGGTTGGGCGAAGCTCGGGAATGGCATGAGTGCCGTCAGTGACGCTAGGATAGCGGGGAGTGCAAGCATCGCCAGCGGGGCCAGCGAGGGGAGAGGTGCCAGGGATCGTATCAAGGGTATTGAATCTGCTGAAGGTGCGGCCGATTTTGCTGCCGCTTGTGCCTGTGAAACGTCGGAACGGCTAGGGCCCAGCCCTAACGTAAACTCAGCCAATTCAGCCCTCTCAGATCGGTGCGTGGTGCGCAATTAGCCTCCCGCGCGCTCCGAGCGAATCAGCCACCGCTCGCCAGTCTTCACAAGTTTTAATGTTTTGGTGTTGTCGCTGGAGGTTCTGTCGGAACGATAGGCTTGCCTGAATACCGCTGTTGCTTCGCTGCCTTTGGTCGTGACTTTAATCATTTTGATTTCAACGCTTATGCTGGCTGGGCCAGCGATCCGCTCACGCCGCTGCGTCTCCCATGCGCCACGCGTAAGACCTGCAGGGGTTTCAAAGCTGGCATCGTAGAAACTCAAATAGCCACCGACATTTTTTGCCGCCCAGGCCGCTGCCCACGCGTTGACGGTGTTGACCACTTGCCCGTTGGCGTTGCTGGCAGCAGCAATTTCAACTGGCTTGCCGGGCTCAGGTTTGGTCGCTGCCGTCGCGCTGGTCGGTAATGTGGCCGCGGCGGTTATGCCTACTGCCGAGGCGGTGGATGCTGCGCTCGCAGGGGTAGTTGCGGCGGCAGCCACAGCAGCAGGTTTTGTGGACGCGGTGCCTGCCGATTTCACGGGATCAGCTGCTGCGATGGCGATGGCTTTGGGTGGCGCAAACAAATCTTTTACCATCGCCAATTTAGATTGCGCGGTGGCATTGTTTTTATCAAGTTGCAGCGCTTTGTCGTAAGCGCGGCGGGCGAGTTGGGCATAAATATCGCCAAGATTTTCATGCGCAGTCGCGTACGACGGATGAGTATGAATCGCTAACTCCAGCGCGGCCTTGGCTTTGTCGTAATTGCCTTGGCTGGCATACAGCACGGCAAGGTTGTTGTAGGGCTCGGGCAGTTCTGGATAATCTTCAGTCAATCCCGTAAAGACCTGTATCGCGTCGGTCGGTTTCTTTTGTTCTGTGAGGATAAGCCCCTTTACAAAACGACCTTGGGCGTCTTTCGGCTGCTGCGCCAATGCGGCATTCACCTTGGTGAGTGCTGCATCAAGCTTGCCTTGTTGGTACAAGCGAGACGCATCTTTGATGTCATCGGCGGGCGCGGCCAGAGCCGATACCGACAGAACACTAAAACAACCGGCGATAAAAGTGCCGCGCACAAACTCGGACAGAGAACGTTTAGTCATCATAAGCAGTGAGAAATTTTCGCTGAACATTACGTTATAATTCATTGAATTTAAATATTAAAGCACAAAATCTGCGAACTTATATTCTATCAAGAATGCGCAACCAGAACCTAATCCCTTCATATCTATTTCAGCCACTTCTTCAGCCGCGCATTGCGCTGTTGAGTCCGCTGGCACGATGTTGACGATCTGATATTTCTGCAATCGCGCATTGACTCAAGGGTTTAGCTGGTTTAGCTATATGCGCGATTCAAAATGACCGCGCGGTGTGAAGCGGCGTGGGTTTCCGTTAGCTAGGTCTGCGTTGGAACGCTCTAGTGGACTGCATTCAGCCGCCGTCGTATCCCAGCACTGTTGGTTATCCTTCATCGCATGGTTGCAGTCTATTCTGATCGGCTAGATGTTTCGAGACATTTTGATCTGTCCAAAACTGCCCGAGGTGGTTCAACTCTATTTTTAAGTGATTTTTATGCAAATTATTTACAACACCTTAACCCGACAAAAAGAAGCGTTCACCCCGATTGAACCTGGCAAAGTTAGCCTCTACGCTTGCGGCCCGACGGTTTATGATTATTTTCATATTGGCAATGCCCGCACATTTACAGTGTTCGACATGGTCACGCGCTGGTTTACCACCACGGGATATGACGTCAATTACGTGCGCAACATCACTGATGTTGACGACAAAATTATCGAGCGCGCCAACGAAAACACTGAGCCCATCGAGTTCCTAACCCAGCGCATGACAGCCGCTATGTTTGAAGACGCGGATCGTCTCAAACTGCTGCGTCCCAACCACAGCCCGCGCGCCACGCATCACATCGAGCACATGTTGGCGATGATCAAGACGCTTGAAGATAAGGGCTATGCCTACCGGTCCGCAAACGGCGATGTCTATTATTCCGTCCGACAGTTTGAGGGTTACGGGAAATTATCGAAGAAAAATATCGATGATTTGCAGGCTGGGGAACGGGTCGCCATCGATTCCCATAAACGCGACCCGCTCGATTTTGCGCTTTGGAAAGCCGCCAAACCGACCGAGCCGGCGTGGCAGTCGATCTTTGGCGGCGGACGCCCCGGCTGGCATATCGAGTGCTCGGCCATGTGTAAGGCGGTTCTAGGGGAGACTATCGACATCCACGGCGGCGGCTGGGATCTGCAATTTCCGCATCATGAAAATGAAATTGCGCAATCTGAGGCGGCGAATGGCAAACCGTTTGCAAATGTGTGGATGCATGCGGCGTTCCTAAATTTTGATTCCGAAAAAATGTCGAAATCGCTGGGTAATTTTTTCACGCTCCGCGAGGTCTTGAACAAGCTTGATCCGGTGCAGGGTGGTGAAACCGTGCGGTTTTTCCTGATGCGGGCACACTATCGCAGCGAGATCAACTACAACTGGGAAACCCTTGAAGACGCTCGCCAGTCCTTGCTCGGCTTCTATGTTGCCTTGAAAGATGTTGCGCCCGCCGATCTAAAAATTGATTGGACCAACGGTTACGCCAAACGCTTCCGCGAAGCAATGGAGGATGATTTCAACACGCCAATCGCGTTTGCCACGCTGCATGATTTACGCGGCGAGGTGAATCGCTCAAAATCGCCGGAGATGGCCGGGTTGTTGAGAGCATTGGGCGGGACGATTGGGTTGTTGCAGGAAACACCCGAAGCATTTTTACAAGGTGGATCATCCCCCGGTAAAGATTCGCTTGATGTCGATGCCCTAATCGTGGCGCGCAACGCCGCTAAAAAAGCCAAAGACTTTGCCCGCTCTGACGCAATTCGCAACCAACTCGATGAGGCCGGAATCGTGCTCGAAGATAAGCCGGGCGGTGTGACGGAATGGCGGCGCAAGTAGGCAAACAAGCGACGCCGGTAAATTAAACACCATCCCATCGCTAAAAACAGCAAACCCTATGACAGGCAGTCATTTCCAAGGTTTTTAGCCTCAAACGCCCCGCCAATTCTCGGGTTTATTCATGTTTTTCTTCGGCGAACCGCACGCGTGCTTCAGTGCTTAAATTTTTGATTCTTGGTGATAATTGTCAAATCAACGAACGACGAGCCGTTGTGATTGGTCGGCGTATAGATAACTTTAAAGCCCCCCAAATCTACCGTGCCCAGGTTAGACAGAGCATCGACCAACGATTCGCGCGTTAAATTTCGCCCCGCTTTTTTTAAGCCTTCCACCAGTACCTTGGCGGCGATATAACCTTCGAGTGAGGTGAACGATACCTTATCTTCCCCGC
Source organism: Burkholderiales bacterium (assembly GCA_025360815.1). Lineage (GTDB taxonomy): Bacteria > Pseudomonadota > Gammaproteobacteria > Burkholderiales > Usitatibacteraceae > UKL13-2. The sequence continues at coordinate 107,403 of JANYBL010000115.1, forward strand.
CCATTTTGTGCTGATAGTCGTTCACTACCCGCGCGCCCGTTGCCCATGGGAACGGGACAACTTGTGAAATTTGGACGCCGCGCCCGTCTTCGCCTAACTCGGCGGCGAGTGCTTTGGAGCCGACAAAACTGACATTCCAAAACTGTGGAAACGCGTTCGCTTTTTTCATCGCTTTAATAAACGCGCCGCAGCTTTTGTACGCGCTAACCATCACCACAGCGCCAGGATTTACTTTGCTTAGGGTGCTGACGGCTGAATCAACATCGACGGTGTTTCGCTCAACTGTCGCGGTGGCCGCAATTTCCAGATTGCGTTTTTTCATCGCGCGCTCCATCCCCGCGAGGCCAGCTTTGCCATAGGCGTCATTTTGATAAAACACCGCAATCGTTTTTACGCCCTGTTGCACCAAATGGTCGACGATTTCTTCGGTTTCATCGAAGTAGCTGGCACGCACGTTGAAGATATAACGATTAAACGGCTCGCGCAGACTTTGCGCGCCGGTGAAGGCGCCCACAAATGGCACTTTGGCTTCGGTAAAAATAGGTAGAGAGGCGTTTGAAGTCGGTGTACCAACATAGCCGAACAATGCCAGCACTTTGTCTTCGGTAATGAGCTTGATCGTATTTGCTTTGGCGCGCTCTGGCTCGTAACCGTCATCGATCGAAAGTAGCTTAATTTTGCGTCCGTTTATGCCGCCGTTTTCATTCACAAAATTAAAGTAGGCTTCAGCCCCCAGCTTCATTTCGCGCCCCAGTTCTTGCGCCGGGCCAGACAGTGCAGCTGATTGGCCGATGGTAATGGTGTCAGCGGTGACGCCTTCGGCATGCACTGATGCCCAAGTCAAGAATGCGCCCACACAAATGAGAGAAACAGAACGGATAGAGGCGAAAAATCTTGGCATAAAGCACTCCCTTTTCTACGCTGTTGACTAACCTCCTATCGCTTGATAGTTTCTAATTCTAACGCAATGCTTATCAAAGTATGCCAATTGTCTGGAGCGTGACGCCTAGCGTTTAAAGACTCCGCCGGCGCCAATGACTGTCAAATCAACATAGTTTGAACCGGTATGGTCAATGGCGCTGTAGCTAATTTTAAAACCGCCTAAATCGATCGTGCCGATTTTTTCTAAGCCGTCCACTAAGGTTTCGCGGGTTAGCACTTTACCGGATCGCTTGATGCCTTCTACTAACACCTTGGCCGCGATATAGCCTTCCATCGACGCAAAGCTGGCGTTTTCTTTACCGCCCACCCGCTTTAAATATTCCCTGCTGAGCGCTTCAGCCTCAGAAAACGGGAGCGGCACAACTTGGGAAATCTCCACGCCACGGCTATCTTCGCCTAACAGTGATACCAGCGACTTGGAGCCCACTGTGCTAAACGATGCAATTTGGGCCGAAGAGCCGAGCTTGCGGATTGCTTTGACAAACGCCGCGGCACTATCTGCAGGAGTCGCAATGATGACCGCTTGCGCACCGGATTTGGCGATCGTTTGCGCCGCAGAATCAACGGCGACCGAATTACGATTCACCGTGCCGAAAATTACCACATTGAGTTTGCGCTCGCGCATCGCGCGATCCACCGCCGCCAAGCCTGCACGACCGTTCACATCGTTTTGATAGAAGAGGGCGATTTTGGTCAGTTTACGGCTGAGGAGCTGTGTGACCAGGCGTTCTGCTTCTGCGCTGTAGCCTGCACGTGTTACGAAAACGTAGCGGTTCACGGAATCACGGATGTTTGAATCGCCACTCATGGGGCCGATCAGCGGAACCTTACTTTTTTCGACAACGCTCATCAACGGTGTGACCGTATGCGCGCCGACCGAGCCAAAAAGTGCAAGGACGTTTTCCTCGTTCATCAGCTTTTGGGTGTTTGCTTTGGATTTTTCGGGATCGCCGGCATCGTCAAGGGTGATGAGTTTTAGCTTGCGCCCGCCGATTCCGCCTGCCTGATTGATACCTTCAAAATACGCTTCGGCGCCGGCCTTCATGTCTTTACCGAGCTCGGCAGTAGCGCCGGTCAGCGGCGCGGATTGGCCGATGGTAATGGTGTCGGCGGTCACGCCCTCGGCGAAGACCGGACCTCCTAAACCCGCAATCACAAACATCACCGTCACGAGGGAGCGGGTAGGGCAAACGCTTCGGCGCATAGCGATGGGTTGGGTGCGATTGAGACCTTGCGTGGCAAAAAACGACAACATGAGTGGCTCCCCGAAATTATTAATAAGTCTTGTCAGTCTTTCAATTTCTATCAGCGCAAAGCGGTAAATAAGACAAGAAATGGAAAAACGAGAACAACAAACCGTGCTTTAAAGAACGTTGTCCACCCAAACTAACGCTACCCCAGCATTTTAGACTGACTTTCGGCCACAAAAAGATTTTAAAAATGTGTCATTTTGTGGCTTGCGGTGTGGGGCGTTTCGCGTCGTGCAGACGCGGCCCACGCTTAAGTGCACGGAAGTTGAGCGGAGCGAGCAAAGTTCAGGGTTATTTGGCGGCCGCTTGATGAGCCGCTCTGACCATATTTTTATAGGTGTCTGCGTGTTGATGCATGCCGGATGGCATGATGCTAGTGACATTCAACCCGCAAAAAACGCCTTCACCTTGTCCATGAACCCTTTAGCACGCGGATTATGCTTGTCGCCGTCGGCTATGTTGATTTCCTCTAACTCACGCAAAAGCTCTTTTTGGCGGTCTGTGAGGCGCACCGGCGTTTCAACCACCACGTGGCACATCAAATCACCGGCAGTTGTTTGACGCACTGGCTTGATGCCTTTACCGCGCAGGCGGAACACTTGGCCGCTTTGCGTTTCTGCGGGTATCTTCAGTTTCGCTTCGCCATCGAGTGTCGGGATGCCAATTTCCCCACCGAGAGCGGCAACTGAAAAACTAATCGGCATTTCGCAATGTAAATCCGCGCCGTTGCGCTGAAACACGCTGTGTTCTTTGAGCTGCACCACAACATACAAATCGCCTGACGGTCCGCCATTCATGCCGGCCTCACCTTCGCCCGCGAGACGAATGCGGTCGCCATCATCGACGCCGGAAGGAATTTTTACGGATAGCGTTTTGTGATTTTTAATTCGCCCGGTGCCACTACAGACCGTGCAGGGTTCTGGGATAAATTTCCCGGTACCGTGGCAAGTTGGGCAGGTTTGTTGCACTGAGAAAAACCCTTGCTGCATCCGCACTTGGCCTACGCCGCTACAGGTGTGGCAGGTTTTCGCTTTGGTGCCGGGCTTGGTGCCCGAGCCATCACAGGTTTTGCATTCATCAAGCGAGGGAATCCGGATTTTGGTCTCAGTCCCGCGCGCAGCTTGTTCTAAGGTGATCTCTAGGTTGTAGCGCAAATCCGCGCCGCGATAAACTTGGTTCCCGCCGCCGCGTCCACGACCGCCGCCAAAAATATCGCCAAACGCTTCCGAAAATCCGCCAAAGCCCTCACCGCCACCACCACCGCCCGCGTTTTGGCTCACGCCAGCGTGGCCATAGGAATCGTAAGCACGACGTTTGTCGGCATCCGATAGCATCTCGTAGGCTTCCTTGGCTTCTTTGAATTTTTCCTCAGCATCCTTGCTGTCCGGATTGCGGTCAGGATGGTGTTTCATCGCCAGTTTGCGATAAGATTTTTTAAGGTCTTCCTCGGAGGCATCACGATTAAGGCCGAGGATTTCGTAGTAGTCGCGTTTTTTTGTTGACATGGTTTGAGTGGGTACGTCGTTGTAATTGCGTCGGTATGGATACTAGTCGGCAATCGTGCTGGGATCGAGCCTAAAAATGCAAAAGCCGTCCCTCGTTATGGATTCACGAGGGACGGCGTTCTCTGGCAGCTTACTTCTTATCTTTAACTTCAGTGAACTCGGCATCCATCACATTGCCCATATCTTTTTCCTTGGCGGCACCTTCAGAAGCCCCGCCAGCACTAGGGTTTTGACCGCCGCCCATCCCACCCGCACCGGGCGCACCGCCACCTTCGGCCTGCGCCTTGGCTTGCATATCGGCGTACATCTTTTCGCCGAGTTTCTGGGCGCTGGCTTCCAACGATTTGGTTTTGGCTTCCAACGCATCTTTGGTGACCGAGCCATCTTTCAAGACTTCTTCCAATTCCTTGATGCCATCTTCGATCGCTTTTTTATCAGCGGCGTCGAGCTTGTCGCCATACTCGGTCAGCGATTTCTTGGTCGAGTGGACCAATGCATCAGCCGCGTTGCGTGCGGAGACTAATTCCAACAATTTCTTGTCTTCTTCCGCGTTCGCTTCTGCATCTTTCACCATGCGCTGAATTTCTTCCTCACTCAAGCCGGAATTCGCTTTGATCGTGATTTTATTTTCCTTACCGGTCGCTTTGTCTTTTGCCGAAACGTGCATGATACCGTTTGCGTCAATATCAAACGTCACCTCAATTTGCGGCATCCCGCGGGCCGACGGCGGAATACCTTCGAGGTTAAATTGTCCCAGCGATTTATTGCCTGACGCCAGTTCACGCTCGCCTTGTAAAACATGAATCGTCACGGCGGATTGGTTGTCGTCTGCGGTGGAAAATGTTTGCGATGCTTTGGTTGGCACGGTGGTATTTTTCTTGATCAGCTTGGTCGAAACACCGCCCAAGGTTTCAATGCCGAGCGACAGCGGCGTTACATCCAGCAACAGCACATCTTTCACATCACCCTTCAACACGCCACCCTGAATTGCCGCACCGACAGCGACTGCCTCATCGGGGTTCACGTCTTTACGCGGCTCGCGGCCAAAAATCGCTTTCACTTTTTCCTGCACTTTTGGCATCCGGGTTTGACCGCCGACCAAAATCACGTCAGAAATATCAGAAACTTTTAAGCCCGAATCTTTAATCGCCATCTCGCAAGGCTTGATGGTGCGCTCAATCAGTTCATCAACCAACGCCTCAAATTTCGCACGGGTCAGTTTGATCGCCATGTGCTTTGGACCCGTTGCATCAGCTGTGATGTAAGGCAGATTCACTTCGGTTTGATTGGTCGATGAAAGCTCAATCTTTGCCTTCTCAGCCGCTTCTTTCAAGCGTTGTAATGCGAGCACGTCTTTCTTCAAATCAATTGCTTGATCTTTCTTAAATTCATCGCACAAATAATCCATCAGGCGTTGGTCAAAATCTTCACCACCCAAGAACGTATCGCCATTGGTGCTCAAGACTTCAAACTGGTGTTCGCCATCGATTTCGGAAATTTCGATAATCGAAATATCGAATGTGCCACCGCCTAGGTCGTAAACCGCGATTTTGCGATCGCCTTCTTTTTTGTCCATACCGAACGCAAGTGCCGCGGCGGTTGGTTCGTTGATGATGCGCTTTACATCCAAGCCTGCGATACGGCCAGCGTCTTTCGTCGCTTGGCGCTGAGAATCGTTGAAATATGCAGGCACCGTAATCACGGCCTCGGTGACTTCTTCGCCAAGGTAATCTTCAGCGGTCTTTTTCATCTTGCGCAACACTTCGGATGACACCTGCGGCGGCGCGATTTTTTTATCACGAGCAACCACCCACGCATCGCCATTGTCGTTTTTGACGATGGAGTAGGGCATTAAATCGATATCTTTTTGCACTTCTTTTTCTTCAAACCGGCGACCAATGAGGCGCTTCACGGCGAAGAGGGTGTTTTTCGGGTTCGTTACGGCTTGGCGTTTGGCTGATGCGCCAACCACGATTTCGCCATCGTCTTGGTAAGCGACGATAGATGGTGTGGTGCGCGCACCTTCTGAATTTTCGATTACTTTTGGCACGCCGGCTTCCATGATGGCCACGCAGCTATTGGTGGTGCCCAAGTCAATTCCGATGATTTTTCCCATGATGAATCCTTTCAAATATTCGTGTGTCGCAGATAGTGAAAATATTTTAGAACTGCACTACAGATAGGGTTATCCACAGGCATTTCAAGCGCTTTTTTTGATTGTTTTGCTTGCTTTGCTAATTTTTCTTTGCTCTTGCCTACTTCGCTTTAGCAACCGTGACCAAAGCCGGCCGCAGCACGCGTTCATGCAGGGTGTAACCCTTCTGCATGACGTTAATGACCGTGTTGGGCTCCTGCTCGCTTTCCAAGGCTGCAATCGACTGGTGCTTGTTCGGATCAAACTTCACGCCGACGGGGTTTACTTCCACAATCGAGAATTTCTCGAACACACTGGTGAGCTGGCGGGCGGTTAATTCCACGCCTTCTTTGAACGATTCTACCGAGGTGTTTTCCACCACCAGGGCCGCCTCCAAGCTGTCCTTCACGGCGAGCAATGAATCTGCCATTTTTTCTACGCCGAATTTTTGCGCTTTTAAAACATCCTCGGCAGCGCGACGGCGAATGTTCTCGGTTTCCGCCTTGGCACGCAGCCATTCATCCTTGTGCTTGTCCGCCAATGCTAGTGCTTCAGCCAATTTTGCCTCAAGAATAGCTTCAGGACTAGAGTTTTGTGTTTCGGCTGCTTCTGACGCGGCATCCGCCAATGTCTCGTTCGATACTGTTTGTGGTGCGCCTTGTGGCATCGGCGCTTCATTTTTGGTCGTGTTCATTCCCTAAGTTCCTTTAAAAATTTCCGAAAAACACCAGCAATGACAATTATTTGGAAATAGTTGGGGGTTTTGTAGGGCTTTTCAAGAGCAGGAGACAAAAATTTTCGCCGATCAAAGTTGAGAGCCACGACCGCGAAAGCATCGCAGTTTTTTGTGTCCTTATTTTTTTTTACTGTTTCTTCCCTGAGACCAGCCAGCTCGTGATGATTGTCATCACTGAAAACATAATCGAGCCAATCAACGCAGCCATAAAGCCTTTCACCACAAAACCTGGTACCAGCTCCGCAACGAACCAAAACAGCAGGGCGTTAATGACAAAAATAAATAATCCCAACGTCAGCACGGTAACCGGCAGCGTCAAAATGACGAGGATAGGGCGGATGATCGCGTTCACTAAGCCCAGCACCAAGGCGGCGATCAACGCAGGCATAAAACCGGACACCTGCACACCAGAATAAAGATAGGCAACCAACATAAGCGCCGCCGCATTGAGCACCCAGCGAATAATTAAATGCATTTGATTCTCCTCGCGAATTGAAGGGTGCATAATACCGCGACTTTTTGCATCAACCAATTACGACCGATTTCCGACCCTTAAAGAGCCCTCATGAGCGTCCACAATATTCAAAAACGCATCTCCATCCCCGATCTGCGCGCCATGAAAGGCAAGTCCAGGATCGTCATGCTCACCGCCTACACCAAGCCCATGGCGCAGCTCATTGATGCGCACTGCGACGTGCTGCTCGTCGGCGATTCGCTCGGCATGGTGGTTTATGGGCTTGACAGCACGCTCGGTGTTTCTCTTGACACCATGATTGCCCACACACAAGCCGTGATGCGCGGTTCCAGCCATTCCTGCGTATTGCTCGATATGCCGTTTGGCAGCTACCAAGAATCGAAGGAGCAGGCATATCGCAATTGCGCGAAAGCATTGGCCGAATCAGGCGCGCAGGGCTTGAAGCTCGAAGGTGGTGCTGAGTTGGTAGAAACGGTTGAATTTCTCGTCGCACGCGGCATCCCCGTCATGCCGCACATCGGCCTAATGCCCCAGCGCATCAATGAAATGGGCGGCTTCAAAGCGCAGGGCCGGGAAGAAGACGCAGTAAAGAAATGGACGACCATTGCCAAAGATTTCGAATCGGCGGGCGCGTTCGGCGTGTTGATCGAAGGCACGGTTGAGCCCGTGGCACGCGCAGTGGCCGAGGCGATTTCAGTGCCGTTAATTGGCATCGGCGCATCCCCTGCCTGTGACGGGCAGGTGTTAGTCACAGAGGATATCTTAGGCATGTTTCCGGATTTCACCCCGAAGTTTGCCAAGCGATATGCCGAGCTTGGGGCTGAGGTTTCAAAAGCGGCAGAGGCTTATGCGGCAGAGGTTAGAAGCGGCGAATTTCCCTCGATGGCGCATTGTTTTGGGGTCAAAAAATAATAGAAGCTTACTCACGCCCCGCAGATTTCCAATGGTCAGGTGGAATGTCGATTACCAAGCCTCCGTGTTTCTTGGTGGCTTTAGCCAAGTTCCTATCGGTAGTGATGAGTGTGAACCGTTGGCAATCGCAACGTCGGCAATCAGCGCATCTTTTGAATTGTTCTTTTTTGCATTGTGCAAATCGAGATCCGCTTTTAAAGTGTTATAAATTGCGCCGTCGCCCCATTTCATTTACCCATCAGCTGGGAAATGATCAAGATCAAGGTCGCCGTCAATTAGCCGGTCAAAGATATTGGTATCCAAAACACATTTCATTTTTGCTTTGCGTCTAATACTCTTGCTACAAGTTCATTGGCTCGCATAGCCGACATCTCAGCCTCCCGAGCCGCCCCCTCCCGATCCCAACTCCCACCATCACTCACCCAGCCCTGCAAATGCTGCCGCGCGATCTCCGTTAGTGCGCCGACATAGGCTGGCGTGTCGTTGGCAATCGGAAGATAGTTGAATGTTTTTCCGCCCGCGTGCAGGAAAGTTTCTTTACCTTCGTCGGCAATTTCTTCCAGGGTTTCCAGGCAATCGGCCGCAAACCCCGGGCAGATGACATCGATGCGTTTGGTGCCTTCCTTGCCTAGTGTCTCAAGTGTGTTGTCGGTGTAAGGTTGCAGCCATTCGGCGCGACCGAAACGCGATTGAAATGTCACTACGTAATCTTCTTTTTTTACCCCGAGCGCTTCAGCGATTAAACGGCCGGTTTTGTGCGCTTCGCAATGGTATGGGTCGCCCTTGGTCAGGTGAAATTTGGGCACGCCGTGGAAGGTCATCAGCAATTTGTCGGTGGCAAAATCAGGCCTGCCGATTTTCATCCAGTGGGCATTAACGTTGGTAGCAATCGCTTTGATGAATGCCGGATGGTCGTGAAAATTCCGTACAAACCGGATGCCTGGCACATTGCGCTTCTTCATCAACACTTCAGCGACTTTATCGAAGGTGGAACCAGTCGTGCTAGCGGCATATTGCGGATACATCGGGAGTACCAAAATATTGTCGCAATGCTGTGCTTTGAGTTTATCGATACCTGCCTCAATACTCGGGTTTCCGTAACGCATCGCGGCCACCACAGCCAGTGGGCTTTTGATCATTTCGCCCAAATAGCCGCGCAACATTTGCGCTTGGCGTTCCGTATAGACGCGTAGGGGGGAGCCCTCATTCATCCACACGGTTTGATATTTTTTGGCTGATTTTGCCGGGCGCACACGAAGAATAATGCCGTTTAAAATCAACCACCAGATGGGGCGCGGGATCTCGACAATGCGCGGATCCCACAAAAATTCATTGAGATATTTGCGCACCGATGCGGTGGTTGGCTCGTCCGGCGTGCCGAGGTTCACCAGTAATATGCCGGTTTTGCGCTGCGTGCCGTGGGTGAAGGGGGGTTCGGTTTGGTAGGTCATTTTCAGATTTAACTTGCTGAGGTCTAGTACTGGCGGGCGTTTTAGAGGAAAAATGTCCCGAAACTGCCGTCAATACTAACGTTTTTAAAAATTGCGCGAGTGATAGTGTCCACTATTAGCTAATGCTGACTCAGCGCCGCCGAGAGCAATTTCGCCGTCACATCCACAATAGGGATCACACGCTCATACGCCATGCGGGTCGGGCCGATCACGCCGACGGTCCCCACGATCTGCCCGTCCACTTCGTAAGGGGCGGTGACAACCGAAAACTCGTCCAAGGGCACAAGTGACGATTCGCCGCCAATAAAAATTTTCACGCCTTCAGCTCGCTGAGAAATATCGAGCAATTCCAGTAGTTGCGTTTTTTGATCGAACACATCAAAGAGCTTTCGCATCGACACCATGTTCGACGACACATCGCCCATGTACATCAAATTCCGCTCGCCTGACATCACCATCCCGCTGGTTTCCGAAACGTTTGCACTCGCGCGGGCATCGACCACGGCCGACATCAAAGTCGAGATGTCGTGATGCAATTGCGATAATTCAAACTGTACTTTCTCGCGGATTTGGTCGAATTCGTAGCCCGCATAGTGTTGGTTGATATAGTTCGCCGCTTCTACCAATTGCGATGGCGTAAACGGCTTTTCAGTGACGATTATGCGGTTCTGAACATCGCCATCGGTGGAGACAATGATCAGCAATACGCGCTTTTCGGAGAGCTGCATAAACTCTACCAGCTTCAAACCCACCCCCTGCCGCCTAGGGGTCATGACGATGCCTGCGAAGTGCGTTAAATCGGACAGCATTTGCGATGCCGCAGCCACCATTTGGCGCGGATCGTCTGGACGCAGCTGATCGCGGATTTGATCGCGCTCGATCATTTGTAGCGGCTGAATCGTCAGAAGTGTATCGACAAATAACCGGTAGCCCTTTGGGGTCGGCACGCGGCCCGCGGAGGTATGCGGGCTGGCGATGTAGCCCAGCTCTTCAAGGTCAGCCATGACATTGCGAATCGAGGCGGGCGAGAGCTCCATGCCGGAAAATTTTGATAAGGCACGCGAGCCGACTGGTTGCCCATCGGCAATGTGGCGTTCAACTAAAAATTTGAGCAGAATTCGGGCGCGTTCGGAAAGCATGGGTTATTGTATGCAAATCTGGTCGTCGATGATAGAAACCCGTCATTTTTTTGAAACCGCGCAGTAAAGAAAAACTGTTTTTTTGAGCCACTTTGAACAAATGTGCGCCCCGCTTACAGCTCGTTATGATTTAATTCAACAACATGAAAATAGCATTCAAAACCATTGCCATCATTGGCAAGCCAGATCGCCAGCAGCGTGCCGAGCCGCTCAATCAACTACATGCGCTATTAAAATCGCGCGGTTATCGCGTCAACGTCGATGCGGGCGTTGCTGCTTTATTAAGCGATCCGCCCGACCAGGTTTTACCGATTGAGTTGCTGATTAAAAGCGTGGATTTAGCGATTGCCGTTGGTGGCGATGGCACGCTGCTCGGTGTGGCTAGAGTCGCGGCAATGAACAATGTCCCCTTGGTAGGCGTCAATCTGGGGACCCTTGGTTTTCTGACCGATATCCCCAAAGATGAGTTGGAGCCGCTGGTGTCGGCGCTGCTCGACGGGCAATATACTGAAGAAAAGCGCCTGATGCTTGACGCCGAAATCAAGCGTGGATCGGCCACAATTTTTGAAAGCGTTGCGCTAAACGATGTCGTCGTCAGCCGCGGCGCGATGGGCACCATGATCGAATTTGCCGTGGCCGTTGACGGCGAGTTCATTTATTCGCTGCGGGCGGATGGCCTCATTATCGCCACGCCAACCGGCTCGACGGCCTATGCGTTGTCCACCGGCGGGCCTATTCTGCATCCGAGTTTGGCCGCACTCACCATCGTGCCGATTTCGCCACATACCTTATCAAACCGCCCGATTGCAATCTCTAGCCACTGCGAGGTGCGGGTAAGGGTGATGCGGGGCGTGAATGCCCGCGCGAACTTTGATGTGCAATCGTTTTTTGATTTGGAGGTGGAGGATGAGGTCGTTATTCGTGCCTACCCTAATCCATTGCGTTTGCTGCATCCGATCGGCTATTCCTATTTCGGCATGCTGCGCACCAAACTGCATTGGAATGAACGGACAACTTAAATGCGCAACGTAAATGGGCAACCCGCACGCGCAGTCCGTACGATCAACTTAAATGAGCAACATGTATGAGCAACTTGATGAAAGTGATGAGCCATGCTGCGTAGCTTAACCATCCGCGATTTCGTCATCGTTGATTCGCTTGAACTCGATTTCGAGGCCGGTTTCACGACGCTTACCGGCGAAACTGGCGCGGGCAAATCGATCATGATTGATGCGCTTTCGTTGGCGCTCGGTGCCCGTGCTGATGGGAATGTCGTGAGGGTTGGCCAAGCAAGAGCCGAGATCACAGCCGAGTTTGATTTAACCAATGCAAACGATGCGCGGCGATGGTTGCAGGATAACGAGTTGGCTGATGACGATGCGAATGTCACCATTTTTCGACGCGTCCTAGATATGAATGGCCGATCAAAGTCTTTTATCAACGGCACCTCCGTCACGCTCAGCCAAGCTCGAGATTTGAGTGAACGGTTGATTGACATTCACGGCCAGCATGAGCATCAGAGTTTGTTAAAGCGCGATTCGCAATTGACCTTGCTGGACGGTTTCGCCAACAATGCGTCGCTGTTGCAAACGCTGACAACGCTTCACGGCAACTGGTCGCAGCTCGCCTCCACCCGCGCTGCACGCGAGGTAAACGAGGCTGCAATATTGCGCGAGTTTGAAGATTTAAGTTATCAAATTTCAGAATTTGAAAAGCTCAATTTTTCGGCCGCACGTTGGGAAGAAACATTGGCTGACCAGCGTCGGTTAGCGAATGCCGCCAGCCTGATCGCCAGCACTGACGCGGCGATTGAGGGATTATCTGAGTCGGAATCGGCAGCGCTGAGTAAAATTGACGAGATCGCGGCCGACTTAAGCCACGCTGCTGACACCGATCCCGCATTGAGAGAATCCGTTGATTTGATCGAATCAGCCAGCGTAGAGTTGCGCGAGGCCGTCACGTCGCTGCGCCATTATTTGCGCAAGCTTGACGTCGATCCCGCACGTTTGGCTGAGCTGGACCGTGCAATTTCGGATGTGCAAGAAATCGCCCGAAAATTTCGGATTGAGCCCAAACGCATCCCTGAAATGCTGCAACAAAAACGCGATCGTTTATCCGCCTTGGGTGGCGGACAATCGTTGGATGAATTGATTGCGCAAGAGCGCGTCGCCGAAGCGGCCTACATGGAGGCCGCCAAAAAACTCACTAAAACCCGCCAAGTAGCTGCCAAAAAATTTGCGCAGTCCGTGACGCAATCGTTGCAAGATTTGGCGATGCCTGGCGGCCGATTCGGCGTGGAGTTTGTGCCGCGCGAACCGTCCGCGAACGGCTTGGAAGCTTGTGAATTTCAAGTCGCTGCTCACGAGGGCCAGCCGCTCGGTGCCTTAGCCAAAATCGCTTCCGGCGGCGAATTGTCGCGCGTTTCGTTAGCGATACAAATGATGGCGTCCGCTAAGGGCGGTGTCGGAACGATGATTTTTGATGAAGTCGATTCGGGTATCGGCGGCCGTGTGGCGGAAGTAGTGGGGCGTTTGCTTCGCGCCTTGGGCCACCACCATCAAGTGTTGGCAGTCACGCATTTGCCGCAAGTGGCTGCGTGCGCAATGCAGCAATTTCAAGTTGTCAAACTGCCGCGTGATGGTGTGGTGACGACGTCTATTACGCCGTTAACAGCCGCGAAGCGAGTCGATGAAATCGCCCGCATGTTGGGCGGGATCACAATTACGGTGGCAACAAAACGGGCCGCTGCGGAAATGTTAACGAACGCCACGCAGAAGTTGGATCGGTAGATCGCGGCGATGGCTACGCGCGCTTCTCTTGCCGGATTAAAACCTGTGCGAGCACAATCCCCAAAGAAGCCGCCAACGGCCACGCCGATGCCACCATTGGCGGCAACCACCAATGTATCCCGCTCGGCGCGGACCCGCGAGCGGATTTTGACGGTCAGCTTGGCGTTATTCAATGCTTTAGGGGAAGCGAATGTGACGACAGGGCATATCGCGGACGAGCTCAATATTAGCCCTGGCAACCTCTACTATCATTTTCGCAACAAGGATGAAATTATTCATCATTTGTTTGCCGATTTTGAGCAAAAAATCGATGTTGGGCCGGCAGGTTTAGAAGATGCAGCCAGCGCGATGGAGGATTTGTGGCTTTATTTGCACCTCATGTTTGAGCGGATTTGGGAGTATCGTTTTCTTTACCGAAATCTCGATGATTTGCTGACGCGCGATAGCAAATTAAAATCACATTTCAACATTATCATCGGCCACAAACGCGAGGCCGTGATCAGTATGAGCTTTGCGCTGGTAGGCGCTGGTGCAATGCGGGCGGATGAGGATGAAATCAAAGCGCTCGCCGAAAATGTGCTGGTCGTGGCCAGCTATTGGCTCAATTATGAACATTTACGAGCGCCGAAAGTGAATGTCAAAATGGGCGGCGCGGAAGATAGTATTCAGGCGGAAAAACATTTAACACGCGGCGTCTACCAGGTGATGGCACTGATCGCGCCGTTTTTGCAAGCTGGTGCAAAAGAGCATTTGAATTACCTGAAGTCAAACTACCTTGAATAATGGGAGGATCAAAAATGGCCAAATGGAACAAATTCCCGCACGATCAAAAAGCCATCACCTATGCTGGTGATGCACTAAAAAAGAATTGGGATGCGCTGCATGAAGGCGATGGTGAACCGTTCCCGAAAGAGACGAATCTGCAAGAGGCCTGGCGGCAATATCATGCAGGTAATTTTGCCGAAGCTGCCGCGCTAGGTGAAGGCACGGTGGTCGCCGCGAAGGCAACCGCTATCTACGCCACCTATCTCGAGAAAAAAGATGCCGCCAAGGTAAAGCTGTTTCAAGAAGCAATGGAAATTGCTGACGCTGTGCGCGAGTTGGACAAGAAAAATGCTAACGCCCATTATCAATATGCCTATGCTGCCGGCCGCTATTCGCAATCGATTTCGATTATCAAAGCGCTCAAGGAAGGCTACGGCAGCAAAATTAAAGCAGCGTTGGAATCTGTCATCAAGCTATATCCAAAACACGCGGAAGCGCAGACTGCAATGGGCGCATACCATGCTGAAATTATTGATAAAGTCGGTGCAATGGTTGGCAAACTGACCTACGGAACGAGCCGAGACGCGGCTGTTGAACACTACGAAAAGGCGCTGAAACTCACTCCGCAATCCGCGATTGCGCACATTGAATATGCCAATGGCTTGCTCATGCTGTTCGGCGATAAAGAAATGGATAAAGCCACTGCGCTCTATGAAAAGGCCGCAGGGATGAAGGGCAAAGATGCCATGGAGATATTGGATATTGAGGCCGCGAAAGAAGAGTTGGAAGACGAGTAAGTAGTAGTGACCAATCGGGCATTGCCGCCAAACGCTAGTATTGGCGCGGTGTTCAAGCTGGTTGCTGATTGACGAGGCGCTAAGCGGGAGGCGCTTGAGGTATCTCCTGTCATTTGCCTACTGCCGGCGTTTGGCTGCTAACCTGCCATTTCGCTTTTTGCCTTTGTTACGGTCTTTGTTAGCTTGTCACGCTATTATTTTGGCAAGCCCCGCTTCAACTTTTTCTTTGCCAATCCGCCGGCGGTCGCATCTGATCCGCGCGTATCGCCAAACGCGCGTTCTAACTCGCCCGAAAATTCTGGCCCGTAAGGTCCCATCAACGTCATCATCACCAGCCTTTCAAATTCCTCGGCAAATTGATTGATGATGGTGTCGGGGTCGGGCACCAAGCCTGAATCGGTGATCAAGCCAAATTGCACCTTGCCGTTGTACGTGAGAATCGATAGACCCATTCCGATGCCACCCGATTGCGGCACCCAGAAATCGATTTCAGTAATCTCCCGGCCGGCAAAAAAAAGTGGTGTCTGAGGGCCAGGAACGTTGGTCATGACTGACGTGGCGTTACGGCCAATGAGGGATGCAATCTGATTCTGCAAAATTTTGGGTCCCAACCCAACAGCGGACAACAGCACAAACGCGACCACCGGTTGCGGCGAGCCTTTGAGTGCGGCCATGCGCTCGTTCACCAAATGCACCCGCTCGACCGGGTCTTCCACACCAACGGGCAACTCAACAAACACCAAGCCAAATTGGTTGCCCAGCTCGTGCGCTTTTTCAATCGGACGCAAATTGACCGGAACAATGGCGCGCACCTCTACCCCGTCTGCTTGGTCTCCTTTTTTATCAAGGTAATCACGCAACGCGCCGGACGCGGTAGCGAGCAGGACATCGTTAATCGAGCAGCCCAACGCTTTCCCAATCACTTTCACTTCTGCGAGCGACAGCGGTTCGCACCACGCCACGCGTTTAGCGCGGCCAAGATTTCCTTTGAAGCGCGTTGGTGTATCAGGCGGCATCATCGCGATTTTCCGCAGTTCATCAGCGAGTTCCATCCCTTTGGTGGCGAACTCGCGCATCGTGGCGGGGTCCTTGGCGATCTCCAACCCTTGCTCCACCAAGCCACGTGTGAGCTTCATCGCGCCCGACCAAACGCTCGCCATTGGTTTTGTCACGCTCGTCCAAAAATCCATTTCTGTGCGCGGGCGTTTTGCGACGGGAAGCGGACGCGCCAAGCTGGCTTCGGCGCTCTCGCCGGTCAGCGATAGCATCACGCTGATGAGCGCAATGCCGTCCGCATAGCAATGGTGAATGCGGGTAATCAGGGCGCAACCGCCGTTGTAGTTCTCAACCAAATGAAACTGCCAAAGCGGCCTGGTAAAATCCAGCGGTTCGGAAGCCAACTGGCTGACCAAATCTTCCAGTTCTTTTTTGCCGCCGGGCTTGCCGTTTTTGCCCGTGACCTTTATGCGCTTGACGTGATTGGGTAAATCAAATTTTTTATCGGTTTCCCACCACGCACCAGTTGGGTCCTGCACCGCCTTTTGTTTAAAGCGCGGATAGGTAAGGAACCGCTGCTCCAGTGTGGATTGTAATTTTTTGAAGTCGATTTTGTCGGCAAACATCATCACGCCGACGATCATCATCAAATTGGTGGGGTGCTCCATTCGCAGCCAAGCGGTATCAACGCCAGACATACGTTCGCGCCCTAAAACGGTAAAACCGGGAATGCTCGCCATGATCGATCTTTATTTTGGATTCGTTAATCGGGGCTTAGTGAACGGGTAAATTTTTTGCGGTGATAACTTGATAATCGGACAACCTTGAGAATCTTTAGTGTGGTGCATCGTTACAATGTTTCGCGCAGCAACCGTTGCATACCACGCGATAAAACGATGCAGAATTGGCTGAATTCATCCCTATTGCAAGTTATTTGCGAGCCATCTCCAATTCCGCTACAGTCACTTTAGCGCTATTGTCTGGTTCTGAAAACCCCTTTGGTGACACAATCGCTTGATTAGGTGATGCGCAGGTGATGCAAATGGCCGAATAACGGACTTTATGGGAGGAAAAACCGATGTCCGACATCAAAAAACAATTCGAAAAAGCAACAAAAGACATAGCAAAAGCCAAAAAGGATCCTGGAAATGACCTGAAATTGCGGCTTTACGCCCATTTCAAGCAAGCCAGCGAAGGCGATGTCGCCGGTGATAAGCCTGGCTTTACCGATTTCGTTGGCCGCGCCAAATACGACGCATGGGCGAAGCTCACGGGCATGTCGCAAGACGATGCGATGAAGGCTTACGTCAAGCTGGTTAATCGGGTGGTGAGCGAGGATTAAAGGTGGAGAGGTAACGGTTGCACGGGGCAACAAGCGACGGAACGTGTGCCAGCGCACAAATGCTGCGGTTTGTTGCGGGCGATCGTCGTTGATGGACTGGAATACACTAATTACGATGCGCTACAGCCTGCCGTGGATACTACGGTTGTGGGCACGGCGCGGATTCGAAACAATACGGGCGTTTTCCTGCGGGTCGGTTTGGCCTTCGCCTTCGCCTTCGCCTTCGATATCACTCCCCTGGTAATGATAATTTGCCCCACCAATCAGTCTGCGCCCGTTAGGTTGCTCGTCAAGCGCGCTTACTTATAACCGCCGCTCGCAACCGCCCGTAGAACCGCGCCTCAATGGTGCCACAACCGGCGCTCAGCCGCGACCAAGTTGCGCCGCAACCGTCCGACAAACAATTCTCAGCCGCCTTGCCGCCATTGGTGCGTGAGGCTTTTTGTGCATCGCAATAGTCTTTCTCTATCGCGACAATGAATACAATCAATTAGACGCATCGGTGAGCGACGGCTACGCTCTCGTTTGTAAATTTTTTAACGTTGTTACTTTTAAATCTCAACCAATCTGGAGTCGCAAATGTCGCTCATCAACACCGAAATCAAACCCTTCAAAGCCTCGATTTACCACGCTGGTAAATTCAGTGATATCACCGAAGAAAATCTCAAAGGCAAATGGTCAGTGGTATTTTTCTACCCCGCTGACTTTACGTTTGTTTGCCCTACAGAACTCGGCGATTTGGCCGATAACTATGCGCATTTTCAAAAACTGGGCGTCGAAATTTATGCGGTTTCAACCGACACGCATTTCACGCACAAAGCGTGGCATGACACATCGGACACAATCCGCAAACTGCAATTCCCGATGGTCGGTGATCCTACCGGCACGATTACCCGCAATTTTGGCGTGATGATTGAAGAGGCAGGGTTGGCAGATCGCGGTACATTCGTGCTTGACCCTGAAGGAAAGATTCAAATTATCGAAATCAATGCCGGTGGGATTGGCAGAAACGCGGAAGAGCTGTTGCGTAAAGTCAAAGCCGCGCAGTACGTGGCATCGCATCCCGGTGAAGTGTGTCCAGCCAAGTGGGAAGAGGGCGATGCTACGTTGGCGCCGTCGCTTGATTTAGTCGGGAAAATCTAGGCTCTTGGTTAACCCACATGGTTAACCGGTTGTTCAACTCGCTTGTTCAACACGCTTTTGTAATGATGTTTTTTAATCTGGTCCGGATGGCAAAAAAGCGCCGGACCGGATTTCAGCGGAAAAGCACTTTTTACCTTCTTCGCACCCTTTTTGTGCTGCGACTTTCGCCCACAGCATCAGCGACCATTCAACCAAAGTGCTTTTCCACTGCAATCCCCACCTTTAGCACCCACCACTGCATAATTACCGCTAACGCAAGAAGGAAACACCATGCTAGAAGCCAACATCAAAGCTCAGCTCAAGAGTTATTTGGAACGCTTGCAACACCCGATTGAACTTATCGCCTCGCTGGACGATAGCGCGAAGGCAGCAGAAATCTCAGCGATGCTCGTTGAGATTTCAGAATTATCACCGCTGGTGTCGATACGCACTGACGGGACCGACGCGCGCAAACCCTCATTTGCAGTTGGCCGTCCTGGTGAGATGGCACGGGTGTTTTTTGCTGGCATTCCGATGGGGCATGAATTCACTTCGCTGGTGTTGGCACTGTTGCAGGTGGGAGGGCATCCGCCAAAAGTTGATGGCGCGGTATTGGCGCAAATCCCTCAAATAAAGGGCACATTTCGCTTCGAGACATTTATTTCGCTGTCCTGCCACAATTGCCCGGATGTGGTGCAGGCGCTCAATCTACTGTCGATATTTAACGCGAATATTCAAAGTGTGATGATAGATGGCGGCCTGTTTCAGGCCGAGGTCGAGGCGCGCAAAATCATGGCTGTGCCCACTATTTTGCTCAACGGCGAGCCGTTCGGCCAAGGGCGGATGAGCCTCGAGGAAATTATTGCAAAAATTGATACCGGTGCTGCCGAACGTGAATCGGAAAAATTAAATAATTCCGAGCCTTATGATGTGTTGATTGTCGGCGGCGGCCCCGCTGGCGCGTCGGCGGCTGTGTATGCGGCGCGCAAAGGGATTCGTACAGGCATTGTCACCGAGCGCTTTGGCGGCCAGGTGCTGGATACGCTTGGCATTGAGAATTTGATTTCCATCCCGCACACCGATGGCCCGAAATTGGTGATGGCGCTGGAGCAGCATGTGCGCGAATATGACGTCGATATTGTCAACCTGCAACGCGCAGACGCGCTGATTCCAGCTGGTGCCGACGGCCTGGCAACAGTGCGCTTGGCGTCAGGTGCATCGCTCAAAGCGAAGAGTGTCATTATTGCAACAGGTGCCCGCTGGCGCGAAATGAATGTGCCCGGCGAGCAGGAATATCGGGGCAAAGGTGTCGCCTATTGCCCGCATTGCGATGGTCCGCTGTTTAAGGGTAAGCGCGTGTCAGTGATCGGCGGCGGAAATTCCGGTGTCGAAGCGGCTATTGATCTTGCTGGGGTGGTAGCGCATGTCACATTAATCGAATTTGATAGCAAACTCCGCGCAGATGCCGTGCTTCAAACCAAACTGAGAAGCCTCTCAAACGTCACGATCATCACCAGCGCTCTGACCAGCAAGGTCGTCGGCAATGGAGAAAAAGTCACCGGCTTGGTCTATCAAGATCGTGTCGGTGGTGGCATGCATGAGATCAAATTGGAAGGCATTTTTGTGCAGATCGGTTTATTGCCCAATACTGATTGGCTCAAAGGCGCCATTGCACTTTCCTCGCGCGGTGAGATCGAGGTCGACGCACGCGGACAAACCTCGTTACCCGGGATTTTTGCGGCCGGTGATGCGACCACCGTGCCGTTTAAGCAGATTATTATTTCGATGGGTGAGGGTGCCAAGGCCGCACTAGGCGCATTTGACCACTTGATTCGAATGCCCGTTGCAACGAGCGCAACCAAGACGATTGAATCCGAAAAACTGGCTGCTTAGCAAATTTGCCAGCGGCAACCTGTCTGACGACCAATACGAAGCGCTGACCGCCGCTCATCAATCGAGCGCTGGTCGCCCGCATCGGCCGCCCGCATCGGCCGCCATTAACGCCGCACGGGTACTCGTGCTTAGGGCATCGCCGCAGTTTCAGGCGGGCTGTAAAACCAAACATAAAAAAAGCCCGAACCAAACGGTTCGAGCTTGAAACGTCCTGATTTTCTAGGACGAGGAGGAGACGTAAATGAAGCGGTTTACTTGCGCGCGACTGGCTTTTTAGCGCCAGGTTTCGTCGCAACAAGTTTCTTTGCAGCTGGTTTTTTGGCAACCGGTTTGACAGCGGGCTTCGCAACTGTTTTTGTAGCAGGTCTGGCGGCTGGTTTTGCAGTGCCCGCGCGTTTTTCATGCGCCATCAAGGCGCGTACGGCTTCGGCCAATTCGGCCACTTGAGCGGACAAAGCTTCAACATCTTTGCTTGTCAATACGCCCAAACGGTTCAACGATTTATGCACGCGGTCTTCAAAAACCTGTTCGAGTTTGTCGAATTTGCCGGTCGCAATGCCGATAGTTTTGCTGGCTTGTTCTTTGGCAGTTTCAATTGTAGCCTCGGCCACCGTGCGGGTATTTTTCTCAATTTCTTCGCCTTTTTTGACGAGCGTATCGAAAACTTTGCGGCCTTCGTTTTGCGCTTTGGAGAACGCGCCCAAACCAGCCAACCAAATTTGCTGCGCGGAATCCATCACCTGTTTGGCAGATGGTTGCTCGGAAAGGCTCGATGCCATTGCGGCAAATTGCCCCAGCTTATCGCTGATTTGACCCATGGTGCTAAAAGATTTTGAAGCGGTGGATGCTGCTTTTTTGAGGCGCTTTGCCATGATATTGCTCCTTGGATATTTGAGTAGTCGCCGCATTTAATCGGGCCGATTGCAGGTTGCTCGTTAGCGGATAGCCGAACAATACGGCGTTACTTTAGAGTAAACACACTATTCGTGCTTGGGCTGGTTCGAGGTTGGGATGGTGCTGCCCCGGCGGCGGCAGGGGCCGCGCCGCCGCCGCATTGCGCCCACCCGCCGCAACCTTGCTACTAACCCGTGGGTATTTTGCGTGCCCAGAGTTAGGATAGAATTAAGCTGAAAATTAAATTGAATCTAAACGCCGGTTGAGAAACGAATTATCTCGATGGGTAAAGTTCTGGACCAGCCGCCGATTTGATTAATGGCGGTCGCCCGAATGATCGCGGGCGTTTGAATGAATAAAATCAAAATCAATAAAGTGCGCACCAGCAGCACTAACAGCATCAAAGCGAGCGCACTTAGCGCAACATCAAGGAGAAGCATTTGAACGCCACTGCCGCAAACACCGTTGATCGTATTTGGCTTGCTTCTTACCCGGCTGGCGTGCCGGCAGATATCGATCCGGAGCATTTCTCGTCGGTCAAAGATATTTTTGTGCAGTCTTGCGAAAAATATCGCGATGCGCCTGCTTTTACCTGCATGAATAAAACGATCACCTATGGTGAGCTGGATGAAATAACGCTCGCGTTTGCCGCTTATTTGCAAGGCGTATTGAAGCTCGAAAAAGGTGATCGCGTCGCGGTGATGATGCCTAACATTTTGCAATATCCGGTGGCGATTTTCGGCATATTGCGCGCGGGCTTGACGGTCGTAAACGTGAACCCGCTCTACACGCCGCGTGAGCTGGAACACCAGCTTCACGATAGCGGTGCGAAGGCGATTGTGATCGTTGAAAATTTTGCCACGACGCTAGAGCAGGTGATGGCCAAAACCCATATTAAACAAGTCATCACTACGCAGGTTGGAGATCTGTTGGGTTTCCCCAAATCCCTGCTGGTGAACTATGTGGTTAAGCACAAGAAAAAAGCCGTTCCTGCGTGGAATATTCCTGGTTCTGTCACGTTGAAATCGGCGCTGGCACAAGGCCGCGGCACAAGTTATGCCAAACCCCATGTGACCTCAAACGATACCGCGTTTTTGCAATACACCGGTGGTACGACGGGCGTTTCCAAAGGAGCCGAGCTCACCCACCGTAATATCATCGCTAATCTCGAACAGCTTTCCGCATGGATGAATGGCACGCTGAAGGAGCTTGAGGAAGTCGTGATACAACCGTTGCCGCTTTATCATATCTTCGCGCTTAGCACCTGCCTCACGTATCTAAAGCATGGCTGTGAAACAGTGCTGGTGCCCAATCCGCGCGACATGACCGCCTTCATCAAAGAAATGTCCTCGCGCCGCTGGACGGTGCTGACGGGCGTGAACACGCTGTTTAATTCGCTGCTCAATCACCCCGAATTCACGGCACTCGATTTTTCGGCGGTAAAGTTGTGTATCGGCGGCGGGATGGCCGTGCAGCGCACCGTAGCCGAGCAATGGCAGCAACTGGTGGGCAAGCCGTTAGTCGAAGCTTACGGGCTCACCGAAACATCGCCCGGCGTGACCGCTAACCGGCTCGATTTAACCGAATACTCAGGCTCAATCGGTTTGCCATTGCCATCGACGGTTGTCACCATCCGTGACGACAACGAAGCTATTTTAGAGATCGGTGCAACCGGTGAAATTTGCGTGGTGGGTCCGCAAGTGATGCGGGGATATTGGCAGCGTGAAGATGAGACCGCCAAAGTCATGACCCGCGATGGCGCGTTCAAAACCGGCGATATCGGCATCATGGATGAAAACGGTTTTGTCAAAATCGTTGATCGCAAAAAAGATATGATTTTAGTGTCAGGCTTTAATGTTTACCCGAATGAAGTCGAAGATGTGGTCGCAGCTTGCCCCGGTGTGCTGGAGGTGTGCGCAGTCGCCGCCAAAGATGAAAAGTCCGGCGAAATCGTTCGCGTGGTGGTGGTGAAGAAAGATCCGTCACTCACTAAAGCCCAAGTGTTGGACTACTGCAAAGCCAATTTAACCGGCTATAAAGTGCCGAAGATTATTGAATTCTGGGATGATTTGCCGAAAACGAACGTCGGTAAAGTGCTGCGGCGTACCGTCAGAGATACTGCGCCCCCTGCACCCACGCATAAACCAACGTAAGCGCCAATGAGGGCAGGGAAAGATACGTTTCAACCGAAATGGGCGGCAAACAACGAATACGAGGAGGGGGAGTGCAGTTGTAGGACGCGTAAACAGGAGCATAAAGGGCCGTTTTGTACCCGCCTGTGAAGCACCACCCGTAGTAGTACGCCCACCGAGGCTCAACCATATGAGCCCAGTGGGTTTTTTACTTCCGTTTATTTTTCAAGCAGCGTGGTTATCGGAACGTCGTCATAAACACAGTATTTTTAATTGACGATTAAACCGTGACGTAGCCGCGTCCCAATTCAATCACCCGTCCGCTCACAAAGATGTTTCTCCCCGTGTCCACCCGCAAACCTAGATGGCATGGCCTACCTGCCGCTGCACCTTGTTCAATCGCGTATTCCAGCGGAAGCGCATATTTCGCGTGAAGCATCCAGCCGCCGAGGTTTGCCGTCGCCGAACCGGTTCCGGGGTCCTCAACGATGGCGCCGTGTTTCATGAAGAAAAATCGCGATAGTAATTTAGGTATAGCGCTTGCTCCTGCAACAGCATTGGGCGCGAACACATAAGCCATTGATCGGCTCGGCGTCCCGTTCGCGGGCTCGCTGGTCACCTTTGCCAGCAAATCCGCCCTCGGTCGCGCGCGTGTAACCGCTTCGGCGCTGGCCAGCGGCACGATCAATTGTTCACTACCGGTGTTGACCCACTGCGCGGCATGATGACTGTTATGCAAAACATCAGCGTCGGCCAGTCCCAGCATCGCGGCAATCGCCGATTGGGTTAACGTGCAATCGCGAAACGTCGGCGCGTTGGCACGCAGCGTCCAGCAGTCGCCAGCTGCGTTCACCGGAATCACGCCCGCCTTCATTTCTAGCGAGATCTCATCCGTCGTCGCGTATAAATCCCGCACTACCTGCGCCGTGCCGAGGGTAGGATGCCCGGCGAACGCCATTTCAAACCCAGGCGTGAAAATCCGCACCTGCGCGGTGGCTTTGTCAGAAGGCAAAATAAACGTTGTTTCCGATAAATTAAATTGCAGCGCAAGCGCTTGCATGTCCTCTGTATTTAAACCGAGTGCGTTTTCAAATACGCAGAGCGGGTTCCCGCCAAAGGTGGATTCGGCAAACACATTGACAATGCGGTATTGGTATTGCGGCATAGATACTCCTGGAAAATACGCGAAGATTGAAACCGATTAACGTGTTGTCACGTAAGACTGTAAGCTTGCAACGCTGTGGCCAGCGAATTCGTTATTACTAGTTTAAAACGATTACCAACATTACAGATCGACATCGCTCGCTGTTGCGATTTTCATTTCAATATTTAGGAGAAGCACGTGTCTGGAATTCGCTCAATATTTTTTACCGCAGTCGTTGGTGCGGTGCTTTCGATGTCCGCCATTTTGCCGACACCGTCGCATGCGCAGACTCACACACAAACACAAACACAAACACCTGCCCAAGCTTCAGCGCCAATTGCAGCAACCAGCGCAACCGCCAAGGCTACCTTTGCGGGCGGCTGTTTCTGGTGCATGGAGGCGCCGTTTGATGTGCTGCCTGGTGTCATCTCAACGACCGCTGGCTATATTGGTGGCCAGACGAAAAACCCCACCTACAAAGAAGTGTCTTCCGGCCGCAGCGGCCATGCCGAAGCTGTGCAAATTATCTATGATCCGAAGAAAATTTCTTACGATAAATTGTTGGATGTTTTCTGGCGCAATATCGATCCAACGGTCGTGAACCGCCAATTCTGTGATGTCGGCACGCAATATCGCACCGGTGTTTTCGCGCACGACGAAGCGCAGAAAAAATCCGCTGAAGCTTCAAAAATAGCGCTGCAAAAATCGAAGCCATTCAAGGGCGATATCGTCACAGAAATTATCGCGGCCCCCGAGTTCTATCCCGCAGAAGACTACCATCAAGATTACTACAAGAAAAACCCGACGCAATACAGTTTCTATCGTGCCGGTTGTGGCCGCGATGATCGTCTAAAAGCGTTATGGGGGGCAGCGGCGGGTGGCGGAAAACACTAGGCTGGGCGGGGAGTTTGGGGTAGTTGCGTTCCAATGACGGGCTCGTTAACGAAAAAATTCTGTGATTTGGGTAGCTTCACTTTTATGCCCAACCTGCAGGCCGGCCAATCTGACGGCAGCTGTTGGCGCATGAGGGTTACCGTTGCTGATAAAGCACGTCGCCACGCTTAGACGCTTCTCGTTGCCGTCCGATTTTTGAAACAAGGCCGAGGCGATTCATTGTTTTGATGACCCACCAGCCGGGATCGGTTTCGGAGGCACTTAACCCCATTCGGGCAGACTCAGGAAAAGCGTGGTGATTATTGTGCCAGCACTCGCCCATCGTGATGAATCCGTAACCGGGCAAATTAGACGCTTGGACGCCCGCATTCGGGATGAGCCATGAACCCGGTCCAGGATTGTGTGTAACGTAGGTAACGATCCAGTGCCCCGCGTTACTCACCGTGACACGAACACAGATGCCCCACACGACCCAAGGCCAGCCGCTATGAAATAAAAAATGTCCGCCGTCAAGCCTTTTTTGATGGCGGACATGACGCGAACAACCTACATAAAGCAACGGTTTATTGTTCTTTCTGGTGACTTCAGCCCACTGTAGGTTTGTAGGCTGGGGGCCACATAGGAGCCTTGCGTTCTACTTGGCTTTATATGGTGGGATTAGCCTACCAGCCGTGCCGTCGTCGGGTTGTAGACCACCTCGGTAATCGATCCATCCCGAATACGCTGAACCGCTTCGTCAATCACATGGAGTGGCACTAGGAACCATTCCCTCGGCTTGACCGGATGGCCAAAGCGGTCTTCGATGGTCAAGTCGAGCTGCGCTGCGCCGAACAAGCGGTGGAAGATGTTTTCCAGCCTTGTGCGGTTCAAGTTGTGTAGCTTGTAGGTGGCAACTACCTCCACGTCGGCCAACAAGTAAGTGGCATCTTTTTCAGCGCCTGCGATGCGAGTTTCCACCTTGCCGCCGGTCACGCCGATCTTGTGGATCAGTTCGCGGTGCTCGGCGACGAATGGATGGCTGGACAGGCTACGCAACACGTAGATCGTTCCGGTCCCGATGTCGTCTGGCTCCGCCGCGCTGCCAAACAGCGGACCATCATCCTTACGGATAAGGCGGAGACCCACGGGCGTATTTCCGTCAGGATAGAGCGAACGCGAAAGTGAGCGCAGCAATAGGTCGCCCTCAGTGTGGTTGTCAAAAATGACTCGCAGTCGCGGGTTGTCGCGCCCGTCTTTG
>JANYBL010000121.1 GCA_025360815.1 Burkholderiales bacterium
GGCTTATCGGGCAAGTAACGTAGCGGGCGATCTGTATGGCGGCATTATCATCGGCGCGGGTGTTGTTAAAGTAGCGGCAAAGGCGGCAAAGGCGGCAAAGAAAACGGGGTCAGGTCTTGCAATATAGCATTTCACTTCCCACCAATAGCCCTGCTCACCGTCGAATAGTGGTCCTCGAATTCATCGCGATAGTAAGTTAGTGACTTCGCCAGCGCGCGGCGCTGCGATCGTGGAATTTCGCGGCTGCCAAGTTTTGTATCGCTCTCCACTTGTTTGCTCATCACACCCACGAATGCGTCCGTACCCAAATAGATCTGTCCCTTCAATTGTTGCCACACCTCAGAGCCGCGCACACCTTCCTGCACGAACTCGATGTAGCGCGCAACTTGCTGCGCTCGCAGGTGGCCGAATTGTCCCAGTACCCAATCGGTTTGCAGCCACGGTGGCGCCGGTTCCGTCCCGGTCATGGCGTGGTAGGAACTCCACTTCCATTGCCTGACATGTTTGACCATCTTTGCCCGGACCGGATTGAGCACCACATATCGCGATAGCTCGAGCAGGTAACTATCTCGCTCGACCAGAATACCCTTGTAGCGACCCTGGAAGACATGGCCGGCGCGGCGGTGGCGGCGATTGATGGTTTGCGTGTAGACACCGTTGAACACGTACTTGCGTCCAGCAATAGCGGCGCATGGAAACCACCCAGAGTGGCCCCCAACGCGTTCGACAATAATCTCATTCGGCCGCATGCGCTAATTCACCATTGGTCGCTGCCCGCATCTTCTCAACCGCTACTGCCAAGCGCCGAATCCCCTCTTCCAGCTGCACCGGTGTCGGCGTTGCAAAACTTAAGCGAATGCTATGCGTAAGTGGCGCGTCTGCATAAAAATGTTCGCCCGGTACGAAGATCATTTTTTCCGGCAGCGCGAACTTCAAGAGTGCGGCCGAATTGATTTTTGCGTCGGTCCATTGGGCCCAAAGGAACATGCCGCCATCCGGTTGGGTGTAGGTCAGCGCACCGGCAAGATGGCGTTTTAGCGCTTCTGCAAGCGCTTCGTTGCGTTCTTTGTAGCTGGCGCGGATGCTCGGCATGCGCTCGGCCATGCGGCCTGATTCTAAATAACGTGCGGCGACGGCTTGGGTGAAGGTGGAGGTGTGTAAATCCATGCCTTGCTTGGCGATTTCAGCATAGTTGCGGAGCGCTGCGGGCAGGATTGCCCAGCCGATACGAAAGCCGGGAGAGAGAATTTTGGAGAGCGTAGAAATATAGCCACACCATGCCTCGGCACCGGGAATAGTTTTGGCGATGGCAATCAGTGGTGGCAATGTTTCGCCGCGGGAGCGCAGCTCGCCGTAGGGATCGTCTTCCAATACAAAAACTTGGTGCTTCACCGCCAGCTGCAATAATTTTTTGCGGCGCTCCAACGACATCGTGGCGCCCGACGGATTGGCGAAGGTTGCGACGGTGTAAATTAGTTTCGGTTTGGGTTGGGACATCGAAGCGCAAGTATCGAGCATCTTTTCTAGTGCATCGACATCCATGCCGTGATCATCAACCGCGACACCGACAAATTTTGCTTCCGCCAAGGCAAAAGTCTGAATTGCTGCCAAATACGATGGCCGCTCGATACATACAATATCGCCCGCGTCCAACATGACCCGTGCCATCAGATCAATACCTTGTTGCGAGCCGGTCGTCACGACAATTTCGCCGGCATCGACCGTTGCGCCCCGCGATTTCATGAGCGTAACCAACGCATTACGTAAATCAGGCTGGCCGGCGGTGACGCCGTATTGCAGCGCGGCGATGGGCACGTCGCGCATGACCTCGGCGCTGGCGTGGCGCAAGCCTTCAACATCAAATAAATCGGGTGCAGGCAGGCCGCCAGCAAGTGAAATCATGCCGGGTTCGGCAGCATGTTTAAGTAAATCGCGGATCGCTGATGACGATACGTTTTTCATGCGGGTAGCAACTGGGTAAGTGGCTGTAGTCATGGGGTGTACTTTCTAATTGGAGGTTCTACGTCGGGTTCTGCACGGCTAACGGCGAATCGTATCATGCGGTACGCCATGGGAGACGGCGCTCGCTCGCGGTGGCGGCGGTATTGACGCGACCTTTTTGCCGCCACCTTGGCAGCGTCACGGCAGGGCAAAACGCGCGCGGAGGTCCAGACCGGAAACGAGGCGCAATCGTGTAATATCAAAATTATGTATGAACATATTTCTAAACCGTTAGCGCCCCCGCACAAATTCCGTTCACGGCTCGTGCGTAGTTTGCTGCTCGGGTTGGCCATGGTGGTCGTATCACTCGCCATCGGCATGATCGGGTTTCTGTATTATTTTCCGAGCATGGATTGGGCCGACGCGTTTGTAAACGCCGCCATGCTGCTCTCTGGTATGGGGCCGTTGGCGCAGCCTATGACGACAGCGGCAAAAGTTTTTTCAGGCCTTTATGCCTTGTACGCGGGCCTCATGTTGGTGATGACAACCGGCGTTGTTTTTGCACCGCTGGTGCATCGGTTTTTGCATGCGCTGCATGTCGATGAAGATGCGCTAAAGCGGAACAAGTGATCAATATCTTTGCGCTAAGCACCAGTCCAGCCGGTCGTTTTGAAGCATTTTTGGCTGAAAATGCCTGTCATTGCTTGAGTTTGTTATTTCCGCCTCGCAATGAGTGATATTGCAGATTCCGCCCAAGCTGTGCGCGATGCTGGCTTTATGCGCGAGGCGCTTGCACTGGCGCAGCGCGCTTGGGAATTGGGTGAGGTGCCGGTTGGCGCGTTGGTCGTCAGCAATGGCGTGATTATCGGCCGCGGATTTAACCAGCCGATTACGTCAAACGATCCCACCACCCACGCCGAGATTGTGGCGCTGAGAGATGCCGCGAAAAATAGCCAAAACTATCGCTTGGTTGATTGCACGCTTTATGTCACCTTGGAGCCATGCATGATGTGTGTGGGCGCAATCTTCCATTCGCGCGTGGTGCGCGTGGTATGGGGTGCTGCCGAGCCGAAAACGGGTGTCTGCGGCAGCGTGCTGAATCTGCCAAATGAGCTTAGATTAAATCACCATGCCGCATTCGTCGGCGGTATATTGGCCGAGGAGGCGGGTGAGTTATTGAAAGCATTTTTTGCCATGCGCCGTCAAAATAAAAATAGCACTGAATCCATGCCAGAATAGTTCTTCTGAAGCAAGCAAGATTGAAGCCCAGGGCTTAAAGCACAAAGATAAAAATCGGCACGAGGAGAAATCATGCAACAGCTGAGCGCATTAGACGCTTTATTTTTGTATCTCGAAACACCGGAAACGCCGATGCATGTCGGTAGCATGGTGTTGTTCCAAAAGCCGAAAGGGCATCGCGGCAGTTTTTATCCGAACCTGCGCAGCCACATTGAATCGCGCATGCATCTCGCCCCCTTGCTTACGCGCAAGCTTGCTTTCATACCGCTCTCGCTCGCTAATCCGATCTGGGTTGATGATCTCGATATTGATCTCGATTACCACATTCGTTCGCACATTCTGCCCAAACCCGGCACGCAGGCGCAGCTTGAGGCGGCTGTCGCCAAGCTGCATGAACCGATGCTGGATCGGGATCGCCCGCTTTGGCAGTTCACGGTGATTGAAGGCTTGCAAAGTGGCGAAGTTGCACTCACCTCGCGCCTGCATCATGCAGGCATGGACGGGCAGGCTGGTGTCGCGCTTTCGCAGGCGCTGCTCGATGTTGAGCCGAATCCACCCAAACGCGCCGCCGTCGCGCAAGAAAAATCCAAACGCAACGTGGTGACGTCGGCAACCGGCATGCTTGCCTCGGCGATTCGCAACAGCGCCGCGCAGTACGGAAAAATTATAAAAGCTGGTGCCGGCGCACTTACATCAATGGCGGGCAGCTTCCTGTCGAGTTCTGAAGCGAAAAAAATTGGCGCGCCCAGCGAACAACTAAGCGGCATGGCTAATTTAGCCGAATTTGCTGGCAATCTGAATACCGTTAAGACCACCGACACACCGCTGCAAGCTGCGAAAAAAATGTTACCGGCGGGCATGAAGCTTGGTCCACGCACATCGCTCAATGTGGCGATCAGCGCCAAGCGCAGCTTCACCACGGCGCGAATTCCATTGGCAGAAGCCAAAGCAATCGGCAAACATTTTGGCGTCACTTTAAACGATGTGGTACTGGCAACGGTGGCATCCGCTTTGCGCCAATATTTTGCAAAAGATAAGACGATCCTCTCAAAGGCCATGATCGGGGCGGTTCCCGCGAGTTTGCGTGCAGCGGGCGACACGACCGCGAACAATCAAGTGACGATGATGTTGATTAACATGGCCACCAATGTCGCCGATCCGCTAAAGCGCCTGATGGCTATTCGTGATGCGAGCACCGCGGCCAAAACGCTCACCGGCTCGATGAAAGGCGCGATGACAACTGTCACCAGCGATCTGCCCTCGCTCGGCATTCCGTGGCTCATGAGCGTGATCACGCCACTCTATAAAACGGCAGTGGCCTCGAATCGCATTCCGGTGATTGCCAATATTTTGATTTCCAACGTGCCTGGGCCACCAGTACCGCTCTACATGGCGGGGGCGCGGATGACACAAAATTTTCCGGTATCGATTGTCACGCATGGCATGGCGTTGAATTTAACGGTTCATTCCTATGCTGGCTCGCTTGATTATGGTTTGATCGCGGCTAAAAACGAAGTGCCGCGCCTGGATGAATTTGTGAAGCATTTGTACGCGGGGCACCGCGAGTTGGTTGGATTAGTGATGAAGGCTGGTGCAGAGGCTGGTGCGGGAGCGGGAACGCATGCGGCTCCAGTTGCTGCACCGAACCCGACTGAAACCAAGTCGGCTAACGCTAGGTCGGTCGCGAAGACGGTTGTCAAAAAAGTCGTGATGGGGAAATCCACGGCCGAACGACCCACTGCGAAGCGGCCAGTTGCAAAGAAACTTGCGGCAAAGAAACTTGCGGCAAAAAGGCTGGTGGCAAAGAAGCCGGGGGCAAAGAAAGTGGCGACAAAAAATGCGACTGCAAAGAAGTCAACTGCAAAGAAGTCAACTACAAAGAAGTCAACTACAACGCAGGCAATCGCAGCGCTGCCGGTAGCGAAAAAGAGAAAACCAGTTTCTAAAACGCCGGTCGCGAAGAAGCCGGCAAGGAAAAATCCGGTCGTTGCTAAAACGCCAGCAAAAAAACCGGCCACCGTTGGCAAGAAACGTCGATAACTCGAAGCTCAATCAACATTCATCAAAACTAAAACCGCATGAAACGATCATCAGATAGTAGCGCTCGCAACAGCGAGGCAAAAATTTCCCCGTTCGATTTTTTAGAGAAAATTCGCGCAAAACATGGCGCGCCTGCCAATGGTGTTGGCGCTAAAGCCGCCGCTTCAGTTTCATCGGAGGACACGTTTAATTTTGAAACCTTGGCGGCGCAATTCCATGAAAACCTGCAGGCGCCAAGCGCGTTCCTGATTGCCATGGAGGCGCGGGCACCTTGGGAGTTGGGGGCGATGCTTGCCGCTTGGCCATTCCTAAAAACCATGCCGCAGGGCGACGGGCATTCGGTGATTGTTTTCCCCGGCTTGGGCGCCGGCGATTTGACGACAGCCCCGTTACGGAGTTTTTTGAAGGCACAAGGTTACGAAACCCACGGCTGGGATTTAGGATTAAATTTCGGCCCGCGCGACGGTGTGCTGAAAAAAAGCGTTGAACGCGTGATGGATATCCACGCCACTACCAAGCGCAAAGTGAGTCTGATTGGCTGGAGTTTAGGCGGACTTTATGCGCGCGAATTTGCAAAAGCATTGCCCAAGCATGTGCGCAGCGTCATCACGCTTGGCACCCCGTTCGCAGGCGATCCAAAAGCAACCAACGCATGGCGATTCTACGAAATGGTAAGCGGCCATAAGTTGCAAGACAAAAATATGCTTGCGCATCTTAAAGCCGCACCACCGATGCCGACGACGTCCATTTTTAGCCGCACCGATGGAGTGGTCTCGTGGCCGCTATCGCTGCAAAAAGAATCCAAGACCGCTGAAAATATCGAAGTGATTGCCAGCCACGTTGGTATGGGGATGAACCCGATCGCGTTGTATGCAGTCGCTGATCGTCTGTCGCAAGTTGAAGGTAAATGGCAGCCGTTTGATCGCACCGGCTGGCGGCAATATTTTTACCGTGACCCGCATCGGGCGGCGTGAACGATCTAACGACGCGTGTCGCTTAGGGGTTGTCACCGCCACTCACGTTGGATCTTCAGGTGGGCGCTAATAAATAAATGCCTCTCCGTCCTCCCGGGTCGCTAGTCGATAGCAGCCCTCTTTCGGACGGCGAGGCGGCTGCTCTTTGTTTGTTTGGCCTACACGAATTGGCAACCTGCGAAGGTAGAATGGCGCACAGCCCAGCCCTTTTCCACCGTCCTATAAAACCAAATGTCCTCAATTCAAGCCAACGGCATCACCCTCGAATATGAAATCTTCGGCCCGGCCACTGCGCCACCGTTGCTACTGGTCATGGGATTGAGTATGCAAATGATTGCGTGGCCGGATCCGTTTTGCCAGATGCTGGTGGACAAGGGCTTCCGCGTGATTCGTTTTGACAACCGCGATGTCGGTTTGTCGAGCAAATTCGATCACCTCGGCACGCCCAATATTCCGCTTGAGTTTCTCAAACACGTCATGCGCCTGCCGCTCAAAGCGCAATACTTAATTAACGACATGGCCGCTGATACCGCAGGGCTATTGGACGCCCTCCAGATCGAGGCCGCCCATATTGTCGGTGTTTCAATGGGCGGCATGATCGGGCAAAACTTGGCCGCCAATTTTCCCCGCCGTGTGTTGAGTCTCACCTCAATCATGTCCACTACCGGTCGCCGCAGTCTGCCGGGCCCCACCAGCAAAGCCCGCCGCGCGATGATGATGCCGCCCGCCAAACGAGGC
Source organism: Burkholderiales bacterium (assembly GCA_025360815.1). Classification (GTDB taxonomy): domain Bacteria; phylum Pseudomonadota; class Gammaproteobacteria; order Burkholderiales; family Usitatibacteraceae; genus UKL13-2. The sequence continues at coordinate 6,933 of JANYBL010000121.1, forward strand.
GATGTTGCCGTGGCGGTCGCCCGCATGAAGGCCGTGATCCGCGCCATCGGTAGCGTAGGGTTCCCAGAAGATGAAGCAACGCTCAACGACTTTTGTGAGCGGCATGTCCGCCGCAATTATTATCCCGCCGGCGGTGCCCGCCAGCTGATGGCGATTGCCGCAAGCGGTGATCGCACCGCCGCAATACGCCGGATCACCGCACCCACGCTTGTCATACACGGTAAAGACGATCCACTCGTGCCGGTCGCAGCCGGGATCGAAACCGCGCGAGAAATCCCCAATGCGAAACTATCCGTGATCGCGGGAATGGGACATGATTTGCCGGTGGGCTTGCATGCGCGCTTGGCGGATGAGATTGCGGCGCATTGTTTGGAGCAGAGATAATTCATCATGTGCGATAGCGGTTAAAAATTCCACGATGAAAAAATGGGCCGCAAGAGCAGGCGTTGGCTTTGGTACCTCGGCATGTTTGCGTTAACGGCAGTAATGGTCATGTGTTTTTTTTTACGACGCGGCTTTGCCACTGTTAGAAAAGATGTTTAGTGCGCGCAGCAAAAATTCGACGGAAAAGCGGGTCGCAGAATCGCCCGTGGTAGCGGTGCCGCCGCAATACGCCGCCGCCAACCGAACCGGACGTGTTGGGGCGAACGATAGCGCCGTACGGCCTGAGGCTCCCTTTGTTGAAGTATGCGGGCATGGGTGGCACAGTCTCGCGGATGGTTTAGGCGGGATTGTAAAAAAATTTGCTGAGCCGCCGTTTGAAGCAATGGCAAATATCGATACCAAACTCCTGACCAGCCGAAATGAAAAGGAGCGTTCATTAGGGCTGTATTTGCAGTCAAGAGCGGGCAGTTGGGCGGAGTAACAGAAATTACAAGATCAGGATCCAGATTGCCTTTTAAGCGCTGCCTGTAAGCAGGCCAGTGTTGATCTGCGGACGCGCTGGGCGGGCAATAACACTGAAGCGATGGTGAAGTTGGCAAGCGCCACGACAGACCCCGATGTTTACGCGACCGCTTTCTACCAATGTCAAGGCAGCAAAAATGCATTGTGCTCCCAGATTTCGGCGGCGCAATGGGCCAAGCTGGACCCCGAAAATTCGGTGGTCTGGCTATTTGCTGCGGATGCAGCAATGAGGCGCAACGACGATGATGCTCGCGATGCGGCATTGGCGCGGTTCTTGAAAGTCCCTACGTCGAACTATCGTTTCCCGCCGTTAGCGTCAATACTTCAAAGCGATGATGTACAAAAACGATCACCGCTAACGCAGCAGACTATCGGTATTGGGTTGGTGGGCATCAGGGCCGCAGAATCCACATTCCCATCCTATTCCAAGGTCAACAAATACTGCACTTTGACGTCAACTGTAAACGATAGCAAGAGAGCAATCTGTGACGCGATTGCAAACAAGCTTGTCGCCCAAGATGACCAAGTGTTGGGTAAATATCTCGGTGTAAATATGGGTAAGAAAATTGGTTGGCCGGCCGATCGAACAGACTCAATCGTGGCTGAAATAAAGGGACTTCAGGAGTTTCAGATCATGGAATCTTTAGCGCCCGAAATGTTTAACGCCCGAAATGTTTAGCTGTGAGGGTTTGGTAAGGGCAAACAAACGGGTTGCTGATTCGCTAGACATTGGCGAGATCCAAGCGGCGAGAAGCCGGATGTCTGAGAAAGGATTAACCATTGAAATGGTTGAAGCAATGTTCAAGGGCATGGGTAACGGAAAATAACGCTTCTTGCAGGGACATCCGGTAATGGGTTGGTAATGGCCCACTTCAGCACAAATTCGATACCATGCAATATGTCGCAAGTGGTAAAATCTGTTTCGAATAATTTGTACTGAACACCTCTGTGACCACCCCCAACACCGTCCCCTTCGCGCACCTTCGTCTTCACACCGAATTTTCCATCACGGATTCGATTGTGCGGATTGACGACATCGTGGCGAAAGCGGCTTCGGAACAGCTTCCCGCGCTGGCGATTACAGATGTTTCCAACGTCTTTGGTGCGGTCAAATTTTACAAAGCGGCTCAAGCTAGGGGCGTGCAGCCCATCATCGGCTGTGATGTTTTTGTCGAAAATGAAAAAAATCGGGATCAACCGTCGCGCCTGTTGCTGCTCTGTCGGAACGAGGCAGGCTACTTAAATTTATGCCAGTTACTGACCCGTGCTTATCGTGAAAACACTTGGCGTGGCCGTGCGGAATTAAATCGTTCATGGCTTTCCCGCAACACATCAGATGGCCTGATCGCCTTGTCTGGCGGGGCGTTTGGGGATATTGGCCAAACGTTGATGCAATCGGATACCAAGCGTGCGCTCGAATTGGCGAATGCGTGGAATCATGACTTTCCGGATTCGTTTTATATAGAATTGCAACGCGCGGAGCGTGATTTTGATGAACCGTATAACGCGGCGGCAATGAATTTGGCAAGCGTGTGTGACCTGCCGGTAGTGGCCACGCACCCGATTCAATTTATGAACCCGGATGATTTCAAAGCGCATGAGGCGCGGGTTTGTATTGCCCGTGGCGAAGTGCTGGGCGATAAACGCCGCACGCGCGATTTCACGCCCGCGCAGTACTTCAAGTCGGCTGCTGAAATGGCGGACCTATTTGCCGACATCCCCGAAGCGCTGGAAAATGCGGGCGAAGTCGCCAAGCGCTGCCATTTCGAATTTTCGCTCGGCAAATCGAAGCTGCCGAACTTCCCCACGCCGAATGGCGAAACCATTGAAGCGTATTTATTTGATTCATCCAAGGCAGGGCTGGATAAGCGCTTGGAGAAAATTTTCCCCGACACCGCTAAGCGCACCGAAGTTTATCCAGCGTACTTAGAGCGCTTGGAATTTGAAGTCAAAACGATTGTTCATATGGGCTTTCCCGGCTATTTTTTGATCGTGGCCGACTTCATCAGCTGGGCCAAAAATAACGGTGTACCAGTGGGGCCGGGGCGTGGCTCGGGCGCGGGCTCATTGGTGGCTTATTCGCTCGGCATCACCGATCTTGACCCGCTGGAATATCAATTGCTATTTGAGCGTTTTTTAAATCCCGAACGTGTTTCGATGCCGGATTTCGATATCGATTTTTGTCAGGAAGGGCGTGATCGTGTGATTGATTACGTCAAGCAAAAATACGGCAAAGAATCGGTGTCGCAGATCGTGACCTTTGGCACCATGGCGGCCAAAGCGGTGATCCGCGATGTGGGACGCGTGCTGGGCATGGGCTATAACTATGTCGATCAAATTGCCAAGCTAATCCCAAACCAGCTCGGCATTACGTTGCCCGTCGCCATCCAAATGGAGCCGCAATTTAACGAACGCCGCGCAAAGGAAGAAGAAGTTGCGCACCTGATGGAGCTGGCACTGAAGCTTGAAGGTATTACCCGTAACGTTGGAATGCACGCGGGTGGCGTGTTGATCGCGCCCGGACCGCTCACCGATTTCACGCCGCTCTATGTCGCTGATGGTTCCGATTCATTCGTGAGCCAATACGATAAAGACGATGTGGAAGCCGTCGGCTTGGTGAAGTTTGACTTTTTGGGTTTGACCACGCTGACCATTTTGGAAGAAGCAGTGAAGCTCATTCACGAACGACCCGGCAAGCAACCGGCTGTTGGTGAAAAACTTGGCGAAGACAATGCAACATTTGATCTCACGAATATTCCGCTTGATGATAAAAAGTCATATGAGGTTTTCTCAAAAGCAAACACGGTTGCGATTTTCCAATTTGAAAGTCGCGGCATGCGCGATTTGCTGGTCAAAGCCAAGCCTTCCAAGCTTGATGATTTAACAGCATTGAATGCGCTATATCGCCCCGGCCCAATGGAGCTGATCCCCGATTACACCCGCCGCAAGAGTGGTGCGGAGGCCGTAACGTATCTGGATGAGCGCATCAAGCCGATCCTTTCGCCGACGTGCGGCATCATGATCTATCAAGAGCAGGTGATGCAAATCGCGCAGGTGATCGGCGGCTATTCGCTCGGCGGCGCTGATTTGTTGCGGCGCGCGATGGGTAAAAAGAAGGCCGATGAAATGGCCAAACACCGCGCAATTTTTAGCGAAGGCGCGGTTAAAAATGGCGTAAAAGAGAAAGTCGCCAACGAGCTTTTCGATTTTATGGAAAAGTTTGCGGGTTACGGTTTTAACAAATCGCACTCGGCAGCGTATTCGCTGGTCGCGTATCAAACGGCTTATTTAAAAGCGCATTACACCGCTGAATTTATGGCGGCCAACATGTCGGGCATCATGGATTTCACCGACAAGGTGCAGATCGTATTTGACGACACCAAAGTCAATGGCATCACGGTGTTGGCACCCGATATCAATTCCAGCACCTATCGCTTCAAACCGGTGGATGCGAGCCATGTGCGCTACGGCTTGGGGGCGATCAAAGGCACCGGGTTCGGCGCGATTAGCAACATCGTCAATGCGCGAGAAGCCGGTGGTCCGTTTAAAGATTTGCTCGATTTTGTGAAGCGTATTGATCGCCACACCGTGAACCGCCGCGCTATGGAAGCGCTGATCCGCGCCGGTGCGTTTGATCAGATAGAGCCGAACCGCGCGATGCTGTTGGCGACCCTGCCAAAAGCTGCCGAGATGGCCGAAAAATCCGAACGCGATGCAAAGCAGGAAAGTCTCTTTGGTGAGGCCACGGGCGGCAGCATGGATGTGCTGGAGATGGTGCCGGCCAACCCGTGGTCTGATCGCGAGCGGTTAAATAATGAAAAGTTGGCGCTCGGGTTTTATCTCTCTGGCCACCCGTTTACGACTTATGCAAAAGAAGTGCGCCAGTTTGCCAAAACAGAATTGAGCGAATTAGAGCCAAAAAACGATCACGTCATGATGGCCGGCATTTTGTACAGCCAGCGCGTGATCAGCGCCAAGCGTGGCCGTATGTGTGTGTTGACGCTCGATGACGGGACAGCGCGGATTGAAGCGGTGGCCTACAACGAAGTTTATGAAAAATGTCGCGGCTCGCTGGTAGATGACCAGCCGCTGATCGTACGCGGTAAAGTGAGTATTGATGAGCGCACCGATGGCATGCGCGTGATCGTCGATGAAGTCCGCACCATGGACGAGGCGCGAAAACACGCGAAGATGATGACGCTATCAATGAATGGTCAGGCTGATAGCCACAAGTTGCGTGCCAAGCTCGAACCATATCGCGTGTTTGAACCAACCCGTGGTGATCAAGCACATGGCGGTCAGACCCATAGCTGCCCGATTTTGATTCGCTATAACAATGGCGCGGCGACGGTGGATGTGTCGCTGCCGGAGAATTGGCGGGTAAGGGTTTCTGAGGATTTACTACACTCGTTATATGAATGGCTAACGCCCGCGAATGTGGATTTGCAGTACGACACGGGCGGATTGATGCCACCGCCGCCAGCGGGGAAAAGTTGGCGGGATGGGTTTGCGAGTGGTGCCGGGGGTGGATTTGGTGGCGGGGAATATTAGGGCGGTTGGCAGGAAAGTGGCTCTGGAAGGCGAGCCTGAAGCAGTAGTGTTTTTTAATGCGGGTAGTGAAGAAAAATTCAAGCTGTGATGGCGGTACGCAACATGCGTGGCAATTTTAAGCGCCATCACAAGGACAGAGCAACAACTGAGCTAATTCGTCCGCTCCTGCCCAATCAGTATTGCAAACAACGACTTTGAGTCTGGTTTATTGCCACTCGGTTGGAATGAGTCTCACGCCTCCGCAAATTGACTAAACTGATACTGTTCTATTCCCGGTGTCGTTCGGTGTCGCTCGGTGTCGCTGTGTCGTTGTGTCGGATCGCTTAGCTCAGCGCTGGTGCGGGCCGAAAAATACAAACACGACGAGCGCATAAGTGCGCTGACAACGCCTACCCTTTCGCGATTCACCCAACAAAAAGGACGCCATGAAATTTTCTGCTGTGTTAATCGCAACGCTCGCTACTATGCTGCTTGGCGGCTGTGCATCTTCGTTTCCGAGCCGTGAAGTCAAACAATCGGCCAGCATTGTTGACTATCTTTATCCACGTGCCGAGCAGGCGCCCAAAACCGAGCCTGGCATGGCATATCTGCGCCCGCCGGTGCGTGTGGGGTTGGCCTTTGTCCCAACGGCTTCGCGCGGCCATGCGTTACCGGAGACAGAAAAAATCAAGCTAATGGAGCGCGTGAAGGCATCGTTTGCGCCATACAGTTTTATTGGCAATATTGAAATTATCCCTACCCAATACTTGCAACCAGGCGGTGGCTTTGCCAACATGGAGCAAGTGGCACGTATGTTCAATGTGGATGTAGTGGCGATGGTTTCGCATGACCAAGTGCAGTTCAACGACAGTAACAAACTAGCGGTGCTGTATTGGACGATTGTCGGTGCGTATGTAATTCACGGTGATGAATATGATGTGCAGACGATGGTGGATGTTTCAGTATTCGATGTTGCGAGTCACAAGCTACTATTTCGCGCGCCGGGGACGAGCCAGGTAAAAGGTGCTGCCAGCCTTGCCAACTTCAGCGAGCGTGCACGCGCCGCTCAAGTTGAGGGATACAACAAAGCCGTTGAAGAATTGATTCCGCCATTGAAAGCAGAGCTGGAAAAATTCCGAGAGCGCATCAAAGCCGACCCCGGTTTCCGTGTTGAAAATCGCGCGGGTTATAAGGGTGGCGGTAGTATCGATTTGCTCGGGCTATTGTTGGCGCTTTCACTTCCGCTCCTACTCGCGGCCTTCCATTTTGCACCACGCTATGCACGACGCCGGATTCAATAGGCCGCCGACAGATGCGGTGCTCCGCATCAGTGCAGCGTCGATTGCCGCCGTTTGCATGGTCATCATTCTGGTCGCTGCCGCCGCACCGGAATCACTGGCGAGCTCGCTCGAGTACAACCGCCCCGCCATTCTTGCGGGGGAACTGTGGCGACTGTGGACGGGGCATCTGGTTCATTTTTCAGTCCAACACGCTGTCATGGATGGCATTGCACTATTCGTTGCCGGGCGAGTAACCATCCGGCTATTGGGAATAGGACGATTTTGGCTACACTTTTTTTGGATTGCCCCGATGATTTCCGTGGGGCTAATGTGGTGGTCACCGACGCTGATGGTCTATCGCGGATTGTCGGGCATCGCAGTGGCATTAATGATGTTGGCGGCGATAGCGCTTTATAGGGCGTCTGCGCCAAGCCGGCCTTGGGTCGCGTTTTTTTGTGTCGTCATGGCGCTGAAAACTATTGCCGAAGCAAATGGGTTTACCATGAGGTCAGCAAACCTGCCCGCTGATGTGCAGGTGGAATGGCGGGCGCACGTGCTGGGGGCTCTCGGTGCCGCGATGGTGATGACTTGGCGGCATGTTTGCGAACATCGTTTGCAAAGTCGGTGGGAACATCGTTGGCGACATCGGTCCCAACAACGACCTCAGCGCGGCGATCGCGACAAATTGTCGATTCTGGCTCGATAACGCAAGGCCACTGAGCGCATGTCCCGCATTAAGCGCTGGGGGTGCGAGCGCTATAACTGTTGGTAAGCTAGTTTCACCGGCTCCGCGCCATAAATTTTCTCTAATCTGCGCACCACAAAATGCCCGCGTGCCATGTTCTGGAAATGCTCAATAAACAAGGTGTTAATCAGCGCTCCCGATGCAGCACCGATAATTGGCACGGCTTGCATGGCGGCTTTTTCACTGACGACTATCCCGAATCGGGTGCTAATGAGAGACACTAATCTCACCAAGGCGGGCGCGCCTGCTTTGGTGAAGCCTTTTTCGGCTAAGTATTTTGTTGCCTCGGTAACAGCGCTGGCCATCGCGATCCGCGCAGCAAAATAACCGGATTCGGCGGCATCATCTTTGTTGCTGCGTCCCCCTAATGCAAAGACCGTTAAGCACGCCAATTTGGTGTCGATATATTGAATATTTTCACCTTCGCTTTTGGCAATATCCGCGATGGAGCGAAGCATAATGGTGGTCGAGATCGGCAGCTCGAAGGCGAGTGCTGCCAACCCAAAGGCGCCACCAATCGCGCCGCTCGCGGCAGCTGCGAATTTATGCATGCGGTTTTTACTGGGCTTGATCGCGGTTTCGTTGAGTGAACCCACCGCCACATCCAGCGCCTTCATCATTGCCGCCTCAGAGGCCTGATGAATCGTTGTTTGGAAACGACCCGGCAGCATCGCCATGCCGCGATCAATCGGTGTGCCCAGCATAGCCGAGGCGCGGGCGGCCAAGCTGGGGTTTTCTAACAATGCTTTGGCGCGTTTTAAGTCAGCCAAATCAGATTTCGAAAAACCCGATTGCGAAAGAACTGTTTTTGAAAGTGCCGTGTCTTTGCTTGTTGTACCCATGACTGGTTCCTTTCAAAAAATTCCTATGCCCCCACATCCTCACCCAAGTATGCCTCGCGCACCTTCGGGTTGTCGAGCAACGATTTTGATTCGCCGCTTAGGGTAATGACGCCGCCGTCCATCACATAGCCGCGTTGGCTGATTTGTAGCGCTAGCTTGGCGTTTTGTTCGATCAACAAAATCGTCACGCCGCTTTTGGAAACGTCGCGCACAACTTCAAAAATCTTTTGCACCATGATCGGCGCCAAACCCATTGAGGGTTCGTCGAGCAGCAGCAAGTTGGGCCGCGCCATCAGTGCCCGCGAGATCGCCAGCATTTGCTGCTCGCCACCAGAAAGTGTGCCGGCGGTTTGTTTCGCGCGCTCTTTTAAGCGGGGGAATAAGGAAAACTTATGCTCGATATCGAAAGCAATCTCGGTGCGATCATTGCGAGTATAGGCACCCATTTGCAGGTTTTCTAAAATGGTCAAGCCCGGAAACACACCGCGCCCCTCTGGCACGAGCACAAGGCCTTCGCTGGCGACTTTGTAGGTAGGCACGCCAATGATGGACTTGCCTGCATAGTCGATCGCGCCTTGGGTAGGCTTCAAAAGCCCAGTAATCGCTTTAAGCGTAGTGGTTTTGCCCGCACCATTCGCGCCAATCAGCGTGACTAACTCGCCTTGCTCGACATGGAGATCAATTCCTTTAACCGCTTGAATGCCACCGTAGCCGATGTGGAGATTCTTAATCGACAATAACGTGTTCATGCAGCCACCTCGATGGAGGCACCTAGATACGCTTCAACCACCTTCGGATTTTTCTGGACTTCAGCCGGTGTGCCTTCAGCAATTTTTTTGCCGTAATCGAGCACACCGATGTGATCGCACAGCCCCATCACCAACTTCACATCATGCTCAATGAGCAGGATTGTGATCCCTTGCGTACGGATCAATTCAATCAATTTGCGCAAAGCTAATTTTTCCGTTGCGTTCATACCGGCGGCGGGTTCATCCAGCGCCAAGACTTTTGGCTCCGTTGCCAACGCGCGGGCGATTTCCAAACGGCGTTGGTCGCCATAGGATAAATTTTTTGCCAACTCGTTTGCGCGATGGCTGACATTCACAAATGCCAACAATTCATGTGCGCGGCGTTCAATTGCCGTCTCCTCTGCGCGGGTCGACGCGTTCCGGGTGACAGCGCCCCAAACGCCGGCACTGGTGCGGACATGCCGTCCGATCATCACGTTTTCGATTGCGGTTAAATTCGAAAAAAGGCGAATGTTTTGAAACGTCCGCGCCACCCCTAGGGCGGCGATGCGGTCAGAAGTAATGCCGTCCAGCACCTCGCCGTTAAACATGACCGTGCCTTCATCGTGTTGATAAAGGCCGGTCAGCACATTGAACATCGTGGTTTTGCCCGCGCCATTGGGACCGATCAAACCAAAGATTTGGCCTTGTTGGATTTCAAAACTGACGTCAGAAAGCGCAGTTAAGCCACCGAATCGCTTGGTGATATTTTTAGCGGAGAGAATTATCGCCATGTCTATTCCCCATCGTTTTGTTGCGGCGCGAGTTCACGCTTCCGGACCGCTGAGGGCAACAAGCCAGCGGGACGGAACAACATCATCGCCACCATCGCAAAACCAAAGATCAACATGCGCAATACCTCGGCTTCGATAATAGCGCGGCCGAACAACCACTTTTGCGCAGGCTCAACCGTGTAGCGCAGAAATTCTGGCATGAACGAGAGCAGCAAAGCGCCCAACAGTACGCCCCAAATATTGCCCATGCCGCCCAACACGACCATCGCCAATATCATCACGCTTTCGGTCAGCGTAAAACTTTCCGGGCTGATGAAACCTTGAATCGCCGCGAATACGCCGCCCGCCAAGCCGCCGAATGAGGCGCCCATTGCGAAGGCGAGTAATTTCAAGCTCGTGGTATTGATGCCCATGGCGCGTGCGGCCAATTCATCTTCACGGATCGCTTCCCACGCGCGTCCGATACGCGAATTCTGCAGCCGCAGATTGAGGATGATGACGATGATCAGCATGAACATCAGCAGGTAATAATATTTAACCAGCCCGGCTACTGCAAAATCGCCAATACGCGTGGTGGCGCCAAAATCCATGCCGAATAATTTGATCGAGTCGATGGTCGAAATACCTTTGGGGCCGTTGGTGATGTTGATCGGCTCCGATAAATTGTTCATAAAAATCCGCACAATTTCTCCAAAGCCCAAGGTCACAATCGCCAAATAATCGCCGCGCAACTTAAGCGTAGGCGCGCCCAGTATCACGCCGAATAAACACGCCACCGCCGCACCGATGGGAAGGATGATCCAGAACGGCAAATGCAAACCAAAATGCGGCGATGCGAGCAGCGCATACACATACGCGCCGACGGCATAGAAGGCGATGTAGCCCAAATCGAGCAGCCCGGCAAACCCGACCACGATGTTTAAGCCGAGCGATAGAAACACAAACAAAATCGCAAAGTTGGTGATGCGCACCCACGCCGTCATGCTGTTGGCAACCAAAACGAACGGCATGACAGCGAGTGCTACTGCAATAAGCACGACGCCAACCCAAAACACGGCAGGATGTTTGCGAACGTGCGGCGGCAGAATATGGTCAACGTAGTTGGTTGTAAGGTTGGTCATATTAGTTGCCTAAGCGCGATCCGAGACGCGCTCACCCAGCAGGCCGGAGGGGCGGAATCGTAAAACCAAAATTAAAATCACGAACGCATAAACTTCTTTGTAGTTCGAACCAAGCAACGATGAATTGGCGTTCGCGTCGCACAAACCGGCAAAGCCTGGGAAGTATTGGTTTAGTGTGCAGACGTTCGTCACGTCGCCCATATAGCCAGCACCGAAGGCTTCGATTAAGCCAATCAAGATGCCGCCGAGCACTGCGCCGCCCAAATTGCCAATACCACCTAGCACTGCCGCAGAGAACGCCTTTAAGCCGAGCAAGAATCCCATCTGGTAATACGCTTGGCCGTAATAGCTGCCGATCATCACCCCCGCCACCGCGCCCAGCGCAGCGCCAATCAGGAACGTAAATGAAATGACACTATTGACGTTAATGCCCATCAGCCCCGCCACGCTGGCGTTCTGCGATGTTGCCCGCATTGCAATGCCGATACGGGTTTTGTACACCAACGCAATCAGCCCGGCCATCATGCCCACTGACAGAATAATAATCGCGATTTGAATATTGGTAATCGTGGCGCTATTGGCGGAGGCCGTGAGCGCGTAGGATTGAGTTGGCACAATTTGCGGGACGGTAATGTAATTGCGACCCCAGATGAGAAGCGCCAGATGCTGCAGAATAATTGACACGCCGATCGCTGTAATGAGTGGTGCCAGGCGCGGTGCAGCGCGCAGCGGCTTATAGGCAATACGTTCCACGGTGAAACCGACGAACATACAGGCGGGAATCGCTGCCAACAAGCTCAGTAGCAATATTGCTACCGGGGGTAGGCCGGAACCGGCCAGTGCAGTGATGACCGAAAACGCCACCATCGCGCCGATCATCACCACTTCGCCATGCGCGAAATTGATGAGCTGGATGATGCCATAAACCATGGTGTAGCCCAACGCGACAACGGCATAGACGCAGCCGAGCGTTAAACCGTTGACAAGCTGTTGCAGGAAAGTATCCATTGGCCGCGAAATCAAAAAATCTAAATCAAAAATCCAATAAAAACGGCACCACGCTGGAAGGCGGGTGCCGCTTGGATGACGTAACTGCGACTATTTCTTTGGTGCTTCGGCGGGAGCTGGAACCGCGGCCGGAGCCGCCGCCGCAGTGGCAGCCGCGGTAGCAGTTGCAAGTGCGGCTGCAGGGGCGGCTGTTGGAGCGGCCGCTGCCATTTCAAACTTAGTGGCCACACCGCCTTTGACAATCGATACCGGAACGAGCTTACCGCCTTCGAGTTTGAAGATGGTGACTTCGGCGTCTTTGCGGTCGCCTTTGGCATCAAACTCAACTTTGCCGGATGCGCCGGTAAAGCTCACGTTGAAAATTTCCGGGCCAAATTTGGCAGGATCAATGGAATCGGACTTCTTCATGGCTTCGATCACGGCGTTTGTCGCATCATAGAAGGTAGGTGCGTATTGTTTAACTTCGCCGTATTTAGCGTTAAATTTGGTCAAGAAATCTTTGCTGGCGGCTTGGGACGGAATGCCGGCTTGCGAGCAAACAAGACCGTTGGCGGCTTCCTGCGCTTTGACAAACATTTCTTCGGTACAGGCACCGTCACCGAATACAAAGATCGCCTTAATGCCCAGTTCGCGCCCTTGTTTGATCATCGGACCTGCGGTTTGATCCATACCGCCGTAGAAAATAACGTCAGGGTTTTTGGCTTTCACCTTGGTTAACACCGATTTGAAATCGGTTTCGGTGTCGGTGGTACGCTCGCGGCCGACGATGGCAACTTTTGCGCCCTTAAGCGTTTTTTCAACTTCGTTCGCCAAGCCTTCGCCGTAGGCTGTTTTGTCGTCAACCAACGCGACTTTTTTGGCTTTGATTTCACCGGCGATATAAGCGGCAACAGCAGGGCCTTGCTGGTCGTCACGGGCAACGGTACGGAAGACGGTTTTTAAGCCGCGCTCAGTGATCGTCGGGTTAGTGGCCGAGCCAGTGACCATCGGGATGCCTGCCTTGTTATAGGCTTCGGACGCTGGCAAGGTTACGCCAGAATTTAGGTGACCGATGACCGCAACGACTTTTGCGTCGATTAGTTTTTGGGCGACGGTGGTGCCGACTTTTGGATCACCTTGGTCGTCTTCTGAAATCATTTCAAATTTGACCAGCTTGCCGCCAATTTTAATTTTGGCGTCGTTTGCTTGGGCAATTGCTAAGGCCACGCCGTTTTCGTTATCTTTACCCAAATGCGGTGTTTTAACCGTTAGTGGGCCTGCGACGCCGAGCTTCACGGTGACGCTGGGCTCAGCGGCTGGTGCCGCTGCTTTCGGTGCCTCTACTTTGGGCTCTTCTTTACCGCAACCGGCCAAACCGGCAACCAAGCCCGCTGCCAACATGGCGGCAAAGGATAATTTGTAAGATGTTTTCATGCGTTAATCTCCGTTGGTGTGTGAAAGTTGAAGCGATGAATCCAGTTGCAGAAAATTAGACAGGCGTCGGCGCGAATATGTGAATGGGTGCGAATTTGGTGCGGGTTTTGATTCGAATTTTGCTGGGAATTTTGGGGTTGAGAGCGTGACCTTGGTAAAAAAGACCGATCAAAAAACCACAATCAGCAATTATGCGGATGCCGATTTGCTGTTGTCAATCAAATCTGTGCTCAAGAACCAATGCAGGTGCAAACCCAACCCTCAACCCAAACACGAGTGCCACGCACGCCAATTGCGAGATAGACCGCATATTAACTGATAATGCATCAACAACACACTGACCGCCTGAGGCGTGGGCAGACGTGGGGGACAAGATGTCGCGGGATATTGGCAGAAACGCCCATAACCCTCATAATTTGGGAATACCGTAGCCTATTCGTCTATTTCACGGGGGTCATGATGATTTTAGTTATTATTGCGAGCATCATTTTGCTGCTAAAAATTGCCGGGATTGCCCCGGTGGCGGGCTTGTCTTGGCTTTGGGTACTGTCGCCTTGGGTGGTTATTTTGGTCTGGTGGGAAGTCATCACGCCGCTCATTGGTTGGGATAAACACGAAGCCGAGAAAAAAATGCAGAAGGCCGAAAAAGACGCGCAGGAACATAAAAAAAAGCAGCGCGGATTTTAGTCTCGACTAATGGCGACGCTTTTCGTGCCAACGCCTAACCCTTGAGCGCCGCTCCGGGGGCCAAGCCCAAGGCCAACTCCACGGCCAAAGCGATGCCATGCAAACGCCGATCCTGCATGGTCTCACCAACGAGCATCAGCCCAACCGGCGCAGCGCCCGGCCGGTGGCATGGTAATGACCAGCATGGCCGGTCCAGCACGTTGAACGGCGCACAGTTTCGCAGCAAAAGGCTATTGAGCCGATAGAAATTTGCATCCGAGTGGCTCATCTCGGCAATGGTCGGCGCGATGATCGGCACGGTGGGCGCCAGCAGCGCATCAAAACGCGCCGTCGTTCGGTTTGCCGAGGCGATCAAACGCTGGCGAAGTTGAATCAGCTCCACATAATCAGCTGCCAGCATGTTTGCGCCAAACATGAGACGTTTGGCCACCATCGGATCGAATTCGTTGAACCTTGAAATCAATCGCTCGCGATGTAGTGCATAGGCCTCGACGGCTGAGAAATTGGCTTTTTTGCTACCGTCTATTTCTTCAGCTAATTCGGCGAAGCTAAATTCTTCGATAACCCCGCCTACACTGGAGATCGAGGCAAGGGCAAGCTCAAATGCTGTTGCCACTTCGGGCGCCAGATCGTCCAATAAAACCGTGTTGGGGATGCCGAATCGCAAGCCGCGCAATGAAGCCTGCCTGATCGGTTCAGTGGTGGCATCACTGACCATCGGACTTGCCATTACGGTATCGAGCAACACGCAACAAGCGACCGAATTGCCCAGTGGGCCAATTGAATCACGCGTGAACGATAGCGGGAAAGCGCCTTGCAACGGTACCCGCGCTTGTGTTGGCTTGAAGCCGGTGATACCGCAGAGGGCCGCCGGGATGCGGACCGAGCCGCCGGTGTCGGAGCCGATAGTGGCTGCGGCCATACCGTCGGTCACACTGACCGCGCCGCCAGAGGTAGAGCCGCCAGGAATGCGCTTGTTGGGGCGATCCCACGGATTAAGCGGCGTGCCGTAATGGGCGTTAATGCCGTGAGCGCCGTAGGCAAATTCGGTCATATTCGTTCGGCCAATAATGATTGCACCGGCCGCGCGCAGCCGTTCGATCACGGGTGCATCGGCGGCGGCGGGCGGGGCATCGCGCAAGATGGTTGAGCCAGCGCGAGTGACGTCACCGCGCACATCAAATAAATCTTTTATCGAAATTGGAATGCCCGCCAAAGACGATGGCACGATGCCATGCGCACGCAGCTTATCGTGCTGTCGAGCGGTGGCGAGGGCAGTATCCGAGTTGACTTTAATGAATGACGATACGCCTTCCCCGGATGGATCGGCGATCTTGGCGAGGCATGCCTCGGTTAGTTTCTCGGCAGTGGTCGTGCCTGCCGCTAATGCACTTGCGAGTTCTGCGATGGTTTTCATGAATCGTCGGCTTCCACCATTTCAGGCTCAGTGGTCACCGGAAAATTGACCGAATTCGCCATAAAGCAATTGGCGTGTGCCTTGATGTGAATATTTCGGGCATCGTCAAGGTTGGTACCTTTAGGCACGGTCACACGGGGATGAAGCGTAACTTGCTGTAGCGAGATTTTTCCCTCTATGCCGATACCGCCCATTTTTCCTACGCCCAACTGCCCCACCGCCCGGTCCTCGTAGCGCAAAATCTTGAGCTGCTTTTTTGCCGCAATCGAGAGATAGGTCAGCATATGGCACTGAGCCAACGACATTAGCATCAGTTCTTCTGGGTTATAGCGTCCGGGGTCACCGCCGTAAAGGGCTGGTGAGGACGCGGCAACACTGGATTTGCCTTCGCTTTGTAACGCGCTGTCGCGCGAATAGTCGGTAGCGGGCGGCAATGCTTGCGTTGCGCTGGCCGGGTAAGACAGAGTGATTTGATACAGCTGTGCAGCTTGCATGATGGGTCTCGTAGGCTTTGTAGGTGCGGCAGAGTTTGGGGATTGCGGAGATGGAGATGGATCTGGGATGGAGATGGATCTGGATGTGGGATAAAGGCCCACGAACGACTACTGTTATTAGTCGCGATTCAACCAATCAATAATCGGCTGCCATTGTTCCACATCTTGAACAACCACTGACGGCGCCAAATCGAAAATCGATTTGCCTTCAAACGCGGCGGTGACGTAGTTTTGAGTATCGCGCAGATGGGTTAACACCGGCAATTCAACCGGTGCTAAAAAAGCATCGAGCTTCTCAGCCGCGCGGGTGCGGGCGTCGACGCGCATCCCAACGATGGCAACGGATGTTTTGCCTTTGCGAATCGATTTTTCATCGGCTAGTTCATTTAAAAATTGCCGGGTTGCGGCGAGATCGAAGCTCGATGGCACAATCGGGACAATTACTTTCTCAACGCGTCTCAGTAGATCCGACAATTTCTCGCCGTGCAATCCAGCGGGTGAATCGAGCACCAGCCAGCCGTTACCGGTCTTTTCTTTGGCACTGTCTAATCGGTGAATCAAAGGCAACTGTGCGGGGCGCTGCGAGAGCCAGTGCAACGCCGATTTTTGCCGGTCCAAATCCCACAAATAAACATCATCGCCACGCATTTGCCGTGCTGCATGGGCAGCCAAATAACCCGCCAAATTCGTTGATAAGGTTGTCTTACCGGCGCCGCCTTTGGGGTTGGCGATCAGGATAGTTTTCATGATATTTTTTCGTTGTGGGATGCTTCAGGATTCAAATAGTGAAAAAAGAGCGCTCAACGGCAAAGGCGCGAAACCGCAAGTTATCCGACGAATTTTGCAAATGAATCTGCGAGACAAGTCAGACAAGTAGGATTTGCCAAATGAATTTACCAGATTCGGCCTCCCCAGTGTCTCCATTCGGAAAATGAAAAAACCCTAGTTCTGGCGGGCATTTTAAAGGAGTTTACCTTTAAGATGCCCGCCAGAACTAGGATTTACTTTTTAAAGCGCAGCGGCGTCGGGAAATGTTATGTCGACGTTTTAAGGACGTTATGTGGACGTTATGTAGACGTTATGTGGACGTTACATGGAAGCTATATCGCGCTCGCGACCACAATCTTTGCCGGGGCCAGTTTTGCGATCATCTCTTTACGGAATTTATTTAAATCCGTCGAGGTCTCAAAGGAGCGATCAAACAGATTCGACATTTGCTTCAAAATCCCGCCAACGACACGGTTTTCCCATACTTTATCGAATTTAATTTGCGAATCAAGCCAATGCTCTAGCCACTCCGGGTTCGGCAACCGCGATTGCACAGTGTCGTTAGGGAACAGGCTCTGATTCACATGCAAGTTGGTGGGGTGCAACGGCTTGCCGCTTTTGCCCGAGCTTGCCATCAGCACGCCGATTTTAGCGAACGCGATTTGTGCCTCAGTGCCGACTTTGGCGATAGCACGTTTCATGTAGCGAAAATATGCGCCGGCGTGGCGAGCTTCGTCTTTGGAAATCGTATCGTAGATTTTTTTAATCACGGGTTCGGTATGCCACTCAGAAGCCCGGCGATACCATTGCGTGAGACGAATTTCGCCGCAAAAATGCAGCATCAGCGTCTCCATAGCGGGAGCGGGATCAAACTGAAAACGTACTGCATGCAGCTCTTCCTCGGTCGGCACCAGATCCGGACGAAACCGTTTCAGGTATTCCATCAGCACCAATGAGTGCTTTTGCTCCTCATAGAACCAAATCGACATGAATGCAGAAAAATCGCTATCGTCCTGGTTGTCGCGCAGGAACATTTCGGTAGCAGGGAGCGCCGACCATTCAGTAATGGCGTTCATTTTGATGGTGATTGCCTGCTCGTCGGTCAGCTGGACCGGATCAAAAGTGTCCCACGGAATGTCGCGCTCCATGTTCCAGCGTGATTTTTCAAGATCACGGAACAATTCTGGGTAGAGCATCGGACCGGCGGAAACCGGCGTTTGGTTAGTTTGCATAATGTGTGTATCCATTTGATTTAGACCTAGAATAACGAAATTTGTGCGGAATAGCCATGCCAATCAGCTGACGTTGCCGTAGGAGTCGATGTCGACCCTGAAGGTAACACCAACAACATTCACGCCATCATTAGGGGCGCGCTAAGAAAGACGTTGAGGTTCGCGCGTTAGAAGATGTTAGTGCAACCTTCATATTTAGTGTCAATAATGAATCCAGCTTAATTTGTTGTGCGTATTATCAAAGGTGACTGATTGGACTTATTTTATACTAATGAGTATATTTCGTTAAAGAATATTGGCAACAACAGTAGATTCTACGTAAACAATCTGGCAATAGATGTGCAATAACGCATGCTACCGCGTTCCGATTTAGCCTAAAGACAACGACTCCACCAGCCTTCTGCCCACCAAAACATATGAACAAAGCATTGCAATGAAAATTGCCGTTATCGGATCCGGCATCGCGGGCATGAGTGCTGCGTGGCTGTTAAGTCAGCACGCCAACACTGGAAACGGGTCTGGTGGGCCGCATCACGTCACGCTGTTCGAGCAAAACGAGTCGCTTGGTGGTCATACCAATACCGTGGATGTAACGCTGGACGGCCTGACGTATCCCGTCGATACCGGCTTTTTGGTGTTTAATGACTGGACATATCCCAATTTGATTGCGCTGTTCAATCATTTGGGCGTCGAACATGCCACATCTGAAATGTCGTTTAGCGTGAAGCTGACCGACGAACAAAACGCGAGCCGGATTGAATGGTCAGGCGCTAGTTTAGCAACTGTTTTTTCGCAGCCCAGCAATTTGTTCCGCCCGAAGTTCTGGCGCATGTTGACAGACATCGTCCGCTTCAATAAAGCCGCGACATTGCTGGCCACCCAGGCGGCCGAGTTGCCCGGTAGCCTGGGGGCGTATCTCGATGCAAATGGCTACAGCGAAACGTTTCGTGATTGGTATTTAAAGCCGATGGCCGCCTGTATTTGGTCCACCCCCACGCAGCAAATTGACGACTTCCCGTTGGCAACGTTTCTGACGTTCTGCCATAACCATGGCCTGCTTTCTGTGAGTAACCGCCCGCAATGGCGCACGGTTAAGGGTGGGGCCCGAAATTACATCGAGAAGATGAAAACGGCTATTGCTGACATTAGGCTGTGCGCGGGCGTCACGCTCGTGCGGCGCACGACGGACGGCGGGGGCAGCATAAAAGTGCATTCAAAAGCAGGCCAAGAAACCTTCGACCAGGTTGTGTTTGCCTGTCATAGCGATCAAATCTTAAAATTGCTCGACGATGCCTCAGAAACTGAATCCCGGGTGTTAAGCGCGATTCCGTATCAGCCTAATATTGCCATTTTGCATACCGATCAGCGTCTGTTGCCGAAGCGTAAACGTGCTTGGGCTGCATGGAATTATTTGGCATCTTATTCGGCCGATTCGGCTCGCAAGACCGCGTCACGACCCGTCTCGCTCTCCTATCTCATCAACCGCCTGCAGCCGGTGCCGTTCCGAACGCCAGTGGTTGTAACGATGAATCCCATTCAGCAGCCCGATCCGGCAAAAGTGATTAAAACAATCCATTACGATCACCCTGTTTTTCTGGCGGAAAGTGTGGTGGCCAAACGCGGTCTGCGCACGCTCCAAGGCGAGCGCAACACCTGGTATGCGGGGGCTTGGACGCGTTACGGTTTCCATGAGGACGGTCTGATGTCCGGGATCGCGGTTGCCAAAGCGCTGGGTGCTGCGGTGCCATGGCAAACAAATGTCCCCGCGGCCGATGATTTGTCCAGCGCTTATCCGGGAGTCGATTCCTAAATGTCGTGGATTCCACAACATGCTGCGGAGCTTTGCATCGGCCGTGTGCTGCATAAACGGTTCCGCCCCATCGTGCATCCGTTTTCGTATGGCGTGTTTTTTTTGCGAATCAACGTGGCGCGATTCAACGAAGTCGGCAATCGTTGGCTATCGCGGGATCGGTTCAATTTGTTTTCGGTTTTTACGCGCGACTACGGGCCGCGCGACGGATCGAATCTTGAAACCTGGGCACGCGAACTATTGGCAACACATGACGTGACGCAAGCCGGCGGCGCGATTGTTTTGCAGGCGTTTCCGCGCGTCTTGGGCTATGTGTTTAATCCCATTAGCATTTGGTACTGCCATGATCTTGAGGGCCGCTTACGGGCGGCAATTTGTGAAGTCAACAATACGTTTGGGGAGCGCCATAATTATTTGGTTGCGCATGATGACCAGGGTGTCATCTCGCCAACTGACTGGCTCACCGCCAAAAAAGTATTTCATGTTTCGCCGTTTTGTGAAGTTAAAGGTCACTACCGTTTTCGCTTTGAGCAGACCGATGAGCGGGCGTTTGCGCAAATTGATTACTATGATGAAAACCGCGGCGATTCCCGCAACATGCCCGAAACAGCCATGCTCAATGAAGCCGACAAACTCATTGTCACCACCGTTCACGGCACGCCCGAGATGCTGACCGCCACCAATACATTTACCGCATTTTTCACCCATCCGCTGATGACCTTCGGGGTTGTCGCCCGTATTCATTGGCAGGCCTTGAAGCTGTGGCTAAAACACGTGAAATTTATTTCCAAACCTAAACCGCCCGCCACCGAAACGACGCGCTAATTTTTCTAAACTAAAGCCCAAAAGATGAGTACGCAAAATCTATCTACTATCCCGCAAGAAGCCAGCCTGCCAGCCGCTGCCAAAACATTTTATGCAGTCATGCGTCGCTTGGATACCGGTGTACTGACGTTTACCTCGCCGGAAGGCACAACTACCCAGTTTCGCGGCGCACACGATGGGCCGCATGCAGATTTGCGCTTTGCCGATTGGGGAGTGGCAGGCGAAGCATTAAAGTCAGCCGAGATCGGTTTAGCCGAATGTTATCGCGATCATCGTTTAATGACATCCAATCTCACAACGTTTTTGCAGCTCTGCGCCGCCAATCAACGTGCGCTGGAGCAAGTGTTTTATGGCAAGCCGTTGGTCGCGTTGTTTTTTCGAATTAAACATTTTTTGCGGTCCAACACCAAAGCGAATTCGAAGAAAAACATTCAGGCGCATTACGATTTATCGAACGATTTTTATAAGCTATGGTTAGATAAAACCATGACTTATTCGAGTGCTGTTTTCAACGGCGATTTCACGCAGCCCATGGAAACCGCACAAACCGCCAAATACGAACGAATCTTACAAAAGCTGAACCCGAAAGTTGGCGAAACGATTTTGGAAATTGGTTGTGGCTGGGGCGGTTTTGCGGAACACGCGGCACGATCACGTGGTGTAAAAATTCATGGCATCACGCTATCGAAACAACAGCTCGCCTTTGCGCAGAGCCGCATCGCGAGTGTCGGCCTTGATGACCTCGCCACGTTTGAGTACATTGATTATCGCGATGTCACGGCAAGCTATGACTATATTGTGTCGATTGAAATGTTTGAAGCCGTTGGTGAACGCTTCTGGCCGACCTATTTTAAAGCCGTGCATGATCGCCTGAAACCCAGTGGCCGTGCGGTGATTCAGGCGATTACGATTGACGAGCAAGCCTTTCCGCGTTATCGCGCGACGAGTGATTTTATACGCGAGTATATTTTCCCCGGCGGCATGTTGGCCCCGGTGGAGAGCTTTATCAGCGATGCGCACAAGGCCGGCTTATTCGCAGTGACCGCAACCGGTGAGCCCTATCGTTTTGGCTTGGATTATGCAGAAACTCTGCGGCGCTGGCTCGATACCGTGAATGCCAACGTCAGCGAAATTAAAGCGGTAGGCTTTGATGACGCATTTTTACAAATCTGGCGCTTCTATCTCTGTTACTGTGAAGCAGGGTTTCGTGCGGGGCGCACTGATGTGATGCAAATTGAGCTGCACCGCCCGGATTCAATAAGCTTGAATAGGACTGCACAAACCTAAACATGCCGGACATGCGAACAACCAATATTCAATGAGGAATCGTTTGTGATGAAACTGTTCAATTGTTCTTTGCAACTTCTTCTACTAGCCAGCGGGTTGGTTTTTTTCAGCCCGTCTGTCCCTGCGCAATCGCTACCCGAGCCTGTCTCCAAAGCAATCAGCGCAGACGTGCCGAATTTGCCGGGTTTGACCAAACGAGGCGACGCCACTATGCGTTTTTTTGGTCTCAAGGTTTACGACGTCCGGCTTTGGACGGCCGGTAAAATGCAATCCTACAGCGAGCCATTCGTGCTGGAATTAGTTTACGACATGAGCTTAAAGGGCAAAGATATTGCCGAACGCAGCATTACCGAAATGCGCAAGCAGGGTTTTCAGGATGAGGCAAAATTAACGCGCTGGCTTCAGGTGATGACCCGGATTTTCCCCGATATTAAAAAAGGTGACACCCTGATCGGCGTGTCGATTCCGGGCAAGGAAATTCGTTTTTATACGCGCGAAAAATTGATTGCCGCCGAGTCCGATATTGAATTCGCCCGCGCATTTTTTGATATCTGGTTATCCGAAAAAAGCAGCGAGCCGACGTTGCGAAAACGATTACTGGGCCTCGAGCCACAATGAACAAACCAGAAATGCCCGAACTTGCCGGAAACGCAAATACGGGCAACACCGCAACTTGGCGGTTGATCGCCTATGGTTTAGTCTCGATCCCGCTCGCAATGGCAGCGCTGCCGATTTACGTACACGTGCCGAAATTTTATTCAGACGTGATGGGGATGAACCTTGCGACTATTGGTGGGCTGTTGCTGGCAGCACGCATTTTCGACGCGGTGCAGGATCCACTGCTCGGTTATTGGAGTGATCTCAGCCGCGACAAGCCCACCGGGCGCTATGTTTGGGTAGGCATCGGTGCGCCGCTATTGGCGATGGGTATGTTGGGGTTGTTCAAGCCGCCCGAATTTAACGCTGAGGGTATGGGCTGGTGGTTGGTGGCGATGTTGATGGTGGTCTACACCGCGTTTAGTATGATGCAAATTAGTTACCAAGCTTACGGTGCGGAGATCTCGGCCGACCCCCAAATGCGCACACGTATCACGGCGTTTCGCGAGGGTATGGGGTTGATCGGCGTGTTTTTGGCGGCCGCATTGCCGCAAATACTGGCGAGCCAAAGCGGTATGCGCGAAGGTTATACGCTGTACAGCTTTATATTTGTACCGCTTATTTTAGTGTTTGCAATGATAACCATTGCGCTGTCACCCAAAACAATAGAGGTGACGAAAGCGGTTGTCACCAAGCCGCCGTCGGCGTTTAAAACCATGATGAAGCCGTTGAAAAATCGGTTATTCAATCGGTTGCTTATTGTGTTCATCTTCAATGGCATTGCCGCCGCCATTCCCGCCACGCTGGTACTCTTTTTTATTGATGATGTGTTGAAAGCGCCACAAGTTTCCGCATTGTGTTTGGTGGCGTATTTTGCAGCCGGGGCGGCTGGGATGCCCCTCTGGGTCTGGCTTTCGAGCCGGTTTGGCAAGGGGCGCGCTTGGTTTTTTGGGATGCTGTTATCGATTGTTGCGTTCATGTGGGCATTTACTCTGGGTGCTGGCGATACCACCGCTTTTCTGATTATTTGTGTGCTCTCGGGCATCGGGCTTGGTGCTGATCTGGCGTTACCGCCATCAATTTTGGCGGATGTGATCGATGATGATGACAAGCGCGGTTTGAGCCGCAATGAAGGCGCTTATTTTGGATTGTGGAATTTGGTCACCAAAATGAATTTGGCGCTGGCGGCTGGCATCGCGCTCCCCGCGCTGGCCATGCTGGGATATAAACCGGGCATGGACAATTCCGGTGAATCACTGTTTTATTTGGCCGGCATTTATGCGCTGCTGCCGTGTATTTTAAAAGCGGTCGCGGCGTTTGCCCTGTTTTTTTCGCCGTTTTTTAAGCGTCAAGTGAAATAAAGTTGGCCAATTTACTGGGGAACATTCGAATGAAAAAAATATTCAAAACCATCGCAATACTGGCTGCAACGACGGCTAGCATGATGGCGCCCCTGCTAATTGGCGGCTGCGCATCGGTATCTTCAATAGCGCCGCAAGATTACAAAGCGGAATCACCGCAGCTTGACCTGGCCAAGTATTTCAATGGCAAAGTTGATGGCTGGGGCATGGTGCAAGACCGCTCCGGCAAAGTCATTCGCCGCATGGTTGTTGAGATGGATTGCACCTGGGTCGGGAATGAAGGCGTGCTGGACGAATCCTTTACATGGTCAGACGGCAAAAAAGAAAAACGAATTTGGAAGATTACCAAAAACGGCGATCAATATATCGGCCGAGCGGGTGATGTCGTTGGTGTCGCAAACGGTGAAGCTGCTGGGAACACATTGCGTTGGGCGTACACCCTAAAATTGCCTGACGACCAAGGGGGCTATGACATGTCGATGGACGATTGGATGTGGCAAATCGACGATAAAACAATCGCCAATCGCACCAAGATGAGCAAGTTCGGTTTACAGTTTGCTGAAATTTCAATTTTCTTTCGAAAGCGTTAATCAATATGTCGCTCAATCCCAAAATCACTGATTGGTCGGGCAAACGCGTCTGGATTATTGGCGCTTCCACCGGCATCGGTGCCGCCCTTGCTGATGCCCTACATTCGCGCCGCGCCAAGGTTGCCCTATCGGCCCGCAGTGCCGATAAGCTGTCTGCACTGGTCACCAAATTTGGGGCGTCACGGGCGATGGCCTTGCCGCTTGATATTACTAAAGTGGCAACTATTGCTGCCGCTGAACAAGAGCTGGTGGATGCGTGGGGCGGCTATGATTTAGTGGTGTTTATGGCGGGGGACTACACGGCGATGCGCGCTTGGCAACTGGACCTAAAAATTGCGCAGCAGATGGTTGATGTGAACTGGGGCGGCTGCCTGAATGGCCTATCGGTGGTGATTCCGCGTTTTATAGTGGCAAAAGCGGGCGGCATTGCGCTGGTATCGAGCGTGGCAGGGTATCGCGGCCTGCCGAAGTCGTTGGTATATGGGCCCACCAAAGCTGCGCTCATCAATTTGGCAGAAACGCTCTATCTCGATCTCAAAGACAAAGGCTTGGATATCTATGTGATTAATCCCGGCTTCGTCAAAACGCCAATGACGGCGGGTAACGATTTCGAGATGCCATCGCTAATCACGCCGGAAGAAGCCGCGCTGGAAATCATCAAAGGTTTAGAAGCGGGTGAATTTGAAATTCACTTCCCAAAGGGCTTCACCCATAAATTAAAACTCTTACGACACTTGCCTTATTCACTGTATTTTTCGTTGATTAAAAAATCAACGAAATTGTAATCCGACGTTGCGAAAGAAAATCGTGAATGCCATCGCAAATTCCGACGCACCAACCCAAGCGCTCAAAAAACTAAGCATCTATTTTCAGAGCCTCACGCCGGAAAGCGTGACTGCGATGGCTGGGTTCTACGCGGAAGATGCCTATTTCCGTGACCCGTTTAACGAGGTCCGGGACTTGACCGCGATTAAACATATCTTTAACGATATGTTTGTAAAGCTCATCGATCCGAGATTCACCATAATCGAAGCGATCCAAGACGAACATGGCGCGGTGCTGATTTGGGATTTTGATTTTCGGATTAAATCGCTTAAGCCCGATGTGGATCGCCGCATCCACGGCCTCTCGCATATTCGCTTTGCAGCCGATGGGCGCGTGAATTACCACCGTGATTATTGGGATGCAGCAGGCGAGCTGTATGAGCACTTTCCATTGATTGGTCCGGCACTGCGCTGGTTGAAGCGGCGGGCCGCCTGAGTTTGGCATGCGTCGCTATTAAGCGACCACAGCGTTCGCTACGAATATTCTAAAGACGCCAGCATATGTTCAACCGCTGCTTTGGCATGCGCCCTTAATTCAGGCACAGCCGTTGCCTCCCAAAACCCGGACTTGAGCAACGGGCCGACGCAATATAACTGAGGCTGCACAGTACCGTTGCGATCTAACACCTGTAATTGCTGATTGACTGCAATACCAAGGCGATCCAAATCAGCGAGCAGCATCCCGTCCGTCTCAAGCTGTAGCAATAGCGCTTCACGGGCAACTCGATAATCGCTCGTCGGCCCTGTGCAATTGATGACCGCGGTGGCAATCAACATTTTTGTCTCTGCTGGTGTTGTTGGCGGCGTTTTTTCGGTCTGGTGGCGCGGGCGAATCGCGAGCCGCAACATATCGCCAACCGGCTCAATTGCCTGTATGCGTGCGGACCTTATGGATAATCGACCGCTACCGATAAGGGCATCAATCGCCGCCGCAATTTGCGGCGCCGCACGATGTCGATGTGATTCCCAATAGGGTCTGACATGGCGCAACAAACGTCCACGCTCGATTGCTGGCAGGCGCTGCCAAAGCTGCGGCGTGATCGGGCGCAGCGACGCAATCACATCGCGCCAATCGCCGCCAATTCTGGTGTACTGGGCAATT
This sequence comes from Burkholderiales bacterium, assembly GCA_025360815.1. Taxonomy (GTDB): domain Bacteria; phylum Pseudomonadota; class Gammaproteobacteria; order Burkholderiales; family Usitatibacteraceae; genus UKL13-2. The sequence goes on from JANYBL010000121.1 coordinate 33,294, forward strand.
TTTTCCCGCACTGCCCGCACATAGGTTCGTGCGGTTGCGGCGTTCTGCAGCATATTATCCGGTGCACGATCGAAGTGCGGCTTGCTTGTGTGCCCAAGCGCAAGCGCGTGCGCAGGCAACAGTGCTTCGGCACGGCGATGGGCTTGGGGTAGCAGCCCGCGGCGCGAAAGTGCGATAAATTGCGCATCCGGATATTGGGCGCTTAAGGTTAAAACAATATCGAACATCGTGAGCCCCGTGCCGATTAGCACGACTGGTTTGCTGGTATCGATATTGACGAGCGCATTGGTGGCCCACGGATCGCTCACATATCGTGGGGACGTAAATCCGGTAGATTCGGCGGACCCTTCGCGCACGTTGAGTATCGGGTTTGCCGGTGCAAAATTGCCCAGCGCTAATACCACTCGATCTGCTTGCAGGGTACGGCCGTCGCTAAATTGGAGGTGCGCGCGTCGCGTCGTCCGGTTGCTTTGCATCGGTTGAGAAATCGGCGATGCATCGGTTTCAGACCAGCGCAGGGATGTCACCTCGCCGTTTATCATCTGCAATGTGTTTTTGGACTGTTGCGACGCTTCGCCCGCTGAAGCATCAAGCAATTGTCTTAAATATTCGCCATACCATCGACGCAAGACGAAATCTCCGCTGCCCGCCACTACACTGCGCGAGCGCAGGAAATTTAAAAAATCTGCCTCATCCTCCGGAAATGCGCTCATCCGTCCGCAGGGCACATTAAGCAGATGCAAGTCTGATTTGGTGCCGTAGGCCAGTCCGCGTCCCAAATTATCGTTGGCAGTTTGTTCCGTTGCTGCTGGCGTTGCTCCCGCCCCAATGCCCGCAACGGGCGCGATGCGGTTGATTAAGACCACTTGGATTGGGTGCGGGTGTTTCGCTCGTAACAATCTTGCGGCGATGACAGTACCGCTAAATCCTGCGCCGATGATAGCGATGGTGACGGCTGTTGGGGGCATACGGTGATTGATAAGCGGTTATAATTCGCGTTGTTTAGCGGTCGTGTTGTTATCTCTTGATGGCCTGCCGTTCGGCACATCTATCATCATCTTTACTATCATCTATTTAAACCGTTTTGGTCGTTGACCCTAGCGTTGGCGTTGGGGCGTTCCACGCATTACACCCAACTAACATTCGCAAACAGCGGCAAACGAATCATCGCATGCGCACCCTACCCGTAGCTAATTCTGACGTGAATCAAATCGTAACGCACGCCACATCGCCTGCCGAGGCATCGCCGCACGCGACACGCATCGTTATTCAAGGCATTACCAAACACGGGCGGGCATTTCGTCCGAGCGACTGGGCGGAACGGTTGTGCGGAGTGATGTCGAGCTTTGGCGGCGATCATCAAATGCGTTACTCGCCTTATGTACGTCCGGTGATGCTTGATGGCGTTCGCTGCGTGGTGGTCGAATCGTCACTCGCAGAAGTGGAGCCGCGAGCGCATCGTTTTTTGCTTGATTTTGCGGGCGACAACGATCTCGTTGTGATTGATCCGGCTGCAGTCGTGAGCGATGATTTTTGCCCGGTGCCTGGGAACGCGCTTGAAGGCTTGGTCGGTCCTGACAAGTAGTGGGGGCAGTTAGTGATTGGCAAAGTCAGCACCGGTGCCAGCGCTGAAGCTGGTCACAATATCCGCCAGTCGGCAGAAGCCGCAAACAACAACGCAATAAAAAACGCCGAATGGAAAACCATTCAGCGTTTTATTTGAACCAACTGAGCTTCGCTGGGTTCGGGCAAGAAACGCCGACAAACCAACCCGACAACTCAAAAAATTAAGCTGCTGCCTGTTGTGCCTTGGCGCCAATACCTTTGATCGCAGCAGACAAGCGGCTCTTATGACGAGCGGCTTTATTTTTATGAATAATTTTCTTGTCCGCAATCGAATCGATGGTGGAAACAGATGATTTGAACACCGCCTCAGCGGCCGTTTTGTCGCCAGCGATAATTGCAGCCTGGACTTTTTTGATCGCTGTACGGAGCTCAGAACGCTGCGCCATATTGTGCGAGCGGGCTTTGACTGCTTGACGTGCGCGTTTAACAGCTTGTTTGGTATTTGCCATGTTTATTCCAGAATTTCGTCATGAATTTTGTGCGAAGCCTTGTATTATAGGGCCTCGCCAGAAAAAAGCAAACTGTTTGTTTTGATTGAGTTTTTGGGGTATTTGTTACGCGCGTTAAAAGTCGCTACTCAAGAGTGCCGTTGAAATTGCAGTTAATTTTCGATCCAATCGCCGCAATTAATGCCTAGCGCCTGTAACAAAACGTAAAAACCCCGAGAAAATCATTAAAACGCTGCAAGATATTCACCCATCACGGGCGAAAAATGCACGAAACATCAGCAAATTCCGCGAATTTCATGATTTCAGAATTTCCTACTTACTGCCCTTGAATCGCCAATGAATTTAAAACGAACCGTAAACGAATCTTAAATGAATCTTCTCACAGCCGCTTTCTCGATCTCGGCGATGACGTTTTTATCGCGCATAACAGGGCTGGTACTCAATGTCCTCATGGCGAACACTTTTGGCGCTGGCCTGGTGCAGGATGCGTTTATTGCCGCCTGGCGCATCCCGAATTTTTTCCGCCGTTTGTTCGCCGAAGGTGCGTTCAGCCAGGCGTTCGTGCCAGTTTTTGCGGAATATCGAACCAAGCGCGGCATCGCCGAAACCCATTTGCTGGCCGATCATGTTGCCAGTATGTTGGGCGTGATTTTATTTGTTGTCACGGTCATCGGCGTCCTTGCTGCACCTTGGTTGGTGTACGCGACGGCATCTGGGTTCGCGGCGAACCCTGAAAAATTTGCGCTCACAGTGCAAATGACGCGCATTACCTTTCCGTATCTGTTTTTCATCTCGCTGATTGCGCTATCAGCCGGCATTTTAAACACCTTCTCATCATTCAAAACCCCCGCATTCACACCCGTTTTGCTCAATTTATGCATGATCGGCGCGGCGGTTTTATTAGCCCCTTATGTGAGCCCGCCGGTTACTGCGCTTGCGTGGGGCGCATTATTGGGCGGGCTGGTGCAACTTGCGTTTCAGATTCCTGCATTAAAACGCATCGGCATGATTCCGTCATTTTCGTGGCGACCAACCAAACTGCGCGAGGCACGAGCAGACGAGGGCGTGAGTCGCATTTTAAAGTTGATGTTGCCCGCCACATTGGGCGTATCAGTTGCGCAAATTTCGCTGCTGATTAACACCCAAGTCGCCTCGAATTTGGGTGACGGCGCAGTCTCGTGGATTACCTACGCAGATCGGTTGATGGAATTCCCTTCTGCCATGCTGGGCGTCGCCCTAGGCATCGTGTTGCTGCCGTCGTTGGTGAAGGAAAGCAATGCCGCCGATCCAGCGCAATTCTCTAAATTGCTCGATTGGGGCTTGCGGCTGACGTTGCTGCTCACGCTCCCTGCTGCTGTCGGTTTGGGCGTGTTGGCAGGGCCGATTATTTCAACCATTTTTCAGCACGGCGCGTTCACACCGAATGATGTGTTGATGACCCGCTCGGCCCTGATTGCCTACGCGTTTGGCTTAACCGGCATTATTTTGATCAAGGTATTGGCGCCCGGTTTTTACGCGAAACAAAATATTAAAACGCCGGTGAAAATTGCCGTCTTCACGCTGGTGATAACGCAGCTTTTTAACCTCGCTTCCGTTCCGTATTTTAGACACGCGGGGCTGACGCTATCTACCGGCTTGGGTGCGTGCGTTAATTCAGCGTTGCTACTTTATTTCATTCGCAAGCAAGGGTTCTACCAGCCCGAGCCTGGCTGGTGGTTATTCCAGTTCAAGTTGCTGATTGGGCTCTGCTTAATGGGCGGCGCGTTGTGGTGGTTCAGTGGCGCGGATGTGGCGTGGCTTACCATGCACACGCTGCCGAAGGCCATCAAGATCACTTGGATAGTGCTCGCAGGTGCCGCGATCTATTTTGCGAGTCTTTGGACAATGGGAATTCGCTTTAAAGACTTTTCCCGATGGGCAAGCAGTTGACGGGCAGTCCGAACACAAAATAAAACATGAAACTACATCGATACTTAAACGGTACATTTCCACCCCTCGCATTGGCTATCGGCAACTTCGATGGCGTGCATTTGGGGCATCAGGCCATACTCGAAACATGCCGCATCGCTAGTCGAAGCGCCGCGTCCAGCCTAGGGTTGGAGGCGTCAGCCATGACTTTTTCGCCGTTGCCGCGCGAATATTTCGCCAAGGTGCGCAATGATCCTTCACTCGCGCCCGTGCGGCTCATGAGCGTGACCGAAAAATTGGCAGCAATGAAAATCGCGGGCATGACGAATGTGTTTATTCCGCATTTTGACGCCAAATTTTCCTCGCAACTACCGCAAGAATTCATGGCGAAATTGGTCGGGCTGAACGTTAAGTGGCTGATGGTCGGCGAAGATTTTCGCTTTGGTGCGATGCGGGCGGGTGATGTTGCGATGCTGCGCGAGTATGGCGCCGCGCATGGCTTTTCGGTGCAGACGATGGCCGATATCGAAGATAAAAATCACGAGAAAATTTCTTCCACTGCGATTCGCGCGGCGCTTGCGGCGGGCGACATGAAAATGGCCGAGCAAATGCTTGGCCACCCATACAGCATCACCGGCCGCATCACGCACGGCAAAAAACTCGGCCGCACACTGGGCTTCCCGACTGCGAATGTGGCGTTGTCTGGCAGAAAACCTGCCCTTTCCGGCGTGTTTGCGGTACTATTTAAAATAGTATCTCGCGGGCTCGAGGGAGTGGTGAGGACAAATGCTGATCTTGAAGGCGTCATCCAAGGCGTCGCCAACCTCGGTACGAATCCGGTGGTGTCAATCGACAACCACCATCACCTGGAAGTCTTCCTCTTCGATTTCCCGAACAAAAATTCGGAACATGATTTGTACGGTAAGCGCGTGCAAGTTACCTTCATCGAAAAAATCCGCGACGAATTAAATTTCACCAGTGCCGATCCCCTCAAGGAACTCGTGAAACAGATGCACAACGATTGTGCCCGTGCGAAAACAATTTTGCGGATTGAATGAAGATGGAAACCCCGACAGCCCCAGCCGAAACAAAGAAACAAGATTACAAATCAACGCTCAATTTAACCGATACGCCGTTTCCCATGCGCGGCGATCTCGCCAAACGCGAGCTGGGCTGGATTAGGCAATGGCAGGACAAAAAGCTTTACGAAAAAATTCGGGCGGCTTCAAAGGGGAAACCAAAATTCATTCTGCACGACGGTCCGCCCTATGCGAACGCGTCAATTCATATCGGCCATGCAGTCAATAAAATTCTAAAAGACATCGTCGTGAAATCCAAGCAGATGGCGGGCTTTGACGCGGTGTATGTGCCGGGCTGGGATTGTCACGGCATGCCGATTGAGATTTTTATTGAAAAACAACACGGCAAAAACCTCACGCCACTTGAAGTGCAGGGCTACGCGCGCGCGCATGCAGAATCGCAAATCACGCTGCAAAAAGCCGATTTTATTCGGCTCGGCGTGCTCGGCGATTGGGATCATCCGTATAAAACCATGGCGTTCGAAACCGAAGCCGCTGAAATTCGCACGCTCGGAAAATTACTCGAGCGCGGCTATGTTTATCGCGGTTTGAAGCCGGTCAATTGGTGCTTTGATTGCGGCTCTGCATTGGCCGAAGCCGAGGTGGAATACGAAGATAAAATCTCCACCGCGATTGACGTGGGCTTCCCGATTCTGGAGTCGGAACGGGACAAACTGGCAAAAGCGTTTGGACTCCCTGCAGCACCATCCGGCCCGATTTTTGCGGTGATCTGGACGACGACGCCGTGGACGATTCCGGCTAATCAGGCGCTTAATATTCATCCTGAATTTGACTACGCACTGGTCGAAACCCCGCGTGGATGCTTGATCCTGGCGGCATCGCGGGTGGAAGAATGCCTCAAAACTTATGCCCTTGAAGGGAAGGTTTTAGC
>JANYBL010000129.1 GCA_025360815.1 Burkholderiales bacterium
TGGCGGAGCCCATCATCGCTACACCGTTTTCGCTCATCACGGTGCGCACGTCAGCAAAATCGACGTTCACAATACCGGGACAGTTAATGATTTCAGCAATGCCGGCAACCGCGCCGTGCAGCACATCATTGGCAGCTTTGAAACCATCTTCAAAGGTCGCATCTTCGCCTAGAACTTCCATCAGCCGATCATTCGGGATGATGATGAGCGAATCAACATGCTGCTTCAGCGCCTCAATACCGGCGTTTGCCGCTTTCATGCGCTTTCCTTCAAACGCGAATGGTTTGGTAACCACGGCCACCGTCAACACACCCATTTCGCGCGCGATTTCAGCCACGATAGGTGCGGCACCGGTACCCGTACCGCCGCCCATACCGGCAGTGATAAAGAGCATATCCGCACCCTGGATCATCTCAGCGATACGTTCACGATCTTCGATCGCAGCCAGACGACCAATTTCGGGGTTAGCACCTGCGCCCAAACCGCGCGTGGTGGTGCCGCCCAACTGCATGACCGTTTTGGCCTGGTTACGTTTTAGCGCCTGTGCATCCGTATTCGCGCAAATGAATTCCACGCCAGCCACACCATGGCCGATCATGTGGTCAACTGCATTGCCGCCGCAGCCACCGACACCGATGACCTTGATAATGGCCTCCGGCTGTTCTGCATCAATTAGCTCAATCATTTTAAATCTCCTCTGCTGTGGTGAAACAAAAAAACAACTTAAATAAAAAACAACACTTCAAACAAAAAATTTTTTACGGCCTAAATTATTTTCAAAAATTTTATTTAGCGTTTCATCAGAAATGTCCCTAGCAATTTCCTTAGAAATTTCCTTAGAAATTTCCTTTAAACCATGAAGCCATTTTGTCGAACACGCTCTTGAAATTGGCCGAGTGCAAACGCACATGCTCATCACGTTTTTTCTGTTCCAGCCCCGAAAGCAGCAAGCCCACCACCGTCGAAAAACGCGGATTGCGCACCACTTCGGACAAGCCACCCGTATAGTTCGGTACGCCTAATCGCACTGGCATGTGGAATACCTCTTCGCCCAACTCAACCATGCCCTGCATCGCAGCACTGCCGCCAGTCAAGACAATGCCGCTAGATAATAATTCTTCAAACCCGCTGGCCCGTAACTCGCGCTGAATCAGCGAATACAGCTCTTCCACGCGCGGTTCAATTACCTCGGCAAGGGTCTGACGAGATAACTGGCGCGGCTCGCGATCGCCCACACCAGGTACTTCGATCACATCATTGACGCTCGCCATCTGCCGCAGCGCACAGCCATGGGCCATTTTGATATCTTCAGCATCTTTGGTCGGCGTGCGCAATGCCATCGCAATATCGTTGGTGATTTGATCACCGGCAATCGGAATTACGGCGGTGTGGCGAATCGAGCCTCCGGTAAACACCGCGATATCGGTGGTGCCGCCGCCTATATCGACCAGACAAACGCCCAAGTCTTTTTCATCCTGCGATAACACGGCAATCGCTGAAGCCAGTGGCTGCAATACCAGATCACGCACCTCAAGCCCGCAGCGACGCACACATTTCATGATGTTTTGCGCCGCGCTGACGGCGCCAGTAACGATATGCACTTTAACTTCAAGCCGCACCCCGCTCATGCCGACGGGCTCACGCACATCTTCCTGGCCATCGATAATAAATTCCTGGGTGAGGATATGCAATATTTGTTGGTCCATCGGAATATTCACCGCACGCGCGGTTTCGATCACGCGGTCAACATCGAATTGCGAAACTTCTTTATCCTTAATAGCCACCATGCCATGTGAGTTGAAGCTTTTAATATGGGAGCCCGCGATGCCAGTCAGCACATCGCGAATTTTACAATCCGCCATGAGCTCTGCTTCTTCGAGCGCCCGTTGAATACCGTGGACAGTGGATTCGATATTGACCACCACGCCTTTTTTTAGCCCCTTCGACGGGTGTTGCCCAAGACCGAGCACCTCGATGCCGCCTTCGTCGTTTAGCTGGGCAACGATGGCGATAATCTTCGAGGTGCCAATATCAAGAGCGACCAGTAAATTCTTGGTTTCACGCGGCTTATTCATGGCGAATCCCAATTAAAAGTTGGCTCATATGGCTTTCACTTTCCTTGCTTTTTTCTTTGTGACGGGCTTCGCCAATACTTTGCTCTTGGCAGCGGCATTTTTTAGCGAGACCCGCTTTTCAGGTGCGCTGACAGCTTTCATATTTGCAGCCCTTGACATATTTCTGAGCGCAAGCCCCGAGGCATAGCGCAAATCAACATGGATATTGGCTGCCTTGAGTTCGGCAATTTGCGAGTGCGCTTGGATAAATCGTTGCAGCCGTTGCTCGGCATCGTTGCGCCCCAGTTCCAGCGTCACGCCGTTATCAAGCTTGACCGTCCACGCGCGACGCACTGATAGTTGCAACTCGCGCGGCGCGCGCTCGATGCTGATTAACTGTCTTCTGAATTGATCGAAGGCCACGATTACGTCTTTCGAAGCTGACTGGGGTCCGCCCAAGATCGGCAGAGTGGCGAATTCGGCGTTGGACAAACCCGCTTTGAAAACTTCACCAAAGTTATTAATAAGCATCCCGTTAACGGCTACTTCATCGTCTGCATCAGTTTCATCAGCCATTGGTTTCGTGTTTGCATTAACGTTGGCATTGACGTTGGCATCGGCATCAGCACCGGCAACCACTGGCGCTGCTGATCGCTTTACATGATCTACTCCACGCCAAATACCGAAAGGCACATGCTCTTCGATTCGCACTTCAATTTTGTCCGGTAGGCGACGGCGCACATCGGCTCGCCGCACCCATTCGAGCTGCTCGACTGCGGCCTTGACTCCACTTAGGTCAACTCGCAACGCATTCAGTTTTGCGCTCGCCACCGCCTCCGCGACACGATGGAGGTCTTCAGTTTTCAAATGTACAAATGGCGCGGCCGGCATAGCAGCCGTATCTTCAATTGACGAAGCATTGACAAATACCACCTCGTGCACTGGCACTTCGGGCAACGCGCGCCACAGCAGCCACACACCGCCAGCCACCGCCAGCATTACGCACACGCTCACGCCGATGACGACGATGCGTCTGCGGAAGAATGGTGTTGCCAGTTGATCAGAATTTTTGACGGCGGCCATATTAGGTATTAATTTCTCCGGCGGATTCGTTCACTAATTTTTCAACGATGCTGACGCTAAAATTTGCACACACAAATCGGCATAGCTCAATCCGGCTGCGCGACCCGCCATCGGCACCAGCGAATGGCCGGTCATGCCCGGCGCGGTGTTCATTTCTAAAAATGCGTATTTACCATCGGCTTGCAACATCACGTCGGCTCGCCCCCAGCCTTCACAGCCGAGTACGTTAAACGCCTTCAATGTCATCGCCCGAATTTCCGTTTCCAGTTCGGCGCGAATGCCGGATGGCCAGTGATACTTCACGACGTCCCGAAAATATTTGTTCGCATAATCGTATTTTCCCTCCGGCGCTTCGATGCGGATAAGCGAAAGTACTTCACCGTTCACCACCGAAGCGGTTAGCTCTTGGCCATCAATAAATTCCTCAGCCAAGACCATTGGATCGAGCTTGTAAGCTAAGTCAACCGCGAGTGGCAAATCTGCCGCCGTCATTACCTTGGTCACGCCAATGCTGGAGCCTTCACGGGCAGGCTTGATGATGAGCGGCAATTTAAGATCGTCAATTATTTCAACCCAGTTGCTTTCGGGCGTTACCAAATGGCATCGCGGCGTCGGGATGCCAGCGGCTTGCCAAATCAGCTTGGTGCGCCATTTATCCATTGCCAATGCGCTCGCCATAACGCCAGACCCGGTGTAGGGAATTTTCATCGTTTCGAGAACGCCCTGCACAGTGCCGTCCTCACCAAACCGACCATGCAGCACAATGAATACACGATCAAACTTTTCCCGGGGCAAATCAAATAGCGAATTTACAGCAGGATCAAACTCGTAGGCATCCACGCCCTTTTCGCGCAGCGCGGCCAGCACGCCGTTACCGGAGAGCAGCGAAATATCGCGCTCGGCTGAAAATCCGCCCATCATTACCGCGACCTTGCCTAATTTTTTAACATCGATGCTCATACAATTTTTCCCAACCTATTTCCAACAATTTTCACTTCCCGCACCAACTCAACACCTGTTTTTGCGAAGACAGTTGCTTGCATATGCGCGATCATCGATTCGATATCGGCAGCAGTTGCATGGCCTACATTGATAATAAAATTCGCGTGCTTGATCGAAACCTGAGCGCCACCGATTGTGTGTCCTTTGAGTCCGCAAGATTCAATCAGGCGAGCCGCATGGTCATTCGGCGGATTGCGAAAGGTCGAACCCGCATTTGGCTTGTCTAGGGGTTGCGAGGCCATGCGTTTGGCCAACAGCTCTTTGATGCGTGCTTGTGCGGTCGCCGCATCGCCCGGCACAAATTTGAAGCGGGCTGACACGAACCACTCATCATTTTTAGCGCTTTCCGCCGTTGTGGCAAAAACATGCCGGTACCCAATATCAAAGTCAGCTTTAGTGCGGGTGTGCAACGCACCCGAACGATCAACCGTCACGCAGCTGACCACTTGATCCCAAGTTTCGGTGCCATAACAGCCGGCATTCATCGCCAACGCGCCGCCGACGGTGCCCGGCACACCGGCCAACCATTCAGCAGCGGCGAGATGATTCTTGGCCGCGAATTTTGCAACATGGGGTGAGGCAACACCAGCACCCGCTTCAACAATTGTGGCCTCGTTCGTGACTTCATCGACCGCGAGCGCAATGCCCGACAGTGTCGGCGTAACCAAAATAACCGTACCCTCAAAGCCGCCGTCACGCACCAGCAAATTACTCCCGAGGCCCACAAACAAAATGGGTTCGCTAGCAGGCACTTTGGGCAAGAACGCTTGCAAATCAGCAAGATCAGCAGGCTTGTAAAACTGCCTCACCATCCCGCCAGCGCGCCACGAGACGTGCGTTGACATCGGCTCATGCTTCTTGAGTTCGCCGCGCAGCGCCATATTCGTATTTAAGGATTCGGCCATGTTCATTCCGCAGTTCCCGCCATGGATGCGCCACCTGCCAAGCGCGGTGCCACACCGCCAACTGAACCGGCCCCCATCGTAATGACCACATCACCATCGCGGACACGGCTTTCGACAGCCGTCGCAATTTCATCGGCAGTGTTTACAAATAGCGGCTCAACCTTGCCCGCTAAGCGCACGGCACGCGCCAAGGCGCGACCATCGGCAGCGACAATTGGCGCTTCGCCAGCGGGATAAACATCAGCCAGCACTAACTCGTCAATGGTCGAGAGCACTCTTACAAAATCCTCAAACAAGTCACGTGTGCGCGTGAAACGATGTGGCTGGAAAGCAAGCAAAATGCGGCGTCCGGGGAACGCGCCCCGAGCCGCTGCGATTGTTGCGGCCATTTCAACGGGGTGATGGCCGTAATCATCGACCAACGTGTAGTGCCCAGCCTTTTGACCACTCTCTTGCCCACCTTCGTGCGCGAAATTGGGGATAGCAATTTCACCATAGCGCTGAAAACGTCGCCCGACACCAGTGAAGCTAGCCAATCCCCGCGCGATGTGGTCGTCGTTCACGCCAATCTCCCGCGCAATCGCAATCACTGCTAGCGCGTTCGCAACATTGTGGAGACCGGGCAAATTAAGCACGACATCTAAACCCGTTGTATCGCCGATTTGATCGCGCTTGGAGACAGCGGTGAACTGCATTTGTGCGTTGACCGCCTGGATATTGACGGCACGTAAATCAGCATACTCACTCAGCCCGTAGGTGCGAATCGGCTTGGAGAGACGCGGCATGATTTCACGCACATTCGGATCATCTGCGCACAGCACCGCCAAACCGTAAAACGGCAGATGCTCCAAAAATTCTACGAAAGCATTTTTTAATTTTGCAAAATCATGCTCGTAGGTCTCCATATGATCCTGGTCGATATTCGTGACCACGGCCATGATCGGTTGCAGGTATAAAAACGAAGCATCTGATTCGTCCGCTTCGGCAACCAAATATTCGCCCTGGCCCAAATGTGCGTTCGTGCCAATGGAGTTTAGGCGGCCACCGATTACGCAAGTTGGGTCTAAGCCTGCCTCGCCCAAGACATGCGAAATCAAGCTCGTGGTAGTCGTCTTGCCATGCGTGCCAGCAATCGCAATGCCTTGCTTAAAGCGCATCAATTCGGCCAACATCATGGCGCGCGGCACAACGGGAACACCGGCCGCTTTAGCAGCAACCACTTCCGGATTGTCGGCCTTAACAGCGCTCGAGATCACCACCACATCTGCGCCTGCAATGTTGATCTCAACATGGCCGATAACGACGCTTGCACCCAGTTTTTTAAGCCGCTTGGCCGCAGCGTTCTCGCTTAAATCTGAACCCGACACCTGATACCCAAGATTGAGTAACACCTCGGCAATGCCCGACATACCCGAGCCACCAATGCCGACAAAGTGGAGTTTTTTGACTTTTTGCTTCATATCTCTATTTCGCCATTTCCATACAAGTTTGTGCACAGGCAGCAGTTGCGTTCGGCTTGCCCAGTGCGCGCGCGTGAGTAGCCATTTTTTGACATTGCTCACGTGTGAATTCAGTGATTATTTTCGCCAAAGCTTGCGGCGTCACGTCAAGCTGATTCACCACAACCCCGGCGTTCGCATCAGCTAAAAACTGGGCATTGGCAAGTTGTTCCTCCGCAACAAAAAAAGGCAGCGGTACTAAAATGCTGGCAACGCCGGCAGCGGCTAATTCGGCCACGGTGATCGCGCCAGATCGGCACAACATCACATCACACCAGCTGTACATCTCGTCCATGTTGTCGATGAACGGCACCACCTTGGCCGCTACGTTGGCAGCACGATAGGTTGCCGACAATTCCTCTGCATTTTTTTCGCCAGCCTGATGAATCACGTCCGGGCGTTGCAATGCGGGCAATGTTGCCAGCGCGGCCACCACTAAATCGCTCATCGTTTTCGCCCCCAAGCTACCGCCGACAACCAACAATCGAATGGCGCCAACGCGGTTGGCGAAGCGCATATCAGGCGCTGGCAATGCGGCAATGGACGAGCGAACCGGGGTGCCCACCCATTCCACGTTTTGTGGCTTGGGTAATATTTTGGCGACCGCATTTTTTGGCACTTGTTCAAATGTTTTTGGGAAGCCTACCAACACGCGATCCGCGATCAACGCCAACACACGATTGGTTAATCCTGCATGTGCGCCAGGCTCATGCACTACGAGCGGCTTGCCCAGCAACACGGCCATCATGCCGCCAGGAAGGGCAATGTAGCCGCCCATCGAAATCACGATGCTTGGCTTGACGCGGCGAATAATTTGCAGCGATTGCCAAAGCGCGCGGAGCAATTTTAGCGGCATGAAAAACCATGCGACAGCACCCTTGCTGCGTACACCGGACATGTTCACCACCTCAAGCGGATAGCCAACTTTGCCGACCAGCTTATGCTCCATGCCTGCGGGTGTTGCCATCCAGACAATCTTCCAGCCGCGCGCCACCAACACCTCGGCGATCGCTAAGCCGGGATAGATATGTCCGCCCGTTCCGGCGGCCATAATGAGTGCAGTTTTGGTGGAAGATGTAATAGTCATCAACGCCGCACCTTCGATTCTATTTTTGAACTCGGGGCACGATTTTCGAAATCGATACGCAGCAAAATCGCGACGGACACACAGTTCATCAAAATGCCGGTTCCGCCGTACGATAAAAACGGCAGTGTTAAACCCTTTGTTGGCAGCAAACCCATGTTTACGCCCATGTTGATGAAAGCCTGCACGGTGATCCAAACTGCGATGCCCTGGGCAGTCAACGCAGCGAAGTATTTTTCACGCATCATGGCTTCGCGCCCGACGGCAAAGGCGCGGTGAACCAACAAAACGAACAAACCAATCACAACGGCCACGCCAACCAATCCCAATTCTTCGGCCACAACCGCCAGCAAAAAATCGGTATGGGCTTCGGGTAGATAAAATAATTTTTCCACGCTGGCGCCCAAGCCTGTGCCCAGCCATTCGCCACGGCCAAACGCGATGAGAGAATGCGAAAGTTGGTAGCCTTTACCGAATGCATCTGCCCACGGATCCATAAATCCGACGATGCGTTGGAGGCGATATGGCGAAGAAATAATCAGCGCCACAAATGAAATCGCCAGCAAAATCACCAAGCCGGCAAACACGCGCCAGTTCAGCCCGCCGAGAAACAAAATAGCCATCGCAATCGTGGTAACAACGACCAGTGCACCAAAATCGGGCTGGCGGAGCAACATCGCGCCGGTAAACACCATCACCGCCAGCATCGGCAAAAAGCCCTTTTTGAAGTCGTGCATAAAGGCCGCTTTACGAACCGTATAGTCAGCCGCGTACAAAACGGTAAAGAGCTTCATCAGTTCGGACGGCTGCATGGTCATAAAGCCCAGCGAAATCCAGCGTCGGCTACCGTTAACGACGTGGCCAATGCCGGGAATCAGTACCAATACCAGCAAAAACCCGCCGCCGATAAACAACCACGGCGCAAAACGCTGCCACAGCGCCATTGGAATTTGAAACACGATGAAGCCCGCGAAAATACCAATTGCCAAATAAATCGCGTGACGCACTAAAAAATAATTCATGCGGTAGCCGGAAACCTTCTCCGCTTCAGCCATCGCAATCGAAGATGAATAGACCATCACCAAACCGATCGAAAGCAGTAATACCACGCTCCAAAATAGCGACAGATCCAATTCAGCACGTGGCGTGGCCGGGCTATACAACATGTCCGCCCTCCAGCTTTACTTTTAAAGTCTGAACACATTCGGCAAAAATTTCACCGCGGTGTTTATAGTTTTTAAACATATCAAAGCTCGCACAGGCGGGCGACAACAACACCGCATCGCCTGAAGATGCCCATGAAAACGCGTTTGCCACGGCATCCATCATCGAAGCCGCATGGATACACGTGATTCGAGCGCTCGTGATCGCGCTTTCAATCGAGCGGGCATCTTTGCCGATGAGAACAACCGCCTTCGCGCGTTTACGAATTGGTTCGGCGAGCGGTGAGAAATCTTGCGCCTTGCCTTCGCCTCCAGCAATTAAAATCACCGGAATAGTCATACCGTTTAACGCGGCAACCGTAGAGCCAACATTCGTGCCTTTGGAATCATCGTAGAACGTCACGCCGTTGATCACACCAACGTTTTCCAAACGATGCGGTAAGCCTTCAAACTTGGCAAGACCATCCGTACATTTTTCGAGATCCGTGCCGATCGCGTTGCACAGCGCAAAGGCCGCGAGTGCGTTGGCGGCGTTGTGTAAACCGGCGATGGGCATAGCATCCAGCGCCATTAAATTTTTATTTCCATGCATGAGTCGATGTTCTGCCATGCCGAAATCATTTGCCGTCAACGCCGCATCCGACCCAAAAGTTGTAAGCCCAACCGCTGGATCGAGCATGCTCATGCTAATTGCGTCTTCACGGTTTAAAACTTGATGTTTGGCATGCAAGAAAATTCGCTTCTTGGCTGCTGCATAATCGTCCATTGAACGGTAGCGATCCAAATGATCTTGCGACAAATTCAACATCGTTGCGGCATCCAACTGCAGGTTTGATGTCGTCTCCAATTGAAAGCTCGATAACTCCAGCACATACACATCCGGTTCGCCTGCGACTTCCACATCGGCAAGTGCATCCAGCACCGGCAAGCCGATATTGCCCGCAACAACCGTACGCAGCCCAGCGGCGGCGCACATAGCGCCAACCATCGCGGTCACGGTAGATTTGCCATTGGAGCCGGTGATGCCGATCACGGAAGGTTTCTTTCCTGTCTTAGCATTTACGACGCTTTGGGGGATCGCGTAGTTGAGCGCGAAAAGCTCGACATCCCCAATGATTTTTTTGCCTTGCGCGACGGCGCGCGCGATGGCCGGGTCACACGCGGGCCCCGCAATGGCCACGCCCGGGCTTGCGACAATGAATTCGGCGTCGCTAAGCCAGTGGCCAACTGCGGCTGCGCTCCATGGGCCAAAGTGGCATTCGATATCGGGGAAATTTCGTCGCAAGTATTCAACGTTGGCTTCAATGGACTCAGCCGCGCGGCTGTCGGCGAGTCGCAAACTAGCGCCCACACGTTGCCCCCATCGGACGACGGAGAGCCCGGTGTCTCCCGCACCCAGAACAAGAATTTTTTGTCCATGCCAGTTCACCTTTTCCCCGGTGTTGTGTTATTCGTAAAAAAAGAGACATGTGTTGACTGGCGCGGCTCTTGAGGCAAAAATGCTTCAAGCGACATGCCCGTGCTTGTGTTTTTTATTAAGAAATTCATTTTTTTCGGTAAAGGCATTTCAGCGCAGCTTTAGTGTTGACAGACCAAACAGCACCAACATCATGGTAATAATCCAGAAACGCACTACGACCTGGTTCTCTTTCCAGCCCTTCAATTCAAAGTGGTGATGCAACGGTGCCATGCGGAATACCCGTTTGCCAGTCAGCTTGAATGAGACGACTTGGATCATCACCGAAAGTGTCTCCACGACGAACACACCGCCCATGATGATGAGCACGATTTCTTGACGGCAGATCACCGCGATCAAACCTAATGCACCGCCTAACGCCAACGCGCCGACATCGCCCATGAACACTTCCGCCGGATAAGCGTTAAACCATAAAAAAGCCAAACCCGCGCCGGCAATCGCACCGCAAAAAATTGCGAGTTCACCCGCGCCGGCGATATGCGGTACGCCGAGATACGTAGCGAATACTTTGTTGCCGGCGACGTAGGCAAAAATCGCCAAGGCCGACGCAACCATCACCGTAGGCATAATCGCCAAGCCATCCAAGCCATCCGTCAAATTGACCGCGTTGGAAAACCCTACAACCGTAAACCAGCCCAAAATGATGAAGCCAACCGTCCCTAACGGAATGGCAATCGTTTTGAAAAATGGCACGATTAAATCGGTTTGCTGCGGTAAATTCGCGCGGTATGAGAGATACGAAAGCGCTAAGGTAGCAATGACGGTTTGCCAAAAAAACTTGGCTTTAGACGATAGTCCTTTGGAATTTTTATAGACCACTTTTCGGTAATCATCAATCCAACCGATCACGCCAAAACCAACCGTTGTGACCAAACACGCCCACACATAACGGTTGGACAAATCAGCCCATAGCAGCGTGGTGACCGCGACCGCGGCGAGGATTAACGCGCCGCCCATGGTGGGCGTTCCGGCTTTGACTAAATGCGTTTGCGGCCCGTCGTCACGAACCGACTGGCCGATTTTGAGGGAAGTTAATTTGCGAATCATCCATGGCCCCAACACGAATGAAATCGTGAGGGCGGTCATCGCGGCGAGGACGGTGCGCAATGTGATGTACGAAAACACATTGAATGCACGGATACCAAAATCCCGCGCCAGCCATTCAAAAAATTGTAGCAACATTAGTGGGCCGTATCCAAGTTAGATGATGCACTTGTTGAATAGTGCGGGACGAGCTTTGACACAACGCGCTCCATTTTCATAAACCGCGAACCTTTGACGAGCACCGTGACATCGGGTGCCAAAAGCGGTAGCAACTCGTCAACGAGGTCATCAATCTGCTCAAAATGCCAGCCGCTAACACCAAGCGACATGACGGTGGCTTCGGTGAGCTTGCCGATCGCCACCACGCCATCCAGCTCGGCATGCTTGGCGTATAAGCCAATATCGGCGTGCATCTCGATGGCCTCGGCACCCAGCTCACCCATGTCGCCCAGCACCAAAATACGCTTGCCCTGCTTCGCGCGCAGCACATCAATGGCGGCACGAACGGAATCCGGATTGGCGTTATAAGTATCGTCGATGATGGTGGCTTTATTGTGTCCTTCGAACGTACGAAGGCGCCCCGCAACGCCTTCAAAATCCTCGAGCCCCTCACGGATCGTGGTGAGCGGGACATTTAGCGCAATCGCGGCCGCCGCCGCCGCCAAGGCATTGCGCTGATTGTGTTCGCCGGCAACATGTAAATGGGCATTGACCGCTTCACCATCGTGGCGAATAGTGAGGGCCTCGGTTGAGAATGTACCGACCACATCATCCTCAGGCGCGATGCCAAAGCCGATGATGCGATGCGGTTGCGTCAGGCCATCGACCAAGCTACGCCAATACGCGGCAAACCGATCGTGCATATTGATGACCGCGACACCGTTGACGCGAAGTCCGGAAAAAATCTCACCCTTGGCTTGCGCAATCGCCTCCCGACTTCCCAATTCACCGATATGCGCCGTGCCAGCTTGGATCAAGAGCGCAACATCTGGCTCGGCTAAATGGGTTAAGTAATCAATCTCTGAAAGATGGTTCATACCCATCTCGAACACCGCAACTTTGTGGCCAGCGTTGAGGCGCAACATCGTCAACGGCAAGCCGATGTTGTTGTTTAAATTGCCCTCCGTGGCCAATACAGCGGCATCACTGCCGTAATGGGCGGTGAAGATTGCGCGCAACATTTCCTTGGTTGTGGTCTTGCCATTACTACCGGTTAGCGCCAATACTGGAATCGTGAAGCGATTGCGCCATGCCTTGGCGAGCTGCCCCAACGCCAATAGGGTATCGGTAACAATAATTTGTGGAAGCGGCACAGCCGTTTTTATTTCGCGCGAGACCAATGCTGCCGCTGCGCCGCGCGCTTGTGCTTTTTCTAGATATGCGTGGCCATCAAAATTTTCACCGATGAGCGCAATGAATAATTCGCCAGGTCCAATATTGCGGCTATCGGTCGAAACACCGGTAAAACTCGCATCACCCTGAACGCAAATTGCACCCAACATCGCAGCCGCTTCGCTTGCCGTCATCATGAACTTTGCACTCATGGCGAAAGCCCTTTCCATTGCGCGAGGGCTTCAACGGCCACTTCGACATCGCTAAAGTGCTGTTTGCTTTCGCCAATAATTTGATAATCCTCGTGGCCTTTACCCGCGATCAGCACGATGTCGCTCTGATTTGCGGCATTGAGCGCTTCGTAAATTGCCTGATAACGGTCCGCCACCACGCGATAGGCAGCACCTTTCATTCCAGGCTCAATATCAGCAATGATGCGTTGCGCGTCTTCGGTGCGTGGATTATCAGAGGTAACAATCGTCAGATCGGCAAATTGCGCTGAGACCGCGCCCATTAGCGGTCGTTTGCCGCGATCTCGATCCCCGCCACAACCAAACACCGAAATTAGACGCCCTTTGTCAGGCACAACTGCGGCGAGTGTAGATAGCGCCTTTTCCAACGCATCCGGCGTATGAGCATAATCAACCACCACCAGCGGCTTATTGGCGTCACCACCTTTCTGGCCGCTGCGCACCGTCTGCATCCGACCGGGCACGGGCTTCAATTCACTGGCAATTTTTGCAGCCGCTGCCAAGTTCACGCCGCTTGCCAACAATGCACCAATGACGGCGAGTAAATTTGAAATATTGAACGCGCCCAGAATGGCGCTATCCACGTGCGCCTCTTGCTTGGTATCGCCCAACAGACGGACGGTGAATGACAAGCCGCTGGGCGAGACTGACAAATTGGCGCCCACTAAATTTGCAAATTTGCTCCCACCGTTACAGGCGAAGCGGACGACCCGAACATTGCTGCCGTTATTGGAAATGTCTTCCGCTAGCTTGCGGCCAAACGGATCGTCAACATTGATTACGGCTGTTTTAAGCCCGCGCGATTGAAACAGCCTTGCTTTGGCTGCACCGTACGCTTCCATCGTCAGATGATAATCGAGGTGATCGCGTGTCAAATTTGTAAAGACAGCAATATCAAATTTCACGTCCGCTGCGCGCCCCTGATCCAATCCGTGGCTAGACACCTCCATAGCGCAGGCTTGCGCACCCGCGTTCACATAGTCGCGTAGCAAGCGTTGCAGCATTACCGCGTCCGGCGTTGTATTTTCGGCTGCGATCAACTGTTCCACGAAGCCATTACCAATGGTGCCCACAACAGCAGATCTTTTGCTCGTTGTGGCCAGCGCCTGTGCGATCCATTGTGAAACAGATGTTTTACCGTTCGTGCCGGTAACACCTATCATCCATAAGTCGTTTGATGGATTTTGGTATACATGCCCGGCAATCAGACTTGCAAAACGCTTTAGATTTTTGACCGCTGCATGTGGCACGGTATTTCCCAACTCTGAATTGGCATACCAATCAAAACCGGCTTCGTACAAAACAGCGGATACACCGCGCGAAATCGCATCAGCAATAAACGCACGGCCATCATTGGTGGCGCCCGGATATGCCAGAAATATCCCGCCCTGCCGAGCTTCCCGGCTAATTGCGGTGACGTGGGTAACTTGGACGGGCAGCGCATCAAGCAACGCAATGATGTCTTCGGCCTTGCTCGCCACTGACTGATTCGATAATCTGTCGGCGGGACCGATGAAATGCGGATTGATTGCGTTTGGATTGATCGACATGACCATGTCAATTCGCCCCGCTCGCCAGTGCCACGACCGCGCGAGTTGCCGCAGGATTTGCGGGCGCGGCAGCTTCACGCGAAACCGAATCAGGCGCCTCGCCTGCTAGGCGCAGTGCCTGCGACATTACGCTCGCAAAAACAGGGGCTGAAACATCGCCACCAAAATGCTTGCCCGCTGACGGCTCATCAATAGTGACCGCAATAATGTAGCGCGGCTTTGAGACCGGTGCGAAACCGACAAATGACGACAAATAAACACCGTCCGCATATTCACCGTTGCGTACCTTATGCGCTGTGCCCGTTTTGCCCGCCACTCGATAGCCTTCAACCCGGGCTTTCGATGCGGTGCCGCCGGTCTCGGTGACGGTTTCCAGCATCCGCGCCATCATCCGCGCGGTTTTAACAGAGATGATTTGTTTGCCAATTACATCGGCATCGCGTTTCAAAAACGTCACCGGCAACAACACGCCGTCATTGGTAAAAATTGTGTAAGCCCGCGCTAATTGAATTGCGCTCACTGAGACCCCGTAGCCATAGGCCATCGTTGCCTGCTCAATCGGCTTCCAGCTTTTGACGGGGCGCAGCATGCCTTTTGCTTCGCCCGGAAAACCAGTTTTCGGCGTCACGCCAAAACCAAGGTTCGTATACAAATTCCATAACAATTCAGACGGCAGTTGCAATGCCATTTTGGCGGTACCGATATTGCTCGACTTTTGGATTACTTCAGCGACTGTGAGCTGATCGGAGCGATGCGGCAAATCGGTGATCGTTTTTGTGCCGATCGTTAATCCCGGTCCTGTGATGATCACGGTTTCAGGTTTTACAATTCCGGCTTCCAACGCGGCAGAAACGGCGAATGGCTTAAAGGTCGAGCCAGGCTCAAAGGTGTCGATTACGCTGCGATTGCGCATCTGTGCCATTTGCACGTTCACGCGATTGTTCGGATTAAAGTCGGGCTGATTCACCATCGCCAAGACTTCGCCGGTATGCGCGTCTAGCATCACAAGTGCGCCGCCTTTGGCTTTGTTTAATTCAACAGCCGCTTTCAATTCTTTATAGGCGATATATTGCAAGCGTTCGTCAATCGATAAATTTAACGGCTTGCCTTCGCGCGGCACTTTCAGGCTAGCCACATCCTCGACAATGCGACCTTTGTTATCTTTGATCACGCGGCGTTGGCCGGGTGATCCTGCCAATGATTCTTGCTGTGCCAACTCCACGCCTTCTTGACCTTTGTCTTCGACGTTGGTGAAACCAATTACGTGCGCGGCAACATCGCCTGCTGGATAGAATCGGCGAAATTCACGCTGCTGAAAAATACCGGGGATTTTCAGTGCCATCACGCGCAGCGCCTGGTCTGGCGGCATTTGGCGTTTTAGCCAGACGAAGTTTTTGTCTTTCGTCGTTAGTTTTTCGATGACTGTTTTTTTATCCATGCCAAGCGCTGCGGCTAGCTTGCTGGTTTGCTCGGCATCCAACGGATCCATATCTTCGGGCGCGGCCCAAACAGACTCAACCGCAGTCGATTCCGCCAGTGTTTTACCGTTACGATCCATCAACGCGCCCCGCGATGCAGGCATATCGACGACGCGCAGGATGCGTGCATCACCTTTGGCTTGCAAAAAATCTGTATGCAATCCCTGGAGGTAAAACGAGCGCCCGAGCAACAATGCAAATACACTAAAGCAGCCGATCAGGACCACGCGCGAGCGCCAGCTTTCCAACTTTAAGCGTAGTTCAGGCGAGGCAATTTTTTTTGATGAAAAATTCATTTTCGTGTTTCTGCACTTTTTTGGATTTCCGTGTCGCCGCTGGCCGTTTTTTTACCATTGACCGCGGACGAAAATGATGATTTTGATTCGGTGCTCCCGTCTAAAACCACAATCACCGTCCTCTTTGGATCAGGCACCACCATGCCCATCTCGCGCTGCGCTTTTTGCTCGATACGCTTGCCGGTGCCCAAGGTTTGCGATTCGATTTGCAGCTCGCGCCATTCTTGATCGGTCTTGCGTTCTCGCTCCTGCTCGGTTTGCAATTCCATAAATAGTTTTCGCGCTTTATGTTGCGAGGTAACCACGGATAAAGCGCAGCCGATGAGCGCCATTAGGAGCACGATATTTAGGCGTGTCATGCTCGCCCCAAGGCTCTGGCGGCGGCTGCCGCATGAAGTGCGGTGCGTTCAGCAACACGCATCACAGCGGAGCGGGCGCGCGGGTTTGTAGAAATCTCCGCCTCGCTTGGTTTGTGTGCCCGACCAATTAACTTTAGGGTGGCTTCATCAATTTCGCCGGCACGAATCGGAAAATTTGAGGGGAGTCGGTCTGCCTTGGAAGCCGCTTGCATGAAGCGCTTCACAATGCGGTCTTCCAGTGAGTGGAAACTAATCGCGACCAATTTTCCTCCTGTCCGCAAGCTATCCACAGCTTGCGGCAACACTTTTTCTATCTCTTCAAGCTCTTGATTGATGAAAATCCGAAAAGCTTGAAACGTGCGGGTTGCGGGGTGCTGGCCCGGCTCGCGCGTGCGGACGGTTTCAGCCACGAGGCGGGCAAGCTCGCTCGTGGTCCGAATACGTCCGGTGCTCCTTGCCGCAATAATCTTGCCTGCAATCGATTTAGCAAACCGTTCTTCACCATAGCGAAAGATGACCTCCCTAATGTCGCGCTCATCGGCGCGATCCAACCAATCGGCCACGGTCTCGCCTTGACTTTGATCCATCCGCATATCGAGCGGCGCATCAAATCGAAAGCTAAAACCACGGTCTGCAACATCCAGCTGCGGGGACGAAACCCCAAAATCGGCCAACACGCCGTCGACTGCATTCACTTTTTCTTGCTTCAGCACTTCCGCGATGTCGCTCATCGTCGCGTGGACTAACGTAAATCTTGAATCACTAATCTCGCAGCTCTTAATCGCCGCCTCATCACGGTCAATCGCGATCAGCTTCCCATCCGGCCCCAACCGCGATAAAACCTCGCGGCTATGTCCCCCGCGCCCAAAGGTGCAATCGACATAAATGCCATTGGCTTTAATCTCCAGCTGATCGACTGCCTCGCACAGCAGGACGGTCGTATGGGTAAAATTCGAAGCTGGCGGGCTTGGAAAATTGTTAATAGCATTCACGGCGCTCGGTCAGAGCGAAAAATCTTCGGTTCCCGGCGGCAGGCCTGCCGTGCCGGTTTTGAGCGCATTGAGTTGCTCTTCCCACGCGTTCAAATTCCAAACCTCAAAGTGGCTTCCCTGGCCGACAAACATAATTTGCTTCTCAATCCCAGCGTATTTGCGCAACTCGGGCGATACCAAAATGCGACCCGCAGCATCAAGCGTGATTTCTTCGGCATTACCAATCAGCAGCCGCTTCCATGCGCTGGCGGTGCGATCCAGGCTGGGAAATTTCATCGCCTTGTCGCGGATCGGCTCCCATGCTTGTAACGGATAGAGCAACAGGCAACCCTCGGGGTGCGCTGTTAGCACCAATTTGCCCGCGCTGGGCGCTGCCAGCGGGTCACGATGTTTGACCGGCACGGCGAGTCTGCCCTTAACATCCAAATTGATTTGTGAAGCACCTTGAAACACGGCTTATCCTCGATAACGTTTGCTTTGTGCAAAACAATTGAAAACTAGCAGGGCTTTCTTAAATTCCCACTTTTCTCCACTTGTGGACACTATAGGCAACAAAAAACCCGCAGTCAAGCGGGTTTTGAGATTTTTTTCTTTTGCTTCAGGGACTTAGCCGTGTTTGTTTGTGCAGTTTGCCTGTGGAAAACTTTGTTGGTAATTAGGGATTTAGCATTTGAAGTTAAAGTGATTTCGGAGGTTTGGCCGCAAAATTGCCAGTTTTGATCTCACAACATAGGATAAGCGGAAGCTCACCGATAAGCCGGATTCTGTTACGGCGGTCAAGCTTGCCTCGGGTTGCCCCAACACTTACCCTTCCGCTATGACGGTCATTCCTCTGGGACGCACATTACTGTTCGCCTCTAGCACCCTACCCGCAGGCTCAGCGGGACACACCTCAACGCCTGCCTATTTGGGTTTGCTCCAGGTAGAGATTGCTCGTTTCACCCAGACTTAACTGGCTCGTCTCTGTAGCTCTAATCCTCACCTTACGATGGATGGGCGTTACCCACTACCCTGCCCGATGGAGTCCGGACTTTCCTCTATGCACATGAAATGCACAGCGACCGTCTGGTGAGCTTCCGCAAACATTATCGCACGCGCAAGATTGCTCACCGACAAAAGTAATATCCCGGCACTTATCGAGCAGATTTGCGCTAAATCGTTGGCAATACTGGACGTTTAAAAGTGGAACTGCAGCGAAAAACCATTCATGGGCTTTTCACACGACCACGACGAAAATAATGGTTGTCGTCGTAAAAGCCGGCCGATTCATTTCTTACATCCCAGCCGGGGACGCCGAGAATCGGTAGCGGATGCAGATTACGGGTAGTTGAAAGATTGTCAACGTTCATCAACCATTCCGAGACAATGGCGTCAAACGCGAGTATCTGCGCGGACATTGAGCGCTTGACGATTTTTCTATCGACGGACTGCGGTATATCAATGAGAAGCGCTTTTGCGGTGATACCGATAAACGGATTAAGCATTTTTTCTAATACGGAATGTCCGGCTAAAAAAAAATGCATGCGCGCTTTAACGTCCTCGCGGCGGTCCACAAACAGCGTGCGCCATTGAAATTGGCGGATCAAATCAAGGAGTGATGGGTCGGTAGAAGCAATAATAATTCCCCCTTCATCGAAAAGCGTCAGCACATCGCGCGGGATGGAACGTGCTTTCACTTCGCCATCATTTGCGGCGATAAGACGTGTATGCATTTCGCTAACCGCCGCCTTGGCTTTTGGAAACGTGAGCCATTGCAGCGCGTTGAACAAATCGTGCCAATTTTCGCGGGTGGCTATTTGGCCAGTTTCGGCGATACGGGTTTCGTAGTGCTGTGGCGTCGCATCATTAATTGAAGGCCCTATAAATTTCAGCGGCATGCCGCGGAAATTTTTGAGCCGTTGATCACTCGCAATTTGATTTAGCGCGCCAAGCGATGGCCATGCTTCACCTTCAAGTTGTTGCAACGCATCGCGTATGGCAGCAAAACAGTTTTCCTCAAACCGAGGCTTTGCGTCTAGCCACCGAAGCGAATCTGCCACTCAAACCATCTTCCAATGACTTGTCTCGCCCGCACGCAGCGGAACGAGCGTGGTGTCCAAAAAATCAATCGTTTGCGGGATTTCCCAATCCGTTTTTTCTAACGCAATTGTGCCTGTGTTGCGTGGCAAACCGTAAAAATCCGCCCCAAAAAAGCTCGCAAAACCCTCCAACTTATCCATCGCGTTTACGCTGTCAAATGCTTCCGCATAAAGCTCCAACGCGTGCAGCGCCGTATAGCACCCCGCGAAGCCGCAACACGATTCCTTATCTTCTTTCGCATGCGGCGCACTATCAGTGCCGAGAAAAAACTTTGGGTTGCCGCTCGTCGCTGCTTTTAGTAACGCCAAGCGATGCTCTTCCCTTTTTAAGACCGGCAAGCAATAGTAATGTGGGCGGATCCCACCTTTAAAAATATCGCTACGGTTAAATAACAAATGATGCGCAGTGATCGTGGCCGCCAGATTGTCGTTCGCGGCCGACACAAACTTCACGGCGTTTGCCGTTGTGATGTGTTCCAACACGATTTTCAATTTTGGGAAGCGCAGCGTTAACGGGATCAAATACTTTTCAATAAACACTTTTTCCCGATCAAAAATATCGATCTCACGGTCCGTCACTTCACCATGCAACAGCAGCGGCATGCCTACCGATTGCATGGTGTCGAACACCGCATCACATTTGCGAATATCTGTCACGCCTGAATCGGAATTAGTCGTCGCCCCGGCGGGATAATATTTCACGGCATGAATAAAGCCCGATTGCTTGGCGTTCACAATTTCATGCGGCTGGGTGTTGTCGGTCAGGTACAGCGTCATGAGTGGCACAAATTGTGAACCGAACGGAAGTGCGGATAAGATCCGATCTCGATAGCCCTGCGCTTCAGAAACCGTCCGCACGGGCGGCTTCAAATTCGGCATGATAATTGCGCGTTGAAATTGGCGAATGGTATGCGGCAAGACAGCCCTGAGGGCCTCGCCATCGCGGACGTGAAGATGCCAATCGTCCGGGGTCGTAATAGTCAGCGTTGTCATATTCTTATTATAAGTTGCAATTGCTGCGTGTAAAATTACTGCCAAGTTTAGGAGAGAAATGCTGATGAGCGTATTGCATTGAATTTAGGCCGCATTTTGTGAAAACCGCGAACGTATTATCAAAGACATTCAAAAACTTTTTCGACTCGGAGCGATCCGGCAGCATATTGCTCATTTTGTGACCTGCTGGCCTTCACCTATGAGTGCTTCGATTTTTCCATTAAGGACACCATAGACCGCTTGCCGGTCAAAACCGTGTGCGTATGCCCAATCAGTAATAGTGTGGCCCTCATCGTAAAACTTCTGTTTCAAGGCAACCAAGTCGGCTTCGCTGATATTATTTTCCATACCCTATCTTCGCCAGAACGTTCTCGTTTCGTCAAGTTGAAATTTTGAACAAATATGGATTTTTCCTACCAGCTATTCGCCTAGACGCTATGGCCAAAAAGGTAAAAAACTGGCAAACGGCAATATGTAGTTATCGATAGTTAGGAAAAACGGGGGCACGTCTTGCCTTTTGCCATCACGCCCCCACGCCCAGCCTGCTGAACAATGCGATTGACCCTTGAGATCGATAGCCTCACGTGATTGGCGACCGCCGTCAGGCTATGTTGCCCTTCCTTCACCGCCGCCAGCATGCCCTGTTCCCGGCTAGTGTGGGCATCAAGGTAATGCTGAACGGCTGCCTGTTTACGCTCTTCAGAATACTTCTGTCTTGAGCGCACGTAAACCACCTGCAAATCGCGACTTCGTTCGTATTCTCGACACCAGCTTTTGAGCGCATTCTTTGTAGGGAAGCCAAACTGACGAATGG
>JANYBL010000036.1 GCA_025360815.1 Burkholderiales bacterium
CCGTTTGCAGTAGCAATTTAATCAAATAAAATCAAAGGGTTGCGACTATATTTTCGAGATTTTACCGCTCGTCGCCTTTTTGTCAAGGAATGTAAATTGGTATTACGATTGTAATAAGTCGCGCACTTTTCGCGCTGATTATGCGATTCACTCATCGAGCACGAATACGCGTTGAGGCGACGCCGGGGCACACCTGAAAAAATCGATATTCAGATCGCGATTGAGTGCATTCGCGGTGTGCTGCCGAGCGCTATCACAGCGATCCTAAAACGAGGTATTGCCTCGGAAACCGCACCAGTGCTAGAGGTTGGCTGGCGTGAGGGTGGCGACGTCAAAGGAATCAAGCGGCGCGTAGCGAATCAACAATCTTCATTCTGGCCGCTTTTACGGCTGGCAAAAAGCCGCCAATAAAGCCCATGATGAGCGTGAAGACGAGCGTTTGCACCACGATTTTTGACGTTAAAACAAAGCCAAATGCAAGCTGTGAAAAGGTTTGGCTATTGAGTGTTGAAATCGTAATGGCTTGCAGGAAGGTCGCGAAAAATAGCCCCGCAAATCCGCCTACCAAGGAAAGCAGCAGCGATTCTGTGAGAAAGGCTACCAAAATCGACGGACGGCGGAAGCCGAGCGCCCGCAATGTGCCAATTTCGCCGGTCCGGGATGCCACTGCGGAATACATCGTGATCGCCGCGCCGATCATCGCGCCGGTTGAAAAAATAAACGAGAGCATCAAGCCCAAAAAAGAAATGAAGGTCGAGAGCGAGCGTGATTGGTCCTCATAAAACAACTGTTCCCGTTTGGACTGCAGCGCCAAGCGGATATCATCCTCCACCGTTTGTGCGACCACATCAAATTTATCACTGCTCGACAATTTGGCAATTACCGATGAGTAAACCACCCGCCGAAACGCCTGCATGAGCTGTTGCACATCGCCCCAAACCTCAGAATCAAACGCACTTTTTTGCGCATCAAATACGCCAACAATCGTCCAGTCGCGACCGGCGAAACGCAGCGTTTGGCCAATATCGGCACCGTCAAACTGCTCGTTTACGTTGCGGCCGACGATGACTTCGGATGAGCCTTCCTTGAACATGCGCCCAACGATTATTTTTGCTTGCGGCCGCAGCGTCAGCCCCATTGATGATAGCCCCCGCGTGACGATATTCGAGCCACGATTTTGGCCTTTTTTCTGCATCGAAATTAGTACCACCGACTCTTTGGAAATCATGGGCACACCCCGGGCGTCACGGGCAATATTTTCGAGGCTTTCAATCAGCGAAGCTTGATCACGGCTGATCCCGCTCTGTATCTCGGTTTCGGCACCTTTGCGAATGATCACTACATTTTCAAAGCTGCCCGTGCCAACCATGGTCTTGTTGAGCCCCGCATCGAGCATCAGCACCGCCGCAAATACGAACACGACCAGCCCCATACCACCGGCCGTCAACGCAGTTGTCCATTTGCGTGCCCATAAGTTACGGAACACGTATGAAAACGGGACTTTCATCTGGAAAATTTTGGCTGACATTTTCTACGATTTGCCCAGTCGTTATCCGATATGCCTGAGGCCGTCAACGATCTTTACTCGCGCACTGCGGATCGCCGGCGCGATCGCGGCGATGATGCTGACAACAAACGCGCACGCTATTTGCAGCACGACGGTATCTTGTGAGACTTTAAAAATCGGGAAAAATGCGCCCGCCGGGGATTTCGCAACACCGACTGCCAGCGGAAATGTCAACAAAATGCCGATCGCTGCGCCGATCAGACACAGCATCATCGTCTCGCCGATCACCAGCATTGCCACAAACCACGGCGAGAAGCCCAGCGCCTTGAGCGTAGCGTATTCCGAAAGCCGTTCGCGTGCGGTCATCGCCATCGTGTTGGCAACAATCGCCATGATGATAAAGATAACCACAAACGACACCGCGCGAATGGCGTCAACAATAGTTTCAGACTGTGCAATAAAACCCAGTTGGAATGCTTTTTCACTCTCGGTTAAAGTTTCTGCCAGCGAATTTTTAAATTCGGCATCGAGTGCCATGGCGACATCGGCAATTCTTGACGGATCCTTTACGTCAACGATAAAAATGCCGACCTGATCGGCACGGCGGGGTGCGTTTTTCTTCAGCTCTTCGTTGATAAAATCATAGTGAAAATAGAATTGCCGGGTCGCTGTCGCTTCTTCTTTGCCGTCGAAAATACCCTGAATATGAAACTGCCACGTGCCAGGGTAAATGGTGCCCTGAATCGGCACAGTATCGCCTAATTTCCAGCCATATTGCTCGGCCAGCTTGCGGCCGACAATTGCGCCCTGACGGTCTCTTTTGAAGGCCAACAATTGGGATGGCGGAAGAATGAAGTCGGGATAGAGGTCGAAAAAATTGGTGTGGTCCACTGCAAACTGAGGAAAGAAATTGCTGCGGTCTTTGTAGATGCCGCCAAACCAGTTTGAAATGGTGACTGCCTTGATACCGTCGACCGACCGAATCCGTTCGCGGTAATAAATCGGCATCGAAGATGCCAACGAAATTGCGTTACGGGTGACCATTCGCGAGGCGGACGCGCCGCTGGAACCGGCATAGAAAGCGCCCACTACCGTCTGCAAAAAACCAAATGCCAACACCGCAATAATGAGCGCCAGCAGGGTGAGTGCAGCACGTAACTTTGCGCGGAAGATGTTCTTAAAGATAAGCTTAAAAAAATACATAATTGAGGTTCGACGACGGCTTTATTGGCGAATTCTGATGAATGTTGACGAATTAGCCATCAATTAATTCGCCCTTTTCCAAATGGACCATGCGCTTGGCGGCCTCGGCTGCGTGGCCGTCGTGGGTGACCATGATGATGGTTTTCCCCATCTCACTATTAAGTTTTTTGAGCATTTCTAAAACATCGCTCGCCGATTGTTTGTCCAGATCGCCGGTCGGTTCATCACAGACCAAAATCGTCGGGTCGGTCACGATGGCACGGGCAATCGCTACGCGCTGTTGCTGGCCGCCGGAAAGCTCGTTTGGGTAATGGTCCATCCGGTCCGAAAGCCCCACCAAGCCTAGGGTAAGCTCGACGCGTTCGCGCCGGTCGGCTTTCGATAAATTGGTGAGCAGCAGCGGTAGCTCGACATTTTCAAACGCGTTTAAAACCGGCATCAAATTATAAAACTGGAAAATAAAGCCGATGTTGGAAGCACGCCAATCGGCCAAGTCACCTTCCGACAACTTCGTAATATCTTCGCCATCGATTAGCAGCGATCCGCCAGTGGGTTTATCAATGCCCGCGATGAGGTTGAGCAGCGTCGATTTGCCCGAACCCGACGGACCCATGAGCGCGATAAAATCACCACGCTCGATATTGAGCGTGATGTCTTGCAATACCGGCACGTCCTGATCGCCACGGGTGTAGCTTTTGACGAGATGCAGAATCTCGACCAGCGGGTGGGCTTTATTCGCAGTATCCATCACTTACTTTTTGGTCATGACGATGGTTGCGCCGTCTTTTAATTTTTCTGATGGGCTCAGCACCACTTTATCGCCGGGCTTCACCACCCCCCCGCCGCTGATTTGGACAAGATCGCCGACCTTGCCGACAACGGTCACGGCTGTTTGTTTCGCCAGTTCTTTGTCAATCAAGAACACGACATCGCCGCCGTCGCGCTTCACCACCGCCGCAGCTTGAACGGCAGTGACCGGCTTACGTTCTTCGGGCGTGAGGGGGCGGGTCAAAAAGGTGACCTTGGCGCTCATGTCCGGCAGCACACGCTTATCGCGTTCGGTGAACGAAATTTTGACCAGTAATGTCGCTTTGGAGCGATCCACCGTCGGCACCGTGCGGCTCACCGTGCCGAGCAAACGGATATCGGGGAACGCATCGAGCTGAATCTCTACCGATTGGCCGACACTGATTTTGGAAATAGAAGTTTCTGATACATCAGCTTCGACTTCCAGCGTTGACATATCAGCCATATTCACGACGGCACCCTTCGAATCAGCGGCCGATGAAAACGGGGTAATGATGTCGCCCACGTTGGCGTTTTTGGTAAGAATGACACCATCAAACGGCGCGCGAATCAAGGTTTGCTCAATGGATACATTTGCGGCGCGAACATTGGCCTCGGCCACGCCGATCGCACCGTTTAGGCTGGCAACCACGGCACGGGCCTTATCGAAGCGGGCTTTGGCAGCATCAAGTGTTGATGATGAAATGAAATTCTTCGCCGCTAAGTCCTCCGACCGCCGCAGATTGGATTCTGCATCGCGATAATCTGCCATGCCCGATTCGACGTTGGCTTTTGATGCACGCAGATTTGCTTGGGCTTGATCGAGGGTGGCACTGACGTCTTTGTTTTCAATTCGTGCTAACACATCGCCCGCTTTTACGACCGAGCCTTCTTGCACGCCTAAGAATTCCAAGCGCCCTGACGCTTTGGTTGAGACTGCGGCCTTGCGCTGCGCGGTCACGCGAGCGGTAGCGTTCAGCGCTGTGATCGACTGTGACGGGTAGGCGCTTGAAACGGTGCCGCTTTCAACATCAAATTTTCCGCTGCCGCCTTTTAGCGCGATGAAACCGCCAACCGCGACCACGGCGAAGGCGACAACGATCCAAACACGGCGCGACTTCTTCTTGCTAGGCGGGCCGCTCTTGCCGCTAAATGCTTTTTGATCGCGGGATATTGTCAGTTTGGAAAGATCGGGAGTAGACACAAATGCACCTATGCAGTGTTTGATGGGAGATAGATTAGGTTAGGTTAAGTTAAGTTGGGTTGTAAGCTGATCAACCCGATATGCAATTATAGGGGAGTAAAAATGATGGTGAACCATAAAATGATGAAATGTTCGATTCCCGCCGCCAATAACAGCCTTTGTTGCGCGATTGGTAAGCGAGATGTTATCTGGCGTGTTGTTTGTCGCCATATCTTATCGCCGTCTTTTGTTGCTGTATGTTACCGCCGTTTTTTTCGTCCGAAATGACGCGCCGTGCTAGCTGAACAGTGCTAGTGAACGTTGAAATGCCGCGCTGGACGGATCCGCGAAATGATCGACAATCGTGAAGTGATTGTGTGCCGGTAAGATACCGATGGCAGGGCAAAGTTGTGGCCAAGCCACTGGCAAAAGTTCGGTTTGCCGAATAAATTCGCTTGTCTCATCTGCCCCAACCACCGCATCCAGACTGGCGTTCAAGGTAGGTTTCCGATGAACCGGGCTGAGATTAGCGGCAGATTTCACGTCGAGCTTAACATCATGATTGATCGTTGTTTCGAGGAGCGGTTCGAGGTCGTACAGGCCGCTAATCGCTACGCCGCCGATGATCGCGCTAGAAATTTCTGATTTGATCGCCGACCAATCTGTCGTAAACAGCATCGCGACCAAATGCGCGCCAGCTGAGTGCCCAACCAATACGGTTCGATCAAACCGAACGCTAAAGTCCGAGGCATGGTTTGCAAGCCAAATTATGGCGTTGCGACAATCATCGACTATGTCGCTGACGCCGACTTGCGGGCAAAGCCGGTAATTCATCAGCGCTACGTTGATCCCTTCGGCGATATAAGGCGCGGCCAAAAATGAAAAGTCATCTTTGTCCAACGAGCGCCAGTAACCGCCGTGAATGAACACCACCAGTCCGCGATTGGCGCTTGCGGGAAAGAGATCAACCGTTTGCTTGGCATCCGCACCGTAATGCAGATTGAGGTGGCAGTTGACGTTGCCAACTAAAGCAGCGCGTGTTGCCGCTGATTGTGAGCGCCAGCGCGCGAAAATTGCCTGATGGTCGGGGACGGCAGCGCGATTGTTGTATAGGCGATCGGTAATAGGATTGATGGGCTGCGGCATGTCTTCAAGCGAAAATCCGAAGAAAAAACGGCGAGACCAGCTCGCCGTTTTGGTAACAACGAAAAAGCACTAAGCGCTATTGAGCGCTGTGCTCGTCATCGGCATGGCGCGCAAACGCTTACCGCTGGCGATGAACACCGCATTCGCGACGCTGGGCCCGGTGGTGGCCGTGATCGGCTCGCCAATGCCACCGGGCGGCTCGGTCGAGGCGACCAAATGAATATCCACTTTTGGCATTTCATTCATGCGCAGCACCGGATAATCGTGGAAGTTTGATTGCTCCACACGACCGTCTTTGAAGGTGATTTTCGACAACAGCGCTGCCGATAAGCCGTAAACCACGCTTGATTCAATTTGCGCTTTCACGATATCGGGATTGACCATCATGCCGCAATCGACTGCAACGGTCATCTTGTGCACTTTGATGGCGTTGTTGATGACCGATACTTCAGCAATTTGCGCAACGTAAGTGCCGTAGCCCTCCATGAGCGCTATGCCCTGTGTTCGGCCGTTCGCGAGCTTGCCGCCGGGCTTGTAGCCCGCTTTGTCCGCGGCCAGTTTGAGCACGTTGCGGAAACGCTCGTTGTCTTTGCCTGTGATGAGCGCGGTGCGGAATGCGAGCGGATCTTTGCCGGCCGCATGTGCCATTTCATCGACAAAGCTTTCATTGGCAAAAGCATTCAAGGCGTGCGAGACCGAGCGCCAGTAGCCGACCCTGACACCCGAATCGATGATTGCGTTTTCCACTGTCATATTGCCGATTTGATAAGGTGTGACGGCGGCTTCCGTCATGAACGGCTCTAAACCGTCTTTCACAAAAGCAGGGAATAAACGTGCTGTGACCGATTGAGAGGTAAGGCGGAATTTGAGAGCGACGGGCATTCCGCGTTCGTCCAAGCCGGCCGAGAGTGTGTGGAGGCTGACAGGCCGATAGAAATCATGGGTCATATCGTCTTCGCGCGTCCAGATGAGCTTGACGGGCTTGCCGACTGCCTTTGAAATTTGGATGGCCTGCACAATGAAGTCCACATCAATACGCCGCCCAAAGCCACCACCCAAGAACGTCGTGTGGACATTCACCTTTTCTTTCGGAAAGCCGGTGAGCTGCATGGCAACTCCTTCCGCCAATTGTGGGAATTGCGTAGGGCCGTAAATATCGCAACCATCTTTACGGACGTCAGCGGTGAAGTTCATCGGCTCCATCGTGGCGTGCGCTAAAAATGGTAGCTCGTAGCTTGCTTCTACCTTTTTAGCTGCGCCCGCAATTGCCATATCGGCATCGCCGATTTTTTTCACCACGGCGGCTGGCTTGGCGAGGGCCTCTTTCAAACTTGTCGAAATGCCAACTGACGACAGTGCCGCCCCCGCGCCGCTTTCCCAAGTAATGTTGAGTGCATCGCGAGCCGTCTTGGCTTGCCAAAAACTATCGGCAACGACCGCAACGCCATCGTCAATTTTCACTACCGCACGAACCCCCGGCATCGCCCTGGCTTTAGCATCATCCACGCTTAATGGTTTGCCGCCCAGCACAGGGCATTGTGCCAGGGAGGCGATCAACATGCCGGGCAATTCGACATCAATACCGAATCCTGCGCGGCCGGTGACTTTCGCCAAGGTGTCGAGGCGTTTGATGGGTTTGCCAACGATTTTGAATGCCTTTGCGTCTTTAAGTTTCACCTCCTTGGGCACTGGCAATACGGCGGCTTTTTCAACCAGCTGGCCGTAGAATAATTTTTTCCCCGACTTGCTGACGACTTGGCCGTTTTCAGCATGGCAATCATTTTCGGCGATTTTCCACTCCGCGGCAGCGGCTGACACCAGCATCATGCGGGCTTGGGCGCCTGCTTTACGCAGACTCGTCCATGCGTCGCGCACGCTAGTGGAGCCGCCCGTAAGCTGGCCACCCAACAGGCTGTTGACATAGGCCGCATTGGCGGGTGCCATTTCAACTTTAATTTTTGAGAAGTCGACTTCCAATTCCTCGGCGACCAACATCGGCATCGAGGTGTAAGTGCCTTGGCCCATTTCTGAGCGGTGGCAAATAAGGGTGATTGCATTGTCACTGCCGATTTTTACCCACGCGTTGGCTTGGGTTGTTTTTACGCTTCTCACCGTTTTTGCTATCGCGGGCAAATGAAAGCCGATCATCAGCGCGCCTGCGCTGGTGCTTGCAGCAGCAGCGGCAGACGTTTTTAAAAATTGGCGACGGTTGTTGTTGACAGCGTTGACGGCGTTGCCCTTGTCGTTTTTCATGCTACGCCTCCACTTTCACATTTGTCACAACACCAGCCGCTTTGTGGATGGCCGCACGCACCCGTTGGTAAGTCCCACATCGGCAAACATTGCCGCTCATCGCAGCATCGATCTCAGCATCGGTGGGCTTTTTATTTTTATTGAGCAACGCGACCGCTGACATAATCTGCCCTGATTGGCAGTAGCCGCACTGCGGTACATCAAACTCGACCCAGGCCTTCTGCACAGGGTGCAAACCATTAGTCGAGATTCCTTCGATGGTGGTGATATTTTTCCCCGCACAGGCTGAAAGTGGTGTGGAGCACGAGCGAATCGGTTCGCCGTTCATATGGACGGTGCACGCGCCACACAACGCCATGCCGCAGCCGTATTTGGTCCCGTTGAGTTTCAGATGATCGCGGAGTGCCCAAAGCAGGGGGGTATCGGGGCTGGCGCTGATACTAACGGCGCGGCCGTTGACGTTGAGTTTTGTCATCGCATTTCCTTTGTAAGTAAAAAACGATTGCTATTGAAAGAGGACAATAACGGGCGGGAGAAAAAGCTAATTCAACGATTTTTCCATTTGTGCTACAGCCAACCGTTGACCAACGATAAGAACAAAAAACACGGACAACTGGCACAGCGACGATCATAAAACTACGCTGTTGGCGTAACATTGTCATGCTGCGCTGCGCAAAAAAGTGTCGCTAAACGGCTACCGCCCTTTTTTTATCCAGCTTAGAAGCGCGTCGTAGGGTAGCGCTTTGCTGATGAGGAAGCCCTGCGCCACATCGCAACCGAATTTTTTGAGGTCGCGGTAGGTAGCATCGTCTTCAACACCTTCGGCCACCACAGAAAGCTCAAAATGGTGGGCGAGGTCGATCACGGAGCGAACGATCTGCTGATCCTTTTTTGTCTCACACATATTCTGCACAAACAGTTTGTCGATTTTGATTTCGTCGAGCGGAAAGCGCTTCACGTACGAGAGTGATGAATAACCGGTGCCGAAATCATCCAGCGACAATTTCATGCCTATTTCTTTTAGCCGCTGCAAAATCGTCAGTGAGTAATCGATATCGTTGATGGTCGAGCTTTCTGTAATCTCGATCATGATTTTTTGCGGATCAGCTTGCCATGTGCCAATCGCTTGCCCGACCATGTCGGGCAATTCAGTATCGGCCAGATTGACAGTGGAAATATTGACGCTCATATTGAGGTCAGCCCCGTTGCGGCGCAAATCGTTTTGTTGGCGCAAACTGGTGTTCAGTACCCATGATGTCAATGTACCGATGAGCCCGCTT
This sequence comes from Burkholderiales bacterium, assembly GCA_025360815.1. Lineage (GTDB taxonomy): Bacteria > Pseudomonadota > Gammaproteobacteria > Burkholderiales > Usitatibacteraceae > UKL13-2. Next base: position 9,359 of record JANYBL010000036.1, read on the forward strand.
GCTTCAGCAACTTGGATGATTGCTGCGGGCGAAATAAAGCCTCGCTCCGGAATTTGCCAGCGCAAGAGTGCCTCGACAGAGCTACATTTGCCGGTTTTAAAGTCAACTTGGGGCTGATAATGAAGTTCAAGCTGATTGGTACGCAAAGCCTCGCGCAAATCGTCCTCAAAACCAGAATAGACTTCTTCAAACCGCTTATCTTCAGGCTGAAAAACGTATTTGGCGACATCACGGATTCGCGCAACCTGCATGGCGATATCAGCCCGGATAATGAGCTCGTCCGCGGTCGCGGCATGAACTGGAAAGCAGACAATTCCCACCACTGGGCGAACGCTGACCAACGACTCATTAAAGCTAAACGGCGCTTCTAATGTTTGTTGAATCTTGCTGGCAGCGAGCCAAGCTTGCGTTTCGCTTTTGAGGTTCGGCAGCATGATGCAGACTTTATCATCCGTTATCTGTACCAGGCGATCCGCACCACGCAATATATCGGGCAGACGTTTCATTGCACGGCGCATGACGTCGATTGTTGGGATGCCGACAATCGCATCAAGCTTGTCAGCGCGAATCAGCTTAACCATCAGGACTGCAACGAGCCTCTGCGAGATCCGCGCGTGATCGATGGCGTTCGTAAGGGCGGGCTTTAAATCAGCCCGTTGAAACTCATGCAGATCGCGACTGCCGTCGCTGCTGATTGCGCGTTGCTTACCGGTATCTAGGGGAGAGAAACTCACGATAACAATTTCATAGTCGAATTAATGTGTTGGGAACAAACGTCGCGGGTCGTTGATGCCGAGCGTTGAAGTAATACGCATTTACGATATGTAGGTTGTGGACAGCGTGCCTGCTGCAAATTGCAGCGTAAACATAAGGTGACGATGGATATTAATTCAAATAAAACTCGGTCGCGTCCAAATCGTATGAATTATTAGGCAGGCCACGGCGAATATAAACGGGTTTCTCAGAAACGTCGTAAATCAAATCCAATGTTCTCGGGTGCTTACGGAGCGACTTGTCCGGCTCTGTCACCACCAGCACCTTGGGTTTCAAGCGCTTTATTTTATTGTGCGTTGCCACCACCGCCACTTCACCGGATGAGAGTTCAACCAAGCTACCAACCGGAAATGCGCCGATAGATTGAATAAATTGTTCCACCATGTCCGGATGAAATTGCGTACCGCTCCAATTTGATAACATTTGTAGTGCTTCATGTGGCGAAACAGCTTCCGCGTAAACCCGTTTTTCAGTCATCGCCGAATAGCAATCTGTGATGGCAGCCATCCGGCCAAAAATGCTGATTTTTGATCCCTGAATACCAAAGGGGTAACCCGTCCCGTTCATGCGTTCATGGTGCTGCGCAATTCCTTCTAAAATATCCGGGTGGATATTCGGCGTTTTGTATAATTCGTCTAGGCCAAGTGTTACGTGTTGCTTCATGTGTTCAAACTCTTCCGGGGTCAAGCTGGATGTTTTTTCCAACAGCGCCGGCGGCAACTTAATTTTGCCCACATCGAGCAACAGGCCGAGCATGCCCAGATGCGCCAGCGATTCTTTGGGATAACCCAAGTGGCGGCCGAAGGCGACTAAGTTAATCGCCACATTCAGGCCGTGGCCGTACGCAGAGGCATTTTTTTCCCGCATTCGGGCCACCCACATCATGGCATCGGGGTTGCGTACCATGCTGTCCACCATGTTTTCGATAACATCCTCGACCAATGATAATTCCAAGTGGTTTCCAACTCTGATATCTTCCACCACGCTGTGGAGCAGATCATTGGTTCGCGCGAACGTTTCAGCCGCAAACGTAATTTCTTCCTCGACGGTTTTGACGTCTTCGTAAATTGTAAGGTGTACGGTTTCAGGAATGAAGCTTGGGCGAATATCACCCTGTGGTGCGGCGTAAGTGTTGCCTACGCTAGCATCATCGAAGGTGTCCTTTTGCGCAGACGAAAATAAGCTTTTGGTGCTCTCAATAAGTTGGCCAAAAAACCCGCGCAGACCGCTGCTTTGATTCGCAGAACGGTCACTCGGTGCGCTCGAATTTGGCGCATTACTATCGCCTTCATCCCCAATGCTGCTGTTGGTTCGCATGGCGACAGCGAACTCACGTGAGCCCGTGCTGTTGCTGCCAACCCTGTCGTTGGGGTTTTTATTGGACGGATCACGATAACCTGCAGGCGAAGTGTTTTTACGAGCGCCATTTGGTGCGGCGGTTGGATTGGCACCGGCCGCAGTGCGGGTGATCTGGACGCGTGGTTCGGTGCCCAACTCACGGCGCTCAATCGGCGCTTTTTTAGCAGGACCCGCGTATTCATCTCCGGTTGATCGTTGCGGATCGACCAGCACCCACTGGCAGAGCTTCCGCAATTGCTCGATCTGTTCATCGTCCTCAATTAAGAAACCTTGCAACAAAAAAGGCGTGTCAATCCATGGCCGATCAAGATCCGCCACAAACATACCAACCTTGAGTTCCTTCCCGATGACTTTTCGATACATATTTGCGTAAAAATGCCTTGAGTGTTGCCGTGTTGCCCCGCTTTTGCTTCAATCATTTTCTGAGCAAATTGTGATTTATTTCACATTGTACGTTTTGCCGCGAGAAAAGACGAGTGCTGCGGTAATGCTGAATGTCAATTTCTATGCCAACGTATCGAGCTCCTCCGAAAACAGCTTGTCGGCACTTGGGCTGGCACTTGGGCTTTATCGTTGATTTGTTCGGGCTCGGTACTGGCTCGATAGTGTATAGCGGGCGCTTACTGCACCGGAACAATTCGGGTCGAATTCGCACAATTATCAATTGTCGATTATGCTCGCGAATCTTTTTTGAATATTACACGCAGAAAACATGAACTTTGAGCTTCTAAAAACGGATATAACCAGTAAGGCGCGGCGTGGACGCTTGACGCTCAACCATGGCGTGGTCGAAACGCCAGTATTTATGCCAGTTGGCACCTACGGCACAGTCAAAGGCATGAGCCCGCTGGAATTGACCGAGATCGGCGCACAAATTGTACTCGGCAATACTTTTCACCTTTGGTTGCGTCCCGGCTTGGAGGTGATCGCCAAACATGGCGGCCTGCACCGCTTTATGGCGTGGGATAAGCCCATCCTCACCGACTCGGGCGGGTTTCAAGTCTGGAGTCTGGGTGATTTGCGGAAAATTTCAGAAGAGGGCGTCGCTTTCCAATCGCCCATCAATGGCGATAAATGCTTCCTCTCGCCCGAGGAATCAATGCGGATTCAACGTGTGTTGAATTCTGACATTGTGATGATTTTTGACGAGTGCACAGCGCATCCATCCACTGAAAAAGCAGCATCCGAATCGATGCAACTCTCGCTGCGCTGGGCGCAACGCTGCAAAACTGAATTTGATCATTTGCAAAACCCAAATGCGCTGTTCGGTATTGTTCAAGGCGGCATGTACGAAAACCTGCGTGATGTTTCGCTCAACGCCCTCAAAGACATGAACTTTCATGGTTACGCAATTGGCGGGCTTTCCGTGGGCGAGCCGAAAGAAGACATGATGCGTATCTTGGCGCACACCGCGCCGCAACTGCCGGCAGATAAGCCGCGTTACTTAATGGGCGTTGGTACGCCGGAGGACTTGGTCGAAGCAGTAAGCCACGGGGTCGATATGTTTGATTGCGTCATGCCGACTCGAAACGCCCGCAATGGCTGGCTGTTCACGCGGTTTGGCGATATCAAAATCCGTAACGCCAAACATCGCGACGCCACACAGCCACTCGACGAAACATGTGCCTGCTATGCCTGCCAGCACTTTAGCCGCGCGTACTTGCATCATTTGCAAAAAGCCAATGAAATCTTGGGTGCGCGTTTGAACACAATTCACAACTTGTTTTACTATCAGCAGCTGATGCGTGAGATGCGGGCGGCGATTGAGACCGGTAGATTTGCTGCTTTTCGCGCTAAATTCCACAGTGATCGGCAGGTTATCAACGATGAAATGGTATAATTTTGAGTTAATTTTTGTCGGCGCTGCCCATCGTTGTACAGGGGAAGTACAGGGGAAGTACAGGGCATGCTCTAGACCATGCTTGTAGTGCGGCCATTGATATTTACCTGTTAACGGGTTGGCCCACTTTTTTCGCCCGCCACATTCCCAAATCTGTCTAATAATCTTCTGGAGATTCGTTTCATGATTAGCAATGCTTATGCACAAGTTGCAGCACCCGGCGGCATGGATGGCGGTATTTTCAGCATGCTGCCCATTATTTTAATGTTTGCGCTGCTTTATTTTCTGATGATTCGCCCGCAACAGAAAAAAGCGAAGGAACAAAAAGCGATGGTCGATGCGCTAGCCAAGGGCGATGAAGTGATTGTGCTCGGCATGATCGGTAAAATTGTCAGCATAAAAGAGGGCTATATCGGCGTTGAAGTTTCCGCTGGCAATGTGATTCACATGCAACGTCAGGCCGTCACAACGCTACTGCCGAAGGGCACCTACAGCGACGTAACTAAATAAGTAGTGCATTTGAATAACGCGATGCATCGCCGCCGTTTGCGCGCTGCTCATCTGCAAACCGGCGGTTCGTGGTTTTCTTGCATCCCGATTCTGCAAGTTTAGAGGTCTATATGAATAAGTATCCAGCTTGGAAATATGTTGTCATTGTTACAGCTTTGGTGGTGGCGTTCTTTTACACCGCGCCTAATTTTTTTGGCGAATCGCCCGCTGTTCAAGTCACGGGTCTGCGCGCCAATAAGGCTGATGCGGCGTTAGTCACGCGGGTACAGGATGCACTTAAGGCCGCCAATTTGACGACGACAAGTGTGCTCCTCAACGGCGAAGTGATCCGCATCAAAATGGATGCCGAGTCGCAGTTGAAGGTGAAAGATGCATTGCAAGCCAAGCTGGGTGAAGGCTATGTGGTGGCATTGACCAAGCTCACCAATTCGCCTGATTGGTTACACAAGATGGGTGCGGAGCCATTGTCGCTGGGTCTGGATTTGCGCGGAGGCGTCCATTTCCTGATGGAAGTCGATATGAAATTTGCGGTCAACAAAGCCGTTGATCGTTATACCGGCGATGTTCGCGTCATGCTGCGCGACAAAAAGATTTATCACAACGGAATTTCAAAAGACGGCGAAAACATCGTGGTGCGGTTTAAAGAAGAAACCGAACTCAAGCGCGCAACGAAAGAAATCGAAACCCAAGCACCGGAGCTAGCGCTAAAAAATTCGCAAGACGCGGCTGAGTTTGTACTGACTGCCGTGATGAAGCCGGAGACGCAGACCAAACTTCGTGACAGCGCAATTCAGCAAAATATTACGGCCTTGCGCAAGCGGGTCAACGAACTCGGTGTTTCCGAGCCGATTGTCCAGCAACAAGGTCAGGAGCGGATATTGGTGCAGATCGCCGGTTGCCTAGATCCCGCACAATGTAAAGAGGTAATTGGCCGGACCGCATCGCTCGAGCTGCGTCTGGTCGCAGAGGATCAGGCGTCGGGCCAGAACATTGATGCATTCGAACGCTACCGCACTGAACCTGCACCGTTTGGCACCGACAAAATGATTGGTAGCCGTGGTGAAGTGGTTTTGGTCAAAAAACAGGTGGTGGTGACAGGCGATAAAGTTACTGATGCACAACCCGGTTTTGATTCGCAAAATGGTGGCTCGACAGTCAATGTGCGCTTGGATTCGGCCGGTGGCCGCGCTATGTTGCAAACCACCCGCGAAAATCTGAAAAGGCGAATGGCGATGATCATGATCGAAAACGACAAGCCAGAGGTTTTGACTTGGCCGGTTATTCAAGGCGAGTTTGGCCCACAGTTCCAAATATCGGGTATGGCCAACCCCAATGAAGCTAAAAACCTCGCCCTCCTATTGCGGGCGGGCGCCTTGGCGGCACCGATGAAAATTATCGAAGAGCGCTCTATCGGGCCAAGTTTAGGTGCGGAAAATATCGCCAAAGGCATGAATTCTTTGCTGTTTGGTTTTGCACTGATCACCGTGTTCATGATTGCGTACTACATGTTGTTTGGTGTGGTTTCGGTGATCGCGTTGGGTGCCAACTTATTATTTTTGATCGCAATTTTGTCGATGTTACAAGCGACCATGACCTTGCCCGGTATCGCCGCGATTGCGCTCACCCTCGGTATGGCCATTGATGCCAACGTCCTGATTAACGAGCGGATTCGTGAAGAGCTGCGCAACGGCATGTCGCCACAAATGGCGATTCAGACCGGTTACGACCGTGCGCTGGATACAATTATTGATTCTAATATCACCACTTTAATCGCCGGATTGGCGCTTCTGATCTGGGGCTCGGGACCGGTGCGGGGTTTTGCGGTGGTGCATTGCTTGGGGATTGGCACTTCGATTTTTAGCGCGGTGATGGTCTCGCGCGGCATTGTCAATTTGATTTATGGCGGCAAGAAAAAAGTGAGCAAACTATTAATTGGCAACGTGGCGTGGGCAAAGCCCGTGTCCGAAAAGTCGTTGCCAGCCAAAGCCTAGACAAATTACGGTTAAGCACAGCGCTCACGAATTTTATTCAGCATACGCAGCGAATTTACCAAGGTAGAAAATTATGGAATTTTTCCGAATCAAAAAATCAATCCCATTCATGCGTCATGCATTGGTGTTCAACGCGATTTCGTTCATCACTTTTTTGCTAGCGGTATTTTTTCTCTGGTACACGCCCCTACACCTGTCGATTGAGTTCACGGGCGGCGCGGTGATGGAAGTTAAATATGACAAGCCCGCCGACATTGAACAGATCAAGGAAGTGCTCACCAAAGCCGGTATTGTCGGTGCCGAACCAATCAAATTCGGCACCTCACAAGATGTACAAATCCGTTTGCCACTCAAGGCTGCCGAAGGCGCCGAGGATCAAAATAAAGCGATGGAAAAGCTGAAAGATACAGTGATGACATCACTCAAATCGGTTGATGCGTCGGCCACCCTCGTGCGCAATGATTTCGTTGGCGGCCAAGTAGGTAAAGAGCTGGCAACCGATGGCGCGATGGCGTTGCTGTTTGTTTGTATCGGCATTATGGCTTATTTGGCGATTCGTTTTGAGTGGCGTTTTGCAGTTGCAACCATCATCGCTAACTTGCATGATGTGGTGATTATTTTGGGTTTCTTTGCATTTTTTCAGTGGGAATTTTCGCTGCCGGTATTAGCAGCGGTGTTGGCGATTTTGGGTTATTCGGTGAATGAATCGGTGGTGGTATTTGACCGTGCCCGCGAGAATTTCCGCAAAATGCGTAGAGCAACGACAGAAGAAATTTTTGATGCCGCCATTACCGGCACCATTTCTCGGACCATCATCACCCACGGTTTGACGCAAATGATGGTGCTGGCGATGCTGATTCTGGGCGGCCCAACGTTGCATAATTTTGCCTTGGCGCTGACGATTGGCATCTGCTTCGGTATTTATTCTTCGGTGTTGGTGGCGTGCCCGTTGGCAAGATACCTCGGTGTGTCGCGCGAAGATTTTGTGAAAACTGAGAAAAAGAAAGAAGGTGAACCGGAAGTCATTTCAGCCGCGCCGTAGTGTTGATCCGGTTTTGATTTTCTCTTGCCTCACGCGTTGCACCTCCAGCAGACTCGACGATGAACAAGCCCGCAATTTTTGCGGGCTTCTTTTTGATTAAAACTCAAGCATCGACGCGGCCCTCAAGGCTAAAAGTCTTGAAACTCCGCGCCAGATGTCGGGTTTAACTTTTTCTTAATGAGGCACCATGGATTTTTTGTTGTCGATCTGGGATCTGATTGTTCATTTGGACAAGCACCTGGCGGTACTCATCCAAAACTACGGTATTTGGGTTTACGTAATTTTGTTTGCAATTATTTTTTGCGAAACCGGCTTGGTCGTTACGCCCTTTTTGCCTGGTGATTCTCTGTTGTTTATCGCGGGCACATTGGCCGCCGTCGGCAGTACCCCCGGCAATGTGCTTGATGTAAATGTGATGGTGGTGTTGCTCATCATCGGCGCGATTTTGGGCGATGCACTCAACTACCGGATTGGTGCATGGGTGGGGCCCAAATTTTTTAGAGATAACAACGCGCGATTTTTAAAAAAAGAACACCTCGACCGCGCCCATGCGTTCTACGAAAAATGGGGCGGTGCGGCGATTATCATGGCGCGGTTCACGCCCATCTTGCGCACCTACGTCCCGTTTGTGGCAGGTATGTCGCGCATGACCTATGGCAAATTTGCGCTCTACAACATTGCCGGTGGCGCAGTGTGGGTTGCATCACTTACTTACTTGGGCTATTTTTTCGGCAACATTCCATGGGTAAAAGCGAATCAAGGCTTTATCGTGATCGGAATTATTGTTATTAGTGTGTTGCCGGTTTTTGTGGTGGCATTGAACGAAAGATTCCACAACAAGAACGCTAAGAATTGACTTGCTGACCGGCCAACCTGCTTGGTGCTGTGAGTTTGGCGTAGTAAATGGCGGCAATAAAAAACGCGACCGCCAGCGCTGTCTCTGTGAGTGCTAGCGATTGCGTCAAGCCCTTATCGGACCACCCGCGCACGACGCCTTCCGTAAAATAAAACAGCACAAACATCGATCCCCATTGGTAGGTATAGCGCTTGCCGCGCAGGATTCCAAATAGCGGCAGAAGAAGCGGTAACGCCTTCAATATCAGCCATGAGCCACCCGGACGAATGGGTGCCAACACAGCCTCCCAAGCCACGCAGAGCGCGATTAATGCGATCAGCGAAGCCGATGCTGAATAACGATAGAAGTTCGTGCTCATGGGGCCACATCCGTCGCTAATTTCGCGGCAATGATCGCCAACCGTTTGCCCAATGCAAACGCCAATTTTTTCTCCGATTCTGTCACCGGCAAATTGCCCGCCCCGCCCGCCACATGGCTTGCGCCATAAGGCGTGCCGCCTTCGCGGGTTGCTGTCAATTCGGGTTCCGAAAACGGAATACCGACAATCACCATACCGTGATGCAATAGTGGCAACATCATGGTCAGTAAGGTGGATTCCTGGCCCCCGTGCATCGAGGCGCTCGAGGTAAAGACCGCACCCGGCTTGCCGACCAACGAGCCGCGCATCCAATCGCCACCCGTACCGTCTAGAAAATACTTTAGCGGTGCAGCCATATTGCCAAATCGCGTGGGCGAGCCCATCGCCAAACCAACGCACTCGCGCAAATCTTCCAGCGTCACATATGGCGGGCCATCGGCGGGTATTTCCGGCGCGGTCGCCTCAATGATGGTCGAAACTTTCGGCACGGTACGCACGCGCGCACTCATGCCGGTTTCGGTGAATGTGCTCTCAATGCCCAGCGCAACATGCCGTGACAGTTCGCGAACGCTGCCCGCCTGAGAATAATAAAGAACCAAAATATCGGACATACGATAACCTTAACATTAGTACAAAAAGTTGAGCGAAAAAATGCAGAGCGTCTGGAGCGTGTGCAGCAAGTAAAGCGCCTTTACCACGTCCGGCACGTACAGCGAGTGCAGCGGACGCGGTAGCAATAGAAAAAATAATGTTCCCTAAATCATGAGTCGGAAAACAGTCAGCTCAGAAGACACTGTCATTTGTATCCTATTATACGAGGCAGCCTAATGTACATTACTGCTCGCAATTTGTTGTCTATCATCGAATAATCATTCTCCACCGTAAAGCACCACCCATGAATTTTTTCCAGCTACTCAAACATATTTTTTTATACCTTCGTTTTGTCGGGCGGCGCTTAGTGGCGGATCGCTGTTTAACGGTGGCAGGTAGTTTGACCTACACCAGCTTATTGGCCTTGGTTCCGATTCTTACCGTAGTGCTGACACTCGCCGCCGAAGTTCCTGCCACACAGCAGCTTGTGGTGCTGCTGAGGGGATTTATTTTTAAGAATCTTGTGCCGGAAGCGGCGGGCAAGGTGGTGTCAATTTATTTGGAACAATTCGCCCAAAATGCCGCCCAACTCACGTTTATTGGCTTGGTCATGATTATTGTTTCAGCCGTCACGATGTTGTTCACCATTGATAGTGTTTTCAACGATATTTGGCGCACCCGTAATCAGCGCGCATGGTTTAAACGGCTCGCGGCTTACGTCATGCTGCTCATTTTTGGACCGCTGCTGATCGGCGCGAGTTTGTGGACAACATCGTTTGTACTGGATTTTACAAACGATTTTACCGATTTGAATCGGGCCGTGCCCCTGCTGGATGCGCTGGTACTGCGGGTCGTGCCGTTTTTACTGACTACCGTTGCGTTGATTTTGGCCTACCGCATTATCCCAAATCGCCACGTGCCGGCGACGCATGCGCTGGCAGGGGGGCTATTCGCTGCGCTACTGTTTGAGATGACTAAGCATCTGTTTGTGGCGTACGTGGTGGGGATGCCCACGTATAGCCTTGTGTATGGCGCTTTTGCCAGTGTGCCGATATTTTTGGTGTGGTTATTTTGCTGCTGGATCGTGGTGTTGATTGGTGCGGAGGTAACGGCCACGTTTTCGTATTTTCGCCATCCGGATGCGCAGGCAAACGATCCGCTTGAGCGTTTGCGCGCGGCAGTGGCGATGATCGATGCGCTGGCTGGGGATGCCAGCGCAAATCCCCAGGAATCGGCCGGTACAATCGAGCTCGATTTTTCAACGTTACGGATTGTTGCGAAACAGCCGATTGACCAAGCCGAAGACAATTTGGATTGCTTGGTTAAGGCGCAATATTTGGTGCGCGTGAGGAGCAACGGCGAAGCCGCCTTTCGGCTGAACAAGCCACGCACAGAAATAACCGATCAGCTGATCCAGCAAGCGCTTGATGCCTAACGTTTCGTGTCGTTAAAAAAGCTCACAAACGGCCAGATCGGCATCTTAGTTACAAGGCATCACCAGCCGCCAGCACTACGACGGCTGAAATTGGAATAAATCAAACCGCGATGTGCGTTCAATTAAGGTTGTCGCTCGGACGAGCGAACTTTCGCCATGGTCGACTAACTCAAACTCGCGCAGGTCAGAAAAAACTTCCGTCGTGGTGAGAACGGTGTCGGCAAAAGCCTCGCCCGAGACCGGCGCGATCAACAGCGCGGCCATCGGCTTGGTGCCACCCGAGCCCATGGTAGGCTCAATGGTAATGCTATGCGCGGTGGGTGATATCAGTTCCACCCCAAACTCTAATGCATCACCATGGAGCAACGTCAGCCAGCGCACGACGCCGACGTTCCAGCTACGCCCGCCCACAAACCGAATACCAACCGCCTCGCCGACCGTGACGCCGACGCTACCCCCGGACTCACGATGCAGACGAACGCCGTTTGCACTTTGGTTCAGCACCTGCCATTCCTCAACCCCGATCGTTTGCGACATCGGGTCTCTCGGTATTTTTAATAATGGAATCGTGCGGCCTTCGCGAATTGCCTCCGCATCGGCTTCGGGATTTTCATTTGAAGCTAATTCGGCAAAATACGAAATCGCTTTGATCCCACTGCAAAGCGCCACGCCGGAGTCGGCCGGATTGCGACGGAACATGCGCTTGGGCGGATCGCCCCACAAGCGAATCAAGCGTGCGGTTAAATCATTGAGATCGTGCGTGGCGCGGCTTTGCGCGGCGTTGATGTTGCTGGCTGATTTTAGTTTTTGGCTCAGCTTATCGGCCAAACGGGTCGGGTCAATCAAACGCAAAACTTGTCCGGCGGGTGGCGCGTTGCCCTGAATCAATACTTTCGGAGCTTGGTCGCCATCAAGTGCAACCACAAACAAGCGCTGCGGATTGACCCCCTCGGCGCTACTGAGAATGCTGACCAAACCGCGATTTTGCTTCAACACATCATGAGCCCGCTCTACCTCTTTGTGCATGAGGCGATACGGGTCGGCCATCGCCAGCATGAGCATCTCTACATACACATCCACGATCGATGATTTGGATTCAGCGTCGCCCTCGGCCCCAAGACCCTGCTGCTCTGCATAGAGATAGAGAGTGTGGGCCTCCTGCCAAACGCCGGCCGGAACGGGGTGGTAGGTTTTGTAGCATTGGATCATGCGTGATCGCAAAAAACAAAGCGTGCGGTGAAGCGGCAACGGCATGTTTTTCTTGGCGTTGAAGACGATCATCTTGCCGGTTTTTTCCGTCAGCCATATTTTGTATGAATAACCGCATTCGATCAGCAGCCGATTCGACATTTGAAACGCTTGAAGTTGCTTGGCGGGAAGGGGCAGCGGGCTGCAGGCGTAAATTGCTTCGAGCTCGTCTAGCAAGACCGCAATGACCGGTCGGTAAATTTCGAATAGCTCAACCCGCTCATCCACGCCCATTTTGCCGCGGTTAATTGATTCCAAAACGTGAACCATGCTATCGGCAGATTCAACCGTTTTGGTGAGCGGCAACGATTCCACCCAGAGTCGTGCTTTTTTTGGATTCGTTTCAATCTCTTTGGGTAAACTTGTTGTGGCTGTCGGTACTGAGAGGTTTATTGCCATTCATCCTCCTCAACTTTTTTTGCTGTTGTGCGTTATGGTAGTAGTAATGGTCATCGCAATGATCACGGTGGTGGACACTTAAGCCACTATTGTCATTGTTTAACCCAAAACTACTGACGGCGTTTTATGATGTTTCAAAGTTTAACAGAGACTTCCATCAATCTTTTCCAATTGAGAACCAAATGTCACCAGAATTGATCGACAAACCTTGTATTCAGCTTCGCTCCCTGCCTGGCATGGCCGCTACTATTCTCGGTATTGCGCTCTTCATCGGTGCAGGCACCGCCCAAGCGTTCCAGCTAACAGATACTACCGGTCAGCCGCAGCGCTTGGCAGACTTAAAGGGCAAATGGGTGGTGGTGAATTTTTGGGCGACGTGGTGCCCGCCTTGCATCAAGGAAATTCCCGATATTGCTGCTTTTGCTATTTCTGCCAATCCCAATATCGCGACGCAGGGGGAAAAAGTCCGGGTGCTGGGGATTGCGCTGGATTGGGATGAAACCGGCAACGCGAACGTGGATGCCCTTAAAGTAAAAGCATTCGCCAAAAAAATCGGCCATACCTATCCGCTGGTGTTGGGTACAGACGCCAACGAGAAATTTTTTGGCAAAATGAAGGGTATGCCCACGACTATTGTTTACAATCCGGCTGGAAAAATCGCTTATCAAAAAACGGGCGTGGTCACGCAGGAATTGTTGGCGCGAGTGATTGCCGGGGAGAAAATGTAGTTTTTAGGTGGGAGGCGAGGGCGTTGTCAGTTAGAAGAAGTAAGTGAAGCAAAAATTTTACTGCCGTCGATATTTCTCAACGCCTAGCTCCCTAACGCCATCACAATCCAACGCGCCTCTCACGCCGCTAATTTTCGCATGAACCATTTGAGCTAAACCCTAGACGGCGATCTGTTTCGACCGCAGCAATACGGTCATTTCCGCTACCGTCAGCGGTTTGGCGAAGTAAAACCCCTGGAACGCATCGCAGCCACTCGCCCTTAAGAATTCATGTTGAGCGGCGGTTTCAACCCCCTCGGCGATCGTGCGCAATTGTAGTCGCTTGGCCATCGCGATAATGGCTTCGGTAATCGAACTGCTATTGGGGTCGTCCGGGATTTGAGAGATAAAGCTGCGATCAATCTTTAGTGTTTGAGCGGGCAGACGGCGTAGTTGTCCCAGCGAAGAATAGCCCACACCGAAATCGTCTACCGATACTGTTGCGCCCATGCGGCGCAGCTCAGACAGAATTTCGATCGACTGTTCAAGGTTTCGCATCGCCATCGTTTCGGTAATTTCAAGATCAATACGCTTGGGATTAATGCCGGTTTCCATCAGCGCAGTTTTCATCGACGGCAGCAATTTGCGCGACACGAATTGGCGCGGGCTTAAATTAACCGACACGTTGAAATCCCGAAAGCCCGCCCGATCCCATTCTTGGATTTGCTGGCAGGCGTTGCGGAAAACCCATTCGCCCAAGGGAACAATCAAGCCTAATTCCTCGGCTACTGATATAAAGTCTTTCGGAAAAATTTCACCATGAACCGGGTCGTTCCATCGCAACAACGCTTCCAATCCGATGATGCGCTCCGTTGCGAATTCAACCTGCGGCTGATAGCGCAAAAAAAATTCATTGCGCTCGATCCCGCGCCGCAAACGCGATTCGACTTCTAGGCGTTTGGACAGTAAAAAATTTAGATCGCTGGTGAAAAACCGCGCGGTGTTGCGCCCAGCATCTTTGGCCTGGTACATCGCCGAATCGGCGTGCTTGAGTAGATGCTGCACATCGGTAGCGTCGTTTGGATAGTGCGAAATGCCAATCGAAGCGGTAACGGTTAACTCATGGCCAGAAACCTCAAACGGCTTCGTCAGCTCGATCAAAATTTTATTGGCGACCAATTGTGCGGCCTCGGGTTTATCAAGATCGGGCAGGACGATCACAAATTCATCACCTCCCTCGCGCGACACGGTGTCGCCTTCGCGTACAACCTTGGTCAGGCGCTTGGCGATATCACGCAGCACGTAGTCGCCTGTCTCGTGTCCTAGTGTGTCGTTAACCAGTTTAAACCGGTCCAAATCAACGAACAACAGCCCCACATGGCGTTGCGCACGCCTTGCCGACAAAATCGCCTGATTGAGACGGTCCTGCATCAAGCGGCGATTCGGGAGCCCGGTAAGTGCATCATGGTGCGCCATGTAGTGAATGGTGCGCTCTGTGTTCAAACGCTCGGTCACGTCCTGCACCAGTGAAGCGACGCCGATCATCAAACCTTTGCTGTCAACCAGCGGGGTGTTGTACCACTCGGTATGCACCAATTCGCCACGGCTATTTTTATTCGCCATTGACACTTGCGTGGAACCTTTGGTCTGCATGAGCTCCATCCACATACTTGCCAGACGCTCGCCGTCTTTGGCGCCTTGCACAAACATATAGGCCGATTCGCCAAAAACCTCGCTGGCAGAATAGCCAAACAGCGCTTCAGCAGCCGGGTTCCAAGTGGCTACTCGAAATTCCATATCCCACTCTATGACGCTCAATGGGGTGCGTTCGAGGTGCAGTTTCAAGCGTTGCAATGCCATGAGTTCAGCGCGCTCCGCTTTTTGGCGATCGCTCAACTCCAAATCAAGTGCTTTTTGGGTGGCCTCCACCCGCCCTTTTTCTTCCGCTAAGCGCATGGCGATTAATACATTGTCGAGTCGTGCCGCGAGCGCATCGCGCAGTGCCAAATGCACTTTGCTGTGTACCGCCACCAACAGACCCATCAAAACTAAAATTGCCGCACCTAACAGCGTGCCAAAGCGGTCGCCGAAGCCCATCGTTAACACACCCATCGGCAAAAGCGCCGCAAAGGTGGCGTAGCTAAACAGCGATTTGTGTGGGGCGAAGTAGGCAACCGAGCCAGTTGAGAGCAGCGCCACCAACATCATTACTGGCAATTGTGTCGGGCCTGACTTGGGCAATAACACCGAGCCGATTACGCCAAACAATGCCGCCATCGTCAAAGCCATTACAAAAAAACGTCGCTCCCAAGCGGCCAGTTTGTCCTGCGCAGGGTTCGCGCCGATAAAAAATTTGTATAGTGCGTAGCGACCGATCATCACGACAAACGCAGCGGCAAACCAGGCAAATAAAACCGGCCGCTCACCCAGCTCATTCCAGAGAATCGCGCCGAGTAAAGACGTGACGAGCAGTTCGGCCAAGTAGCCAACCAGTGAAAACCGAAAAAGCAGCCGTACCTGCTCAGCGTAGATGTGTTGCGCCGCAAAAATGCGGTCCTGTGCCGACGTCGTGCCTAGAAAGGAAATCCCGGCGGGCTCATTTTGCGGTAGCTCGAGGGGGGGTGGTGTGGCCGGTGGAATAGTTGACACGGGTTGCGATCCTGTTGTTAGTGAATCCATTGCGCAATAGCCGTACTTCACGTCTGCAGTGTTTTGTTGAATTGGTAACGACTTTAAAAGTGCGCTTGACGCCACGCCGATTGCGATGCCGAACGTTTTTTCAGCGTGTTTTCAGCGTGTTTTCAGCGTGTATTTATGGTGTTATTGAGCAACGTATTGAACACAATCTTAAATTTTAATTATTTCCTCAACTATTGCGCGTATCTTGTTGTTTTCAATAACGATTAAGCCTTGAACATAGCCTTTAAGTTATGTCGCGTCAAGTCGTAAAATTACTGGCTCTACAACCACCTACCGCCAAATCGGCAAACACCCGTGCCGATCCATCATATTGCTTTTAATAGCAAGGGATCGGCAGGCTAGAATAGGGACAGAGCAGCATTTAAGAGTGTTACATATTAAAATTACAGATATGAATCCTGTTGCTCTCGGCTATCGCGTATGTACGGCGCAGTTTATCGGTCTCAGTTCCCACCATTATTTTCGTTTATTTGCGTCCCCGTAACGTGTCCTCCCATCCCTCAATCAAGGTACTGCCCGAACTGCTTATTAACCAAATCGCCGCCGGTGAAGTGGTGGAGCGCCCGGCTGCAGCGCTGAAAGAGCTTCTCGAAAACAGTTTGGACGCGGGCGCGACCAGTATCGACATTGATCTGGTGCAGGGCGGCGTTAAGCGCTTGCAAGTGGCCGATAACGGTCGCGGGATCGCTGCCGACGAGCTACCGCTCGCGCTGGCACGCCATGCCACCAGTAAAATTCGCGCGCTCGATGATCTGGAGCGGGTGGCGAGCTTGGGCTTCCGGGGCGAAGCATTGGCCAGCTTGGCGGCGATCTCGCGTTTAACGATTGCCAGTATTGCCGAGGGTGCCGAACATGCCGCGAAGATTGAAGCCTTGGGCGGGGACCTATCAACGATCGAACCAACAGCCTTGCAGCAAGGTACGGTGGTGAGCGCGGAGGATTTATTTTTCAATACCCCGGCCCGCCGCAAATTTTTGAAAACCGAAGGGACTGAGTTTGGGCATTGCGAAGACATCGCAATGCGGATTGCGATTGCAGTGCCGAATATCGCTGTTAGCCTAACCCACAACGGACGGCGTATTTGGCGTTATGAAGCGGCGACGGGCGGCGATTTTTCGGTGAGCCAACACGCCCCCGCGCGTATTTCCGCGGTGATGGGCAAAGAGTTCGCCGAAGCCAGTGTTGCAATTGATGAGCGCACGCCGACATTTTCGATTTCCGGTTGGATCGCGTTGCCGCGTTATTCGCGGGCCGGGCGCGATCGGCAATATCTGTTTGTGAATGGTCGTTTTGTCCGCGATAAATTACTCATGCATGCCATTCGCGTGGCATACGCCGATGTGTTGCATCACCAGCGCCAGCCGGCTTATGCGTTATTTATTTCGCTTGATCCGGCGATGGTGGATGTGAATGTACATCCCGCCAAATCGGAAGTTCGTTTCCGGGATTCGCGCGCAGTGCATCAGTTTGTATTCCATGCGTTAAACAAAGCGCTCTCGCGAACCGCAGCGGAAACTTCTCCGGCGTTGGCGAATCCGGGTGATTGGGTCAGTGGCGGCGCTACGAGCAACCCGGTTTCGATGTATTCAGAGGCCGACAGCCAAGCGCCGAAGGAAACGACAACGTCCAATTGGCAACATGCCCGTCAGACGGTCTTCTCCAACCTAAATGCCATGGAAACACCCGCCAATGCTAGCGTTTACGCCAACTTGGCGCGCGAGCCAAACGCGTTCTATGAGGTGTTGCGAGGCCAAGCGGCTGCGCCAAATGTCGCAGCAACTCGATCGCATCAAGACGGGCTGCCACCGCTCGGGTTCGCGTTGGCGCAGCTGCACGGCATCTACATATTGGCGCAAAACGCATCAGGCCTAGTGCTGGTTGATATGCACGCAGCGCATGAACGCATCGTCTATGAAAAACTCAAAAATGCACTCGATCTAACGAATATCGCATCCCAGCCGTTGATTGCGCCGATTGTCTTGGCATTGGCCTCGCGCGAGATGGCCTTGGTCGAGCAACACCAAGCGTTTTTTACCCAGCTCGGTTTCGAAATTGCCGCGATTTCGCCTACCGAAATGGCGATTCGTGCGGTGCCTGCCATGCTGCCGAATTTGGATGCCACCGCGATGATCCGTGAGCTGATTGACGATTTGGCTGAACACGGCGAATCATATGCGCTGACCGAGAAACGCGATGAAATTTTAGGCACTATGGCCTGCCACGGGGCTGTGCGGGCGAATCGGATACTGAACATACCGGAGATGAACGCGTTGCTCCGCGACATGGAAGCGACTGAACGCTCCGGCCAGTGCAATCACGGCCGCCCGACCTGGTATCAGTTCGCGTTAGGGGATTTAGACAAGCTGTTTATGCGGGGAAGGTGAATGTTGCCTCACGAGGAGAGGAGCGGGGGTGAGGCGTGTGGAGCGTGGATCGGGAGGTGAAGAGAGAGGTGTTGAGGGTGAAGACCGATGCGAGGGTAAAGTCGACCCACCGGTTCCTCGTTGCTAACGCTTCGCCCCTAACGCCTCGCCCCTCATCACGAAGGTATTCCACCCCCGCCCAACGTATCGCTGAATCAAAATCCAACATCAACTATACAAAATGCCACCGCCCGTTCTCTTCATCCTCGGCCCCACCGCCGCCGGCAAAACCGCGCTGGCGCTTTCGCTGGCGGATCAATTTCCGGTTGAATTAATCAGCGTCGATTCGGCGCTCGTTTATCGGGAGATGAACATCGGCACCGCCAAGCCGGATGCGGCGACCTTGGTGCGTTATCCGCATCACTTGATTGATTTGATTGATCCGCCCGAGTCCTATTCTGCTGCGCGATTTTGCACTGATGCGCAGGCGGCGATTCGCGCAATTCATGGACGCGGTAACACGCCGTTATTGGTGGGCGGCACGATGTTGTACGTAAAAGCGCTGATTGATGGTTTGAGCGACATGCCCGCGGCTGATCCAGCCATCCGGCAATTGCTGGACACACGTTTGCGGCGTGATGGATTGCCCACCTTGTATGCCGAGTTGGCCACCGTGGACGCGGTCACGGCGGCCCGTTTAAAACCTGCCGACACGCAGCGAATTTTGCGCGCGCTTGAAGTTTTTTTGATTACCGGCAAGCCGATATCGGCATTACAAAATCGTCCTACTTCCGATCACGCGAAGGCCGCGGAAAGCCCCGCCAGTGTTGGCGTTTTTGGTGGCGACACTCAACCGGAGACAATCCACGCGGGGACTGGAAACTTTCCCTACTCGTCGCTGACGATCGGCCTGATTCCAGCGGATCGCGCGGTGCTGCATCAGCGCATCGCGGATCGTTTCGACCTAATGCTGGCAGCAGGCTTGATCGATGAGGTTCGCCGGCTACGCGAACGCTTTGAATTGGACGCTAATATGCCCTCGATGCGTTGCGTGGGCTATCGCCAGGCGTGGGCGTTTTTAGATGGTAGGATTGACGGTGATCAGTTGCGCGAAACCGGCATCATCGCCACCCGCCAACTCGCAAAGCGGCAAATGACGTGGCTGCGTGGTATGGCAAACGTGGAAAGTATTGACTGCCTCAGGCCAGATCTGGCCGAGACAGTCAGCGCGGGCGTTGCCGCGTTTTTAAACCAGCATCACTCGCCGTGATACTTAAACGATAAACTCATCTTGGCGCGATAAATCAGCTCGCCGCCTTTGCCGATTTTCACATCCAGCTTCGTCACCTCTGCCACCCGTAAATCGCGTAGCGTTTTGCTGGCGCTTGCAATCGCGTTCTTAGCCGCATCCGCCCAAGAGGTTTCGCTAATGCCAACCAATTCAATGACTTTATAAACCGAAGCCGATTTTGCTTTAGATTCTTTCTTCGCCATACATCCTCCAGATTGTTGTTGATGAACTGGAAACAGTACGCTTAGTGGCAGCGTCACGCAAGTCCCGGCATGGCCTTGTTCGCGTTAATCGCTGTTCGTTTCAGTCACCTGCGCTTTGACCCGCCCCTTTGCCAACCGAATCGCCAGTACATCGCCAGCCGCTACTGCACCAGCATCCCGCAACACGCTGCCTTCGAATTCGACGATGCTGTAGCCGCGTTTGAGTACATGACCGGGTGAGAGCAAATTTAAATTTCGCCGCGCTTGATCGAGGCTATTTTTTCGCTCATGCAGTAGGCGATGCAACCCCGATTTTAATTGATCGCGACGCTGGTAGAGTTGGGCGGAGCGTTGTTCGATGTCTGGTCGGGCATTGAAAAATCGTTGGCGATTTAAGCGCCATTGATGATTGCACCGATCCAGTTGCGAGCGCATTGCATGGTCGATCTGTGCGGCGGCGTGATGTAGCCGTTCCCGCGTCCGCGCCAAGCGCTCGGTGGGGGATAACAATCCCCGTGTAGCGTGATCTAGGTGCTGTTGAAGCGCTGCTAGTTTGCGCAGCATGTTGCGGCGCCATTGCAGGGTCACATTTGCCACCTGCGCCCTTAGCTGCTCGGTATCGGGCGAGACCAATTCGGCTGCGGCGGTCGGCGTGGGCGCCCGCTGATCGGCAATAAAATCGCAGATCGTAAAATCAGTTTCATGACCGACGCCGGATACGACGGGAATCATGGTGTCCTTTTGCAAGCGAATGATCGCGCGCGCGACCGTCTCTTCGTTGAATGACCATAAATCTTCAATGCTGCCACCGCCCCGGCAGATGATGAGCACATCGACTTCTTCGCGGGTTCGAACAAGATCAACCGCCCGCGCAATGTCAGTCGCGGCAGTGCTGCCCTGTACAAGTGTCGGATACAAGATGACCGAAATCATCGGCGCCCGCCGCGCCAGCGTGGTCATCACATCACGTAAGGCGGCCGCTTGCAGCGAGGTGACAATGCCAATTGTTTTTGGAAAAAATGGCAACGGTTTTCGGCGCGCTTCATCAAACAGCCCGGCCGCAGCCAAACGCGCTTTGAGTCGTTCATAGGCTTCAAACAAAGCGCCCAGTCCGGCGCGGCGCATTGTTTCCACGCCCAACTGGAATTCACCTCTCGCTTCGTACAATGATGGCAGGGCACGGACTTCAACCTGCATGCCATTTTCAGGCGTGAACGAGATGGTCGAGGCGCGTTGGCGGAACATGACGCAGCGTACTTGAGCTTGGTCGTCTTTGAGCGAAAAATAATAATGTCCGCTGGCCGCGCGCATGACGTTCGAGAGCTCGCCCGAAACCCATAACAATTCCAAATTCCCTTCTAAAATTTGCCGTGCGCGGCGGTTTAATTCGGAGACTGCAATCACATTGTTTGCATTAATGTTACGGGCGTCCCCGGCCTCACGACGTTTGTGGGTGACGGGAGCAGTGGCGCCTTGTGGCGCTCCCGTTAATTGGGAAAAAAGCGGCAAATCGTCATCGGAATTCATACCGTAAATGGTAGCACCGATAGCGGATGTTTTTTGCGGCAGGCGTCGCTCTTTTGTCAGCTGTCTGCGCTGCAGTTTAGCAGGATAGTTGGCGGCTACGTCTTCATCAATACAAACGCGATGGGCGGGATAATGAGCAGCACCATCGCCGTCAAATAATGCGGCCATTTGCGCTCGTAAACGCGCAGTAAAACGAGTACGCCCAATGCCGCAAATGCGAACGCTAACGAGGCCATGCCAAACGCGCCGCTACCGTCCACATAAACTGATTTGCTTTGCCGTGTGTGACCGGAAAAGCTGCCCTGCAAAATGATAATCCAGCCAAATGCAGCCCAAAACACACTCATGATGCCAAAAAGGAAGCGCGCTAACATCGGAAAGCGCTGATCCATATCGCGGTTATTTTCTTGGAGAACCGTTTTCGCATTTGCAACGGACGTTTCGGTCAAAGAACTTGGAGCAGATGGCTTGGATGGATTGGACATGTTGCGTCGCTTTTTGCGTTGGATGCTCTTGACTTTAGGTGGTTGCCGTTTTTGTCCGGCAACTGTGTATCGCTACCCTTAAGATGGAATGAGTGGCACGAATTTCCAGCATCACGAATTTCCAGCATCACCATTGCCAGCATCACCATTGTTATCGCCTTGGCTTTGTCGGCCCTCAAGTGATGACCTCGATCGAGAAAGTGTATTGCCCGCGTTACGGTATTGTCTATCAATAGGTGAATAATTTTTGAAATATAACGAAATGAAATACGCTCCCAGCTTGTGTGAAGGACGGCGTGGGATGACGGTCGTGAGAGCAAGAATCGCTAAGCCGTTGATTTTATTGGACTGCGAGTAGCGTGCAAAAATTAGGCGAACTGGAAAAAACCGTTACAGTTTCGTGACTTAGGTGATATGCCCCGACAAAATACACAGAGTTATCCACAGCGATTGTGGATGAAATATTGCAACGGGCTAAAACCCTAGGCGGGGTGGGGACTTTCGCGAAAAGTGCCCGCCCCGCCTAGGGTTTGAGGCACCATTGCTTTGCGTCGCGTTGGCAATGGGGTGGATAGCCCTTGTGAAGTAGGGGCGGGATACGCTAAAGTGCGAGTCACATTTACGATACCATTTTATTTTGGCGCACGGTGTATTGCTATCCACCTGCGTTGACGTTGGTTGAATGAAATGTGTTTTTCGCGATCCAACATGCCACCCCCACTTTTCAGGAGTCTCAATTGCTGTCTATTATTCAAGCTGCCGGTTGGACGATTTGGCTAATCATTTTATGCTCAGTCATTACCGTCGCGATCATCGGTGAGCGCTTTTGGACATTGCGCCGCAGTTCGGTCTTGCCAGAAAATTTGTTTAGCGACACAGTTCAGGCGTTCAACGCGCAGGGTGCATCGCCTGATTTGGTCGAAAAATTAAGCGAGAATTCTTTTCTGGGGCGCATCTTTGCAGCGGGCATTGCAAACGTGAAATCATCACGCGAAATCATGAAAGAATCGATGGAGGAAACTGGCCGCGCGGTGATGGTGGAGATGGAGCGTTTCTTAAACGGTTTGGGCACGATTGCGACTGTTGCGCCGTTGTTGGGTTTGTTCGGCACCGTGATTGGTATGATCGATATTTTTGGTGCGTCTGGGCCGCAGGGTCAAAATCCTGCGCAGTTGGCGCACGGCATTTCTGTCGCCCTCTACAACACGGCGGGTGGTATTGCGGTGGCCGTTCCGGCGCTGATTTTTTATCGCCATTTTCGCAGTAAAGTTGACACGATGGTCGTCGACATGGAGCAGCAGGGCATTAAATTAGTGGAAACCTTGCACGGAGACCGCAAGTGAATTTTCGCCGCGGCCGCGTGCGCGAAGAACCAGAAATCAACTTTATTCCGTTGATCGATCTGTTGTTGGTGATTTTGATTTTTGTGCTCGTCACCACCACCTATTCGAAGTTTGCTGAATTGCAAATTAATTTGCCTGAAGCAACTGCCGAGAAGGCCGTTGATCGCCCGCAAGTGCTGACCATCGGCGTTGATGCTGGCGGTAAATATGCTATTAATGGCGCGCCGATTGTGTTTGCCAGCGTGGAATCCCTTGCCAATTCACTTAAAGAATCTGCCGCGGCCGGCGGCATGAAAGACCCGGTTATCGCGATCGGTGCGGATGCGGGTGCGACGCACCAAGCGGTAATAAACATCATGGAGGCCGCGCGTTTGGTGGGCTTCACCAAAATCTCATTTACGACCCAGGCCAAGGCTGGCGGCAAGTAATCGTTTCCATCATAGATCCCAACACCAAACATTGAACAAGCCGGAGCCACCGTATGCGTGCGTGGTTTGAGCGGTTTTTTAGTCGGGAATGGCAGCGCCGTTCTGGCTGGCAAATCTTGTTGCAACCGCTTTCATGGTTCTTTGCTGCCGTCACCGCGATCCGCCGCGCAATTTATCAAAACCGTTTACTGACGAAGACTAACGTTGGTGTGCCGGTGATTATCGTGGGAAATATCAGCGTCGGCGGGACGGGCAAAACACCGCTCACTGTTGCCCTCGCCAATGCGCTGTTGGCGCGAGGTTTTAGGGCTGGTATCGTCACCCGCGGCTATGTTGCGGACGGGGGCCGAAATTATAAACGGCGACGTGAACAAAGTGACGAAGCGACGCTCATGGCCGCCCGCTGCGCCGCGCCAGTGGTTGCCAACCGCCAACGTGTTCTGGCCGCGCAAATGCTGCTGGCAGAAAAGCCGGCCATCAACGCCATCATTTCGGACGACGGTTTACAACATTACGCGCTTGAACGCGACCTCGAAATTGCGGTCATTGACGGCGCACGCGGCCTGGGCAACGGCTATTTGTTGCCCGCCGGACCCCTGCGTGAAAGCACTGCGCGGTTGAGCACGGTGGATTGTATTGTCGTCAACAATACAAACCTGAGGACGGTGAGCGCAGTAAACGTAATGAGCGCAATGAGTGCAATGAGCGCAACAAACACGAGCAATGGCGCGGCGTTCGAGGCAAAAAATGCCGGAGAGCTCCTACCCGCAACGAGTTTGGCAAATCTATTGAGCGAAACCGGCAAACCTATTTTTGACATGCGCTATGGCTACGAACGCTTCAGCACCTTATCGGGAAACGAAAATTTATCAGCCGAACAGTTCCTTGCAATTGTTCAAGACAAAGGCGCAGATGGTAGCAAACGGGTTGCCGCCGTTGCCGGAATTGGCAATCCGGATCGATTTTTTGCACACCTTACGGGCTTAGGAATTTCGCTGGCTTCGCGCCACGCCTTCCCCGACCATCATCCGTTTGTCGCCGCCGATTTGGCAAATATCGATGCAGAAATTATCCTAATGACTGAAAAGGACGCGGTAAAATGTGCTGTGTTTGTTGATAACAACATCAATAGCATTAGCCACAGCAAGCAGCGACTCTGGCAAATGCAAATCGATGCGGTTTTGCCTGAGGCATTTTATGATTTCATCGTTCACCAATTAAACCGACGCAAGAAAAACTGAGAAAAAACATCATGGCGCTCGACCCGAAGTTGCTTGAAATTTTAGTTTGTCCGCTCACCAAAGGCCCGCTCACGATGTCGCCCGATAAGACCGAGCTGATATCGTATTCAGCGCGTTTAGCCTACCCGATCCGCGACGGCATTCCGATCATGTTGGTGGACGAGGCTCGGGCTTTAAACGCTGACGAAGACCGCAAATAATCGGGCGTTAATTTTATCTAAGCGGTCGTAAATTATTTTGCGTCTTTAATCATGACACCAGCCGTCCCCTTCGTCGTCGTCATTCCTGCCCGAATGTCGTCCACCCGCTTGCCGGGCAAGCCGCTCGCCGACATCGGCGGCAAGCCGATGTGCGTGCGCGTCGCCGAGCGGGCCAAGGCCAGCGGGGCGTTGGTCGTCTATGTCGCTACCGACGATGTAGGTGTGATCGCCGCCTGTACCAAACACGGTTTCGCCGCCGTGTTGACCAGCCCCGACCATGCGCAGGGCACAGATCGGATCGCCGAAGTCGTGACGCGTTTGCATTTTGATGATGAGACCATTGTTGTGAATGTGCAGGGCGATGAGCCGCTGATCGCGCCGGAACTGATTTGCGAAGTGGCCGCCACGCTGGCCGGCAAGCGATCCGCCTCGATTGCCACCGCATCGCATGTTATTTCGGAAGCCGCCGATTTTTTTAATCCCAATGTGGTGAAGGTCGTCACTGACCGCGAAGGATACGCACAGTATTTCAGCCGCGCGCCGATTCCCTATGCGCGCGACGCTTTCTCGGTGGATAGAACGGTCTTGCCGGCCGCATTTATTGCGCAACGGCATATTGGTATTTACGCTTATCGCGCTGCGTTTTTGAAATGTTATGCCAACCTCACGCCCGCGCCGACCGAACAATGGGAGGCGCTCGAACAATTACGGGCGATGTACCACGGCTACAACATCGCCGTGCTCGAATGGCAGGGTGAAATCGCGCCCGGCGTGGACACGCCGGATGATTTGGCGCGGGTGCAGGCGCTTTTTAGGCAAAATGAGAACAGCAATGAAGCGAGCAAAACCGATACGTCACAAAAATAACAGGTAAAATCAGCATTGTTATTTTAGTTTTTAGGTCGGATTTTCAGAGTTAAATTTTGGCTCACAACATTACATAAAAAGGTTAACCCAAATGAGGTTGATTTTGCTCGGAGGCCCTGGTGCGGGTAAAGGCACGCAAGCCGGATTCATTAAAGAAAAATTCGGCATCCCGCAAATTTCCACCGGTGACATGCTGCGCGCCCATGTGAAAAACGGCACGGCGCTCGGTCTCGCTGCTAAGAAAATCATGGATTCAGGCGCGTTGGTATCCGACGACATCATTATCGGCATGGTCAAAGAACGCATCACCGAGCCCGACTGCGCCAACGGCTTCTTGTTCGATGGTTTCCCCCGCACCATTCCGCAAGCCGATTCGATGAAACAGGCGGGCATCAAGCTCGATTACGTGGTCGAGATCGCCGTGGACGATGCCGAAATTATCGAGCGCATGTCAGGCCGCCGCGTGCATTTGCCGTCTGGCCGAACTTATCACATCAAGTTTAATCCGCCAAAAGTCGCCGGAAAAGACGATGTGACGGGTGAGGAGCTAGTCCAGCGCGTAGATGATTTGGAGGCCACCGTAAAAAATCGCCTCGATGTCTATCACCTGCAAACCGAGCCGCTCATTGCGTATTACAGCGATTGGGCAAAGTTAGGTGCGGCCAGTTTGCCTACCCCGCCTGTGTACCGGCGGGTGCCTGGCGTGGGCAAGGTGGAAGAAATTCGAGATGCCGTTTTTAACGCTTTGGCTTAAAACTGTTCACCTTAATCAAACAACAGCGGAGTTTTTTGCATGGCAACGAAACCTACATCCAAATCAATACCCAAGCACTCCGCCCCGCAAAAACCAAGAAACGCCTTCTACGCCCAATCCGGCGGTGTCACCGCCGTTATAAACGTTTCCGCCCAAGGCGTGATCGAAACTGCCCGTAAATTCCCGAAAAAAATCGGCAAAGTCTATGCGGGCCGCAACGGCATTATTGGTGCGTTGACGGAAGACCTGATCGACACCTCGAAAGAGCCGCTTGAAAACATCAAAGCCCTTGGCCATACGCCTTCTGGTGCCTTCGGCTCCTGCCGCTATAAACTAAAATCGCTCGACACCAATCGCCGTGAATACGAGCGTTTGATCGAGGTTTTTAAGGCGCACGACATCGGCTATTTTTTCTACAACGGCGGCGGCGATTCTGCCGATACCTGCTTAAAAATTTCGCAGCTCTCCGAGTCCATGGGCTATCCGCTGATCGCCGTGCATGTACCAAAAACAGTCGATAACGATCTACCAATCACCGATTGTTCACCGGGCTTCGGCTCGGTCGCCAAGTACGTCGCAGTCAGCATGTTAGAAGCTGGGCTCGATGTCGCCTCGATGTGCAAAACATCCACCAAGGTATTCGTGCTTGAAGTGATGGGACGTCATGCCGGTTGGATCACGGCGGCTTGTGGTCTTGCGCAAAACAACAAAGCAGGCCATGTTGCTCCGCAAATTTTATTGTTTCCTGAAATTGTGTTCGAGCCGAAAAAGTTCTTGGCCGAGGTTGACCGGGTTGTGAAGCGCGACGGCTTTTGCGCGATTGGCGTTTCCGAAGGGATCAAAGGGCTTGACGGAAAATTCGTTGCTGAATCGGGCTTAGTCGATGCCTTCGGCCATTCGCAATTGGGCGGTGTCGCACCCGTGATCGCAGATTTGGTCAAACGCGAATTGAAATACAAAAACCACTGGGCGGTAGCCGATTATTTGCAGCGCGCCGCACGGCACATCTCATCCAAAACCGATGTCGAGCAAAGCTATGCTTTGGGCAATGCAGCGGTTGAGTACGCGATGAAGGGCATGAATGGTGTCATGCCCGCCGTCAAACGGAAATCCAGCAAGCCCTACAAATGGGAAATCATCGCTGCACCATTAACCGAAATTGCAAACCATGAAAAGAAAATGCCCCGCGATTTTATTACTGAGGACGGTTTTCACATTACGCAAAAGTGCCGCAACTATATGCAGCCGTTGATTGAGGGCGAGGCTTATCCGCCCTACAAGGGTGGGTTGCCAGCGTATGTGAAGCTGAAGAATGTGGGGGTTAAAAGGAAGTTGAAGGGGTTTGAGGTTTAGGTTCAGTGCGGCCAATTTTTAAAAAATTGAAACGGTGACTAAAACATTTATCCAGCTTGCAGCAACCGTCTTGGTTTTCGTAATGATTATTTCGACTACTTATGTTTAGGTGTTGCCCTTATTGTTTTACGGTTACAAAACAGCCAGTTTTTT